>CAZYCD010000053.1:0-6711 GCA_964645345.1 uncultured Micromonosporaceae bacterium
GGCTGGCTCGGCTGGGACAGCAACTTCGGCCCCGCCATCAGCCTGTTCGCCTCGACGGTGCAAGGCACCACGGCCGGCATGAGCAGCATCGACGGCTTCATCACCGACACCGCCAACTACACGCCGGTCACGGAGCCGTTCCTGACCAACACGAGCCTGACCATCAACGGCACCCAGATCCGGTCGGCGAACTTCTACCAGTGGAACCCGTACTTCGACGAGGGGCACTTCGCCGCAGACTTCTACACCAAGGCCGTCGCGGCCGGCTTCCCGTCGAACATCGGCATGCTCATCGACACCTCCCGTGACGGGTGGGGCGGCCCGAACCGGCCGACCGCGGTGAGCACCTCCACCGACGTGAACACCTACGTCGACCAGTCCCGCATCGACAAGCGGCCCGCCCGGGGCGACTGGTGCAACCAGAGCGGTGCGGGTCTCGGTATTCGGCCCACCGCCGCACCGGCTCCGCACATGGACGCGTACGTCTGGGTGAAGCCGCCGGGTGAGTCGGACGGCTCCAGCTCGCTGATCCCGACCGGCCCGAACAACCCGGGCGGCAAGGGCTTCGACCGGATGTGCGACCCGACCTACGGTGGCAACGCACTGAACAACAACATGCCCAGCGGTGCCCTGCCCAACGCTCCGGTCTCCGGTGCCTGGTTCTCGGCGCAGTTCCAGCAGCTGATGGCCAACGCGTACCCGCCGCTCTCGTAGCACGGACCGCAAGCGCCAGGCCCGGTACCCCCGCGGGGGTGCCGGGCCTGCGCCTCTAGGCCCGAGCCGGCTCCCCGCCCGGCGGGTCGACCGCCTCCGGCGAGTGGCGCACGGTCCAGTTGGCGCGGACGCTGTCGGTCACCGCGATCCCGGCCAGCACCGACGCCACCGCGACGGCGACGAGGAACGGCGGCAGCAGCGTCAACAACGGCGACAGCCCGGCGAGCACACCCATGAAGGCGAACCGCGTCCACGAAACGCGGCTGTAGACCTGGTACTCGAACGTGGTGCGGCCGACCAGGAACAGCATCGAGCCGCCCGCGATCAGCGCCACCCAGGCGGTCGGGGTGCGGCCGGTGGGCCGGCCGACGACCAGATCGGAGCCGGCCGAAGTCGCGACGATCCCGGCCACCATCAGCACGTGGGTGTACGGCGCCCAGCGCACGACCCGGCCGGGTCTCCGGCTGACCACGGTCAGCAGCACCGAACCGGCGCGGTACACGTAGACCTGCCACAGCAGCAGGGTCTCGGCGAACGTGACGAGGAAGGCGGTGGTCCGGGCGGCACTGGGCTCCGTCTGGCTGTATTTGATGGTGGGTACCAGGATCAGGTCGCCGAGCGCGAGGATCATGAACTGCTGGTACCGCTCGCCTAGGTGCTCTCCCGCCTTGCCGTACTGGTCGAGGGGTACCCGGCCGAGCCACGGTACCGGGTACCGGAAGCCGGCGGACACGTAGTCCACCAGCAGCGCCAGTGTCCAGAGCATCGCGCGCAGCCGCTCGTTGACCAGTGCCCCGGCGAGCCACGCGACACCTGAGACCGCGAACCAGATCGCGAACCGGGCCGCCCGGGCCTGGGCCACGGTCCCGCCGAGGCTGGCCACCAGGATGATGCCCCGTCCAATGTGGACGGCCACGTAGGTGCCCGCGAGGACCAGCGCGCGCTCGCCGAGCGCCTCGGGGATCGACGCGGCCAGCACCATGGTGCCCAGCATGGCGCTGACGATGACGACCTGGATCTGCGGGCGCTGCGGATCGTAGAAGTCCGTGGTGAGCGCGGTGATCGACCAGACCCACCACACCGCCGCCAGCGGCAGCGCCACGCGTACGACGCCGTGCCAGCTGACGTCGCCGGCCAGCGTCGTCGAGCTGAGCGCGATGGCGGCCACGAAGACCAGGTCGAACAGCAACTCCAGGAGGGTGGCCCGCTGCGGCCCGCCGGGGCGGCGCATCAGGCCCGCCGCCTGATGCTGGTCCGCCGGATCGGGCATGCCGTCACGGTAAGCGGAGCGGTACCCGCCGCACCGGGAAACCGGCCACCACTACCCAGACGGTACCGGCGCTACCAGTTCTCCACCGAGCCGGCGAAGATGGCGGCGAGGTCGTCGTCGGTCGGCTGCACGGGTGCCTGTGCCAGCAGCCGCTGCTGCGCCCGGGTACCGGCCACCAGCGCGTCGAGGTGCGACTCGGTGAATCCCACCTCGCCGATGCCGCGCGGCATCCCGATGTCACGCATCAGCCGCACCAGCGCGGCCGGCAGCCGCTCCACGGGCTCCAGGTCGGCCGTTGACGGGTCGAGCAGTGCGGCCGCCCGCAGGTGCCGCTCGGGCGCCGCCGCGAAGGTGAACCGGAAGGCGGCCGGGGCGGTCAGCGACACCGCCTGCCCGTGCGGTACCAGCGGCTCGTCGCCCGGGTACCCGGCGGCGTGGTACGCGGGTACCTGACCGGCGATCGGGTACGCGGCGGCGTGCGGCAGATGCACACCGGCGTTGCCGAAGCCCATCCCGGCGTAGGTGGCCGCGAGCATCATCCGGGCCCGGGCGTCCTCGTCGCCCCCGTCCCGTACCACCGTGCGCAGCGCGGAGGCGAGCAGCCCCAGGGCGTGCTCTGTCCACACGTCGGAGATGGGGTTGGCGCCGCAGTAGACGGCCCGCTCTTCGGCGCGCTTGCGGGGTACCGCGTCGTAGGGCCGGGCGGTCAGCGACTCCAGCGCGTGGCACAGCACGTCCATCCCGCCGGCCGCGGTCACCTGGGGGTTCAACGACATGGTGAGTTGCGGGTCGACGATGGCCGCCACCGGGCGCAGTCCCGGGTTGCTGATGCCGGTCTTCACCCTCAGGTCCACCACGTCGAGGATCGACACGGCGGTGCACTCCGCGCCGGTACCGGCGGTGGTGGGGATGGCCACCAACGGCCGCAACGGGTTGACCGGCGCGCGCCCCGCCCCGATCGGCGGGTTGAGGTAGTCGGTCAGCTCGCCGGGGTTGGTGCTGAACAGGTTGGCCACCTTGGCCGTGTCCATCACCGAGCCGCCGCCCAGCGCGACGAACGCGTCCCACGGCCCGCTGTCCCGGGTCACCGCGGCCGCCTCGGCCATGCTCCGGTCTGTCGGCTCCACGTGTACCCCGTCGTAGACGCCGCACTCCATGCCGCCGGCCCGGATCAGCTCCGCGACGCGCTGCGGCCAGCCTGTGGCCACGAGTTGCCGGTCGGTCACCAGCAGCACCCGGCGCGGTGCGTACCGGGACAGCTCGAAGGCGACCTCCTCGACGGCGCCCAGCCCGACGCGCAGTGTCGGTGCGGCCCAGGTGAAGACGGTGTCGTGTGCGGGGTAGGACGGCTGCGGTACCGACTGCGCGGGATGCTGCGACATCGCCCCATTCCATCAGGGCGGCGCGTCTTCGTACACTCGGGCGTCGACACGCAACCAGTGCTTCTCCTCAGCGGCGGACTCGTCCTGGACGGTACCGGCGCGCCCGGCCGCACCGCCGACGTACTGATCCGCGACGGCCGGGTGCAGACCATCGGCGCCGGAGCGGACGCGGCGGGCGCGCGGGTCGTCGACGTGTCCGGCCGCGTGGTGGCGCCCGGCTTCGTCGACATCCACACGCACTCCGACCTGACCCTGCTGTCCGATCCGCGCGGGTTGAGCAAGGTGCACCAGGGCGTCACGACCGAGGTGGTCGGCAACTGCGGCCTGGGCGTGGCGCCGCTGCTCGACGGCGCCGACCGGCGCGCGCTGCGGCGCGCGGTCAGCTACCTCGACCTCGACCCGGGCGTCGCGTGGCCGTGGCGGGACCTGGACGGGTACCTGTCGGCGGTGGCCACCGCCCGCCCCGGCCTGAACGTGGCGGCCCTCGTGGGGCACCTGCCGCTGCACGCCGGGGTGTGCGGCTTCGCCGACCGGCCGGCCAGCCGCGCCGAGCTCGACCGGATGTGCGGGCTGCTGGGCGACGCGCTGGGCGCGGGCGCGGTCGGTCTGTCCACCGGCCTGGCCTACGCGCCGCTGCCCTACGTCAGGGAGGCGGAGCTGGCCGCCCTGGCCGCGGTCACCGCCGAAGCGGGGAAGGTCTTCGCCTGGCACGTGCGCAGCTACGAGGACGGGCTGCTGGACTCGGTGCGCCAGGCGGTCGAGGTGGCCCGGGCGACCGGCTGCCGTACCCAGATCTCCCACTTGTGCGCGGTCGGCCGGCGCAACTGGGGCGCGGTGAACCGGGCGCTGGAGCTGGTCGACGCCGCGGGCGCCGACGGGCTGTCGGTCGGCGTGGACATCTACCCGTACCTGCACGGCAACGCCCCCCTGGCGCAGCTGCTGCCCGCCTGGGCGCAGGAGGGCGGCGCCGACGTGTGGACCGCCCGGCTGCGCGATCCGGGGGTACGCGCGGCGGTCCGCGAGGAGTGGCGGGACCGTCCGACGACCTGGCAGGACGTGACCATAAGCTGGACCGTGCGCCCGGGGACGGATCCGGACGTCGGCGGTACCGTCGCGGCGCTGGCGGCCGCCCGTGGTACCACCGGCGACGAGGTAGCCCTCGATCTGCTGGCCGAGCTGGGTACCGGCGTGATCATGACGTCCGGCGGGCGCACCGAGGACGACCTTGCAGCGGTGCTCTCCCACCCGGCCGCCGTGGTCGCCTCGGACGGGCTGGCCCTGGATCCCGGCGGTGCGACCGGTACCGGCGCCCCGCACCCGCGCAGCTACGGCTGCTTCCCGCGGTACCTCCACCGGTACGCGCACGGGTTGGCGGACGGCGTCCGCCGCTGCACGTCGGCACCCGCCGCCCGGGTCGGGCTGCCCGACCGCGGCGTGCTGCGCCCCGGCGCCCCCGCGGACGTGGTGGTGTTCGATCCGGACCGGATCCGCGACCGGGCCACCTTCGAGCGGCCGCACCAGTTCGCCGCCGGCATCGACCTCGTCCTGGTCAACGGCGTCGTGGCGGTCGAGCGGGGCCGGCACACCGGCGGGCGGGCCGGCCGCGTCCTGCGCACCTGACCGGCCTCCGTCCACTGTAGACACCCGCGGAGCCGGCCTCAGGCGTTGGAATCCCCGGACGTGGGCGGCGGTGCGTCCGCGGACGCCGACTCCGGCGGCGCCGCCTTCGACTCCACCGCGCCCTGGGTGGCCGCCTGCTGGCGCCTGGTGTTGGGCGGCATGAAGTGGGCGGGCCGCCACAGGTCCGGCAGGTCCGGCGAGATTATCCCGAGCAGCACCGCGGTCACCGAGGCGGCGATCAGCACCGGCGGCAGCAGTACCATCACCGGGGACATGGCACCCAGCACGCCGAGCCCGATGACCCTGGGCAGGGACAGGTGGCCGAACACCACGTACCCGAAGTGGATGCGGCCGACCAGGAACAGCGCCGGCCCGCTGATCAGGATCAGTATCCACGACCACGGCGCGCGGCCGAGCGGATGCGCGATGACCAGCTTGGTACCGACGGCGGTCACCACGATCCCGGCCACCATGATCAGGTGGTCCCAGTCAAGCTTGCGCGCGGGCCTGCCGCGGTGGGGTTCCGGGGCGAACGCGGTCGTGATCCGCTCGCCGGCCCGGTAGGCGTAGATCTGCCACAGCACCACCGTGGTGACGAAGGACGTCGCCAGGGCCAGCGTCTCCACCGCCCGTGGCCGGCCCTCGGTGTAGACCAGGCCCATGGTCAGGATCATGTCGCCGAGCGCGATGATGAGGATCTGCCGGTACCGCTCGGCGAGGTGCTCCTCGATCACGTCCCACTCCGACAGGGCGGACCGGCCGAGAAACGGTGTCGGCCAGCCGAGGTTGGCCGAGCCGTACTCGATCCCGATGGCGATCGCCCACAGCGCCACGCGGCGGCTTTCATGCGCGAAGGCCCCGGTGAGCCAGAAGACCGCGGAGACGAAGAACCAGAACAGGATCCGGGCGGGCCGCCGGCTGAGCGGATGATGCAGGGTGACCAGCAGGAGAGTCGAGGTACGCCCCATCTGCAGCACCACGTAGGCCAGCGCGAACGCCAGTCCCTCCTCCTCGAAGGCGTTCGGTACGGCGCTGGACAGAAGCAGGACGCCGAACATGAGCGCGATGACGAGCGCCCGGAGGCCGGCCCGCTGCGCGTACAGGTCCGTGGCCCAGGTGGTGACCGACCAGACCCACCAGATCGCCATGGTCAGCAGGAGCGTCTTGAACGCGTTGCTGACGGTCAGGTGTGCGGCGAGAGCGGCGGAGAGTTGGGTGAGCGCGAATACGAATACGAGATCGAAGAACAGCTCTATGAGGGTGGATCGCTGAAGATCCTCCCCCTTGCGGAGCCACCTCGCCGCATCATTTGCCGCCATCAACTACCATTCCATGAATATTGCGCGCTATAGGTGATATTTGTACCACCGCAAGCGATCCCGGGTGGCGATGCCGGGCCGGCCGCCCCACCGGTACCTGGGGACGTTTCCGCGCGGACCGAAGCGGAGGCCCTTCCCGATCGGCGGGCGGCCACCGAATGGAGGTCCTCGCCCGGTCCCGCGGTCACCCGGTACCGCCGCCCGACCGGCCCGCGCCCGCCGCCATCCACTGTGGACGGTCACCGACCCCGGCCGGTAAGCGCAGACGGGACGACCCGGGCGGATTCCCGCCCGGGTCGTCCCGAGTCGTGCGTCGTTACGCTACTTCGACCAGGTGGGCTTCCTGGTCCGCGCCTGCTCGGCACGGCTCTGGCCGGCCGCCATCGCCTTGCCGGATCCGGTCATC
>CAZYCD010000053.1:6811-23629 GCA_964645345.1 uncultured Micromonosporaceae bacterium
GTGGTCAGCGTGGTGCCGTTGGTGCCGGCGTCGTTGGTGGCCACGCCGATGGTCATGCTGTCGCCGCTCGCGGCCGAGGCCGCCTGGGGCATCACCGCCGCGCCGACGACGGTGGCGCCGGCCACGCCTGCGGCCACCCCACCGGCGCGGCGCAGGAGCCGGCGGCGCCCGATCTCGGGCGTGTTCGGGTCGCGCTGCTCGTCCATGTGTTTCCTCCCGTGTATGGCCACTCGTGTGACCCAGAAAGCAGAGGAAGTGTGGCAGGTGAGGCGCATGTTGTAAAACGACCGAACAGCCGACCTGCCCGGTCTTTCCCCGATCACCGACGTCGTGTAGGGTCAGCGGCCACTGACCAGGGCGAAGGGCACCGCACGGGAGACTTACCGGCGCGGGTCGATGTGTACCTTCGGCGCGTCGCCCCACTCCGGCCGGCGCCGCCCGGCCAGCACCTCGCCCGCCTCGTCCAGGCCGACCACCGCGGCCACCAGCGGGCGCGGGTCCACGGCCCCCGAGGCGTACAGCTCGACCGTCCCGGCCAGCCCGCCCGAGGCGCTCAGGACGCCGACCACGGTCAGGTCCTTCAGTGCGATCCGCCGGCTGTCCACCATGCTCGGCGCCCCGGACAGTCCAATGTAGACAACCCGGCCGCCGGGCTCGACCAGGTCCACGGCCAGCGCCGGCAGGTGCGCCGCATTGGACGCGTCGACCACCGCGTGGAAGTCCAGCGCGGGCAGGGTACCGGCGGTCCAGGCGCGGTCGAAGCCGAGCGAGCGGGCAAACCGCAGCGACGGCTCGTCGCGCCCCAACAGGTGGACCTCGGCACCCTGCGCCGCGGCGATCTGCGCGACCAGCAGGCCGATCGTGCCCGGGCCGGTCACCAGCACCCGGTCGCCCGTGGACAGGCGCGCCCCGCGTACCGCCCGCAGCGCGTTGCCGCCCGGCTCGACCAGGGCGCCCAGCGCCGGGTCCACCGGTTCGGGCAGCTCGTACAGCGCGGTGGCCGGTACCGGCAGCCGCTGCGCCAGCGCGCCCGGCCAGCCCCGGCGGATGCCGATCTCGTACCGGTCGTCGCACAGGTGCTGCCGGCCCGAGGTGCAGCGGTGGCAGGTACCGCAGCCGAGCATCGTGTCGCCGGTGACCCGCTTGCCGAGCCATGACCGGTCGACCCCGGGGCCGACCTCGGTCACCACTCCGCACCATTCATGCCCGATCCGCACCGGGTACCGGGCCTCGCCGGTGTCCAGGTAGGCCATATCGCGGGAGAAGAACTCCAGGTCGGTACCGCACACTCCGGCCCGCTCCACGTCCACGACGACCAGTCCCGGACCGGCGACCGGCTCCTCGACCTGTTGGATCCCGGCCGTGCGCGGGCCGGTCACGACAAGGGCGCGCATGCGAGGAGTATGGTCCACGCACGAACCCGGACGGAGGTTGCGATGGCGAACCTGCGCAGCGACGCCTGGTATGCGGGCCAGGAGCGCAATGCCTACATCCATCGGGCGTGGATGCGGCGCGGCGTGCCGAACTCCGCCTTCGAGGGCCGGCCGCAGATCGCGATCGCGAACACCGCCTCGGACCTGACCCCGTGCAACA
Organism: uncultured Micromonosporaceae bacterium; assembly: GCA_964645345.1. GTDB lineage: Bacteria > Actinomycetota > Actinomycetes > Mycobacteriales > Micromonosporaceae > Rugosimonospora. The sequence continues at coordinate 8,405 of CAZYCD010000053.1, forward strand.
GCCACCTGGACGAGGTCGCCGAGCACGTCAAGCGCGGCGTCTGGGAGGCCGGCGGGGTGCCGCTGAACCTGCCGTGCGTCTCGCTGGGCGAGACCAACGTGCGGCCGACCGCGATGCTGTGGCGCAACATGGCCGCGATGGCCACCGAGGAGATGCTGCGGGCCAACCCGATCGACGGCGTGGTGCTGCTCGGCGGCTGCGACAAGACCATCCCGTCGCTGCTGATGGCGGCCGCCTCGGTCGACCTGCCGGCCGTCGTGGTACCGGGCGGCCCGATGCTCACCGGCACGTTCCGCGGGGTACCGCTGGGCTGCGGTACCGACGTGTGGCGCCTGTCCGAGGAGGTGCGCGCCGGGACGCTGTCCGAGGCGGCCTTCCTGGACTCCGAATCCTCGATGATCCGCAGTCGCGGGCACTGCAACACCATGGGTACCGCGTCGACCATGGGGCTGCTCGCGGAGGCGCTGGGCATGACGCTGCCGGGCACCGCCGGTACCCCGGCCGCGGACAGCCGCCTGCTGGCCCGCGCGCACGATACCGGGCGGCTCGCCGTCGATCTGGTCGCCGAGGGCCGGCGGCCGAGCACGGTCATGACCACCGGCTCGTTCCACAATGCGATCGTCGCGCTGGCTGCCATCGGCGGCTCCACCAACGCGGTCGTGCACCTGCTGGCCATCGCCGGCCGGCTGGGCGTCCCGCTGTCGCTGGACGACTTCGACCGCGTCGGCGCCGGGGTACCGCTGCTGGTCGACCTGCAGCCGGCGGGTCGGCACCTGATGGAGGACCTGTTCCGCGCCGGGGGCCTGGCGGCCGTCTTGCGGGAGGTGGTCGACCTGCTCGACCACGACGCCCTCACGGTCACCGGCCGGCCGCTCGTCGAGTACCTCGCCGACGCCCAGATCTGGGACCGCGAGGTGATCCGGGTGCGCGACGAGCCGCTGAAGCCCGAGGCCGGCATCGCCGTGCTGTACGGCAACCTCGCCCCGGCGGGCGCCATCATTAAGCCGGCCGCGGCCTCGCCGCACCTGCTGCGGCACCGGGGCCGCGCCCTGGTCTTCGACTCCGTCGAGGATTTCCACGCCCGGGTCGACGATCCCGAACTGGACGTGGACGCCGATACCGTCCTGGTGCTGCGCGGCTGCGGGCCCAAGGGGTACCCGGGGATGCCCGAGGTGTCCAACATGCCGCTGCCCGCCAAGCTGTTGGCCCAGGGTGTACGCGACATGGTGCGGGTGTGCGACGGCCGGATGAGCGGCACAGCGTACGGCACGGTCGTACTGCACGTGGCGCCGGAGGCCGCGGCGGGCGGTCCGCTGGACCGCATCCGCACCGGCGACTGGGTCGTCCTGGACGTGCCGAACCGGCGCGTCGACGTGGAGGTGGACCAGGCCGAGCTGGACGCCCGGCCGCCGTCGGCGGCGATGACCGAGCGGCTGGCGCGGCCGCGGCGAGGCTGGGAGAAGCTCTACGTGGACACCGTCGGCGGCGCGGACACAGGCGCCGACCTGGACTTCCTCGTGGGCTCCAGCGGGCACCCGGTGCCACGGGACTCGCACTGAGCGTGCAAGGATCGCCGCCATGACCGGTACCGACCGCCCCGGCTTCCACCTCGCCGTCCCCGTCTGCGACCTGGCGGCGGCCCGCGCGTTCTACGGCGGCGTGCTCGGGTTGCCCGAGGGGCGCAGCGCGGACAACTGGGTGGACTGGAACTTCTACGGCCACCAACTGGTGACTCACGAGGTCGCCGGGGCGCGCGACCCGGACGCGGGGCACAGCTCGGTCGACGACCACCGGGTACCTGTGCCGCACTTCGGCCTGCTTCTGTCCATTGTGGACTTCCACGAGCTGGCCGACCGGCTGCGGGCGGCCGGCGTCGCCTTCATCATCGAGCCGTACCTGCGCTTCGCCGGCCTGCCGGGCGAGCAGTGGACGATGTTCCTGCGCGACCCGTCCGGCAACGCCCTGGAGTTCAAGGCGTTCCGGGACGAGTCCCAGGTGTTCGCGGTCTAACCCCGCTCAGGCGCCGGCGGCGGTCACCACGAAGTCGGTCGCGAAGCCGAGCAGGAGGCCGACCAGCAGGCCGCCGTAGAGCGCCCAGGTCCGGTCCAGCTTCAGCGCGACCCGGAGCAGCTGCACCACGACGTAGAGGATCGAGCCGGCGGCCAGCGCCAGGAACGCCACGTACACCGGCTGGTTGACGAACGAGCGGCCGATGACGGTACCGACGAAGGTCGGGCCGCCCCCGATGAGCCCGAGCACGCCGAGCAGCGCCCAGCTCGGCCGCTGCCGGGTGGCGGCCATCGGGCCGACGATGCCGAATCCCTCGGTCGCGTTGTGCAGGCCGAAGCCGATGATCAGCAGTACCGCGAGGCTGATCTCACCGCTGGCCGCGGACTGACCGATGGCCAGGCCCTCGGAGAAGTTGTGCAGCCCGATTCCGACCGCGATGAGCAGAGCCAGGCGCCGGGCCGGCTCGGTGAAGTCCAGGCCGGTGCGTACCGGCCGCTCCGCAACCGACATCGCGCCTGGCCCGATGGCCGCCGCGCGGCGTTTGGCCCGGTTCGACATCCAGCCGTCGTAGGCGACCAGGCTGATCAGCCCGATGCCGAGGCCTGCGACGAAGACCACGGACAGCCCGACGAACCTGCCCCAGCCGGCGCTGTGCCCGCGGGACGCGGCGGTCAGCGCGGATTCGACCGGCTCGACGGCGTGGCCCAGCACGTCCCAGAGCAGGAAGACCAGGATGCCCAGGGCGACCGCGTTGAGCCAGGCCCGCACCCCGACCGACGTCCGGGAGATCCGCCCGATCGGAAGGCCGAGAAAGATCGTCAATCCGGCGATCCCGCCCAGCAGTACGACCTCGGCGGCGCTCATCGTCACGCTCCATGGTAAGGCTAACCTCAATAAGGCCAGCCTAATTTACCCATGCGATGGGGGGCGGTCAAGGCGGTCGCCGGTGATTCCCGCCTCCCGTGTGTCGGGGGCGTGACTGGCGGGCGGAAGTGAGGTACCCTCTCCGTGATCCGCTGATCGTGAGGGTGTCTCCGGCAGCGGGAGGACTCCTCAGGAGTCAAGGCGGCGCTCAAGGCGTGGGCGCCCCCGATTGCATACGATCTTCGCGCTGTGCCGCCGGAACCGGTGCCTGTGCCTCGTGCACCGCGCCGCCGGACGGGCCGCGCGGGACGCATGTGAGGAACAGCAATGACCATCACCGCCCCGTACGCCGCCGACCAGGCCACCACCCGCGTACCGGCACCGCGCCGTACCCGTAAGTCCACAGTCGACGATTCGGCGCTCGACCTGCTCAAGACCCTGGCCACGCTGCCGGACGACGACCCGGACCGGCCCGCCCTGCGGCAACGGGTCATCGAGGCGTGGCTTCCGCTCGCGCGCCACCTCGCCTACCGGTTCCACGACCGGGGCGAGCCGATGGACGATCTGGTGCAGATCGCGTCGGTCGGCCTCATCAAGGCGATCGACCGGTTCGACCCCGAGTACGGCAACGACTTCGCCGCCTACGCGGTACCCACGGTCGTCGGCGAGATCCGGCGGCACTTCCGGGACCGTACCTGGGACGTGCGGGTACCCCGACGCCTGCAGGAGCTGAAAGCCGACATCAACGAGGCCACCAACGTGCTGTCCCACCAGCTCGGCCGCTCCCCGACCGTGGCGGACGTCGCCGCCTACTTGGAGCGGACCGAGGACGAGGTCATCGAGGGGCTCGACAGCGCCCGCGCCTACAGCGCCGTGTCCCTGCAGACCCTGGTCGGCAACGGCGAGGACGGCACCGAGCTGGGCGACCTGTTCGGCGTCGAGGACCCGGAGCTGGCCAACGCCGAGCTCCGCGCGGTGATCGGCCCCGCGCTCGACGCGCTGGGCCCGCGCGAGCAGCAGATCATCGCGCTGCGGTTCTTCGGCAACCTCACCCAGACCCAGATCGCCGAGCGGGTGGGCATCTCCCAGATGCACGTCTCCCGGCTGCTGGCCCGGTCGCTCGCGGCGATGCGCGAGCACCTCGCGACCGAGCGGTAGCGGCAGCGCGGTGCTGCCCGGCTCCACAGCGGACGGTGGGGCCGGGCGGCATGCTGTCCGGACCTGCCGGCCCGTGGCCGACCGCCGAGGGGGCGGCCGGCCGCGGGTCGGCGGCTCAGTGGCTGTGCGGGTACCGGCGCGGTGTCACACCGAATTGCGGGCGATCACGTCGCGGTACCACAGCGCGCTGGCCTCGAGTGTGCGCGCTTGGCTCTGGAAGTCGACGTACACGATCCCCCACCGCTGCGTGTACCCCTGCGCCCACTCGAAGTTGTCCAGCAGCGACCAGACGTGGTACCCCTCCAGTCGCACGCCGCTCGCGATCGCCTTGTGCGCCGCGGCGAGGTGGTCCCGCAGGTACCCGACCCCGGGCTAGCGACGCGAGTGGGCGAGGTTGACCGCGAGGGCCAGGATCACCGCGGCGGCGACGGTGACGAGCACCGCGTTCTTCAGGAACGTGGCCACCGTGTTCTTGACGGTACGTAGCTGGGGCACGCTTTCGTCGCCCACCGGCGCGTACCGCGCCCGGGCCATGCTCCACCCGGCCAGCAGGCCGAGCGCGCCGCCGATGACGAAGGTCAGCACCAGCTGACCGCTGTGACTCATGCTTATCGACTCCCGGGTCCCCCGGTCCCACCCGGGAGTTCAACGATCGAGGTACCGGCAGGGGTAACGCATAGACGACCGGCGACGCCGTTATCTGTAAGGTTCCTTGACTGATCGCCTGGAGGCGACATGCGCACAAGATCCGTCCTCGCCACCGCCCTGCTGCTCCTGCTCAGTCTCGTCGTCACCGGCCGGCCCGCGGCTGCCGCGACACCCACCCCGATCCAGGTCTACGGCGCCTGGCACTGCGGGAACGACGCCTGCACCTGGTCGACGGTCCGCGACATGACCGACTTCGACACCAACAACCACTGGCTGGTCGACCGGGGTGACGGCAGGCCGTCGGTCAACCTGGTCATCCTGAGCTTCGTCAACCCGTTGCGGCTGCTGAACCAGACCAACGACGCCGGGGACGTGGCGGGCGTACCGCGCGGCATGACCTCGGCCGTGGTCGGCTACTTCACCAGCCACGGCATCCGGGTGATGCTGTCCATCGGCGGCATCACCTACACCAGTGACTGGGACACCGCGCTAGCCCAGAACGGCGCGCAGCTCGGTCGCAACGCGGCCGCCCTGGCACAGCAGCTCGGCGTGGGCATCGAGATCGACTACGAGGAGAACTCCTCGCCCAACCTCACCGGCCTGCAAGCCTTCATCGACGCCTACCGCGCCGCTCTGCCATACGACGCGACCGGCGCCAACCAGGCCGCCCGGCTGACCATCGACCTCGCCGCCGGCGACCGCTGGCTGATCGACATCGGCCGCAAGGCAACCGCTGACTGGCTGCGTACCGATGCCCCGGTGCTGGACTACGCGAACGCGATGGTGCCGTCGAAGCAGCCGTCGACCTCGGGCGCCGAGGGCAACTGGCAGGAGCACGTCGTCGGCAAGAGCAACTACAGCCCGCCGATCCCGCCGCTGGCCCCGGCCAAGTTCACCGGCAGCCTCTACATCGCCGAAGGCAGCCAGGTGCGCCCGGAGTGCACGAGCTTCTCCACGTCACTGCAGAACTCGACCGGCTCGTACGTGCAGACGGTGGCGCCCGCGGGCGCGGGCACCACGCCGGGCATGCTCGGGTACATGTTCTGGGCGGCGGAGATGCCGTCGACCCGGGGCGTCACGACCACCCCGCCGAACACCTGCCAGGGCGGCGTCGGCGCGGGCGCGACGGCCTACCAGATTCCGGTACCGATGGCCGCGCTGCGGCAGAGCTGAGCCCCGTCCCTCCCGGCTGGCTGGGCCCGGCGGCCCGGTCAGCCGGGGTGGGCGCCGACCGTGTCGCGCAGCTTCGAGCCCTGCTCGGCGTCGACCGCGCGGGCGCAGTGCGCGCAGCAGAAGAACTGCCCGCCCACCTCGACGCCGTGGCCGATGATCCGGCAGTTGCAGTGCTCGCAGACGGGTGCCAGCCGCTGTACCGCGCACTCGAACGAGTCGAACACGTGCACGTTCCCGCCGACGGTGTGCACCTCGAAGGACAGCCAGTAGTCGTTTCCGCAGACCTCACACGTTGCCATCCCCTCATTATGGTCCAAACTGGACGATCTCGGGCGCTTTCCAGGAATCGCCGTACCGGGCAGACTGGGCCGATGAGTCCTGGGGTCGCGGCCGGTCACAACGGGGAAGGAAGAGACGCGACGGAGCGGAGGAGCAGCGGATGAGTGGCGTACGGGTACTCGTGGGCACGCGCAAGGGCGCGTTCCTGCTCACCTCGGACGGCAGGCGCGGCGACTGGACCGTGGACGGGCCGCACTTCGGCGGCTGGGAGGTCTACCACCTCGCCGGCTCGCCGGCCGACCCCGACCGGCTCTACGCCTCGCAGTCGGGCGGCTGGTTCGGCCAGTTGATCCAGCGCTCGGACGACGGTGGCCGCACCTGGGCCGCGGTCGGCAACGACTTCGCCTACCAGGGCGACGTGGGCGAGCACCTGTGGTACGACGGCACCCCGCGCCCGTGGGAGTTCAAGCGGATCTGGCACCTGGAGCCGGCCCGCGACGACCCGGACACGGTGTACGCCGGCGCCGAGGACGCCGCGCTCTACGTGACCAGGGACGGCGGCCAGAAATGGACCGAGCTGACCGCCCTGCGTACCCACCCGACCGGGCCGCGGTGGCAGCCGGGCGCGGGCGGGATGTGCCTGCACACGATCATCCTGGACCCGGCGGACCGCAACCGGATCTACGTCGCGATCTCGGCCGCCGGCGCGTTCCGCAGTGACGACGCGGGCGCCAGTTGGCTACCCATCAACAAGGGCCTGCGCTCGGGCGAGATCCCGGACCAGGACTCCGAGGTCGGCCACTGCGTGCACCACATCACCCAGCACCCGTCCCGGCCGGACACCCTGTTCATGCAGAAGCACTGGGACGTGATGCGCACCGACGACGCGGGCGCGAACTGGCGCGAGGTGAGCGACGGGCTGCCGTCGGACTTCGGCTTCCCGATCGCCGTACACGCCCACGAGCCGGAGACGATCTACGTCGTACCCATCACCAGCGACTCGCTGCACTACCCGCCGGAAGGGAAGCTGCGCGTGTACCGCAGCCGGACCGGCGGCAGCGAGTGGGAGCCGCTGACCCACGGGCTCCCGCAGTCCGACTGCTACATCAACGTCTACCGCGACGCGATGGCGGTCGACACGTTGGACCCGTGCGGCATCTACTTCGGTACCACCGGCGGGCAGGTGTACCACTCGGCCGACGGCGGGGACACCTGGGCGCCGATCGTCCGGGACCTGCCCGCCGTGCTCTCGGTGGAAGCCCAGGTGCTGCCGTGATCCGGGTGGTCCTCCCGGCCCACCTCAAGACCCTGGCCCACGTCACCGGCGAGGTGAGCCTCGACGACCCCGGCGACCCGGTGACGCAGGCGTGCGTGCTCGACGCGCTGGAGGCGCGGTACCCGATGCTGCTCGGTACCATCCGGGACCGACACAGCGGGCTTCGCCGGCCGTTCGTGCGCTTCTACGCCTGCGAGGAGGACCTGTCCAACGACCCGCCGGACACGCCGCTGCCCGAGGCGGTGGTCTCCGGGAAGGAGCCGTTCATCATCCTCGGTGCGATGGCCGGCGGCTGACCCCGGCCCCCGGCCGCGCCACCGTCCACCCTGGACAATGCGCCGTCCCGCCGGGGCAGCAGCAACGGGGTCGCGAGCAGCAGTGCGCCCGCGACCCCGATCGCCGTGCGCGGGCCGGTCGCGGCGGCGAGCAGGCCCCACACCGCGGTCATCGCCGCGACCGCCATGCTGCCGGTGACCGACCAGGCGGACAGGGTACGGGCGACCAGGTCGGTCCGGGTCTGCTCCAGCCGGTAGGTCGCGAACACCGGGTTGAACACGGCCGAGCACGTGATCAGGCCCAGCTCGACCGCGATGACGAGCAGCAGGCCCGGGTACCCGGGCCGGATGAAGGCGAGCCCGAGCGACCAGCACGCACGCAGCGTCCCGGCGGACCACATGACCCGGTGCCGCCCGTACCGGCCGACGAGCGGGCGCGCGAGCCGCGAGCCGAGCAGGCCGCCGGCGCACGGTACCGCGAAGGCCAGCCCGTACTGCCACGGCGCGAACCCGAGGCGGCCGAGCATGAGGACGGCGAGCAGCGGCGAGGTGGCCAGGATGAGCCCGTTGACGAGGATCGTGTTGAACAGCAACGGCCGCAGCGCGTGGTGGCCCAGGATGTACCGCCATCCGGCGAGCAGGTCACCGGCCCGCGGCCGGGACGCGACCCGGCGCGCAGGTCGCAGCTGCGGCCCGCCCATCGCCCGGATCCCGGCCGCGGACAGCAGGTAGCTCAGCGCGTCGGCGAGCACGGTCGCCACCGGCCCGAGCACTCCGATGGCCGCGCCGCCCAGCGGCGGGCCGAGCATGGTCGCGGTCCACGAGGTGGCCTCGAAGCGCCCGTTCGCGACGAGCAGGTCGGCCGGCCGCACGAGCGCCTTGAGGAAGGCACCGCTGGCCGCCCGGAAGGCGATGTCGGCTGCGGCCACCACGACCGAGACGACCACCAGCTGAGCCAGCCCCAGCCGGCCGAGCGCGTACGCGACGGGTACGGTGGCCAGGGCGGCGAACCGGGTGAGGTCCATCGCCACCATCACCGGCCGCTTCGGGCGCGACTCCACCCACGGCCCGAGCGGCACGGCCACCACCGCTCCCACGGCCAGGCCCGCGGCCGCCAGCGCCGATACCTCGGCCGGCCCGGCGTGCAGCACGAGGACGGCGATCAGCGGGAACGCGTCGAAGGCGAGCCAGGTGCCGAGCGTGCTCACCGCGTACGCCGCCCACAGCCACCCGAACCGCCGCCCGAGCGACCGCCCGTCCGCCATGACCGGCCTCCGTCCCGCAGGCGTTCCGTTGACTCTCCGGATCCAAACAGCGGGCTGCCGCCGGGACAACAACCGACACCGGCGAACCATCACCGACCGCGGGCGCCGCCGCGTTACCTGTCACGTCATCGACCCGCTCCACGTCCGCGTGCGAGATTCGGTCGTACCGCAGGGGCGGCCCCGAAGCCGCCGGACGAACGGAGATGCGCATGAGTGACCTGACCGGAGTCGTCGAGCGATACCTCGACTCCTGGAACGAGTCCGATCCCGACGCGCGGCGCGGCGCGGTCGCCGACGTCTGGGCGCCGGACGGCACGTACACCGACCCGATGGCCGAGGTCCGGGGCCACGAGGCGATCGGCGCGCTGATCGCCGGGGCGCAGGACATGTTCCCCGGCCACGTCTTCCGGCTCGCCGGGAACGTCGACACCCACCACGACGTCGCGAGGTTCGGCTGGGAGCTGCTACCGGCGTCCGGCGGTCAGCCGCTCGTGGTCGGCTTCGACGTCGCGGTCGCCGCGGAGGACGGCCGCCTGCGCAGCGTGTACGGCTTCCTGGACAAGGCCCCGCCGCTGGACTGAGCGGGCGCGCCGACCCGACCGGCCGCCCGGGCTGTGCCTGGGCGGCCGGAGCGGCCGGGGCGGCTGGAGCGGCCGGGGCGGCCGGTCAGGTCTCCTCCGGATCGGGCCCGTAGACCGAGCGCCCGCCGTCCACCGGGAGGACCGCGCCGTTGACGAAGGAGGCCGCGTCGGACAGCAGGTAAGCGACGGCCGACGCGACCTCCCGCGGCTGCCCCACCCGGCCGATCGGGTGCACGCGGGCCAGTTGCGACTCCACCCGCCGCGCCTGCTCGGGTGCCTGCTCCGCCAGGAAGGCCGCGTACCGTTCGGTGGCCACGGATCCGAGCGCGACGGCGTTGACCCGGATCCCGACCGGGCCGTAGTCGACGGCCAGCGCCCTGGTGAGGCCCTCGGTCGCCGCCTTCGCCGTCGCGTACGGTGCCGCACCCCGCACCGGCCTGCTCGCCTGGTGCGAGGAGACATTCACGATCGCGCCCGGGGTACCGGCGGCCAGGAAGCGCCGTACCGCCGTCGCGCAGCCCACCACGACCGGCTCCAGGTTGAGCGCGATGGTGTCGAGCACCTCCCGCGCCGGTACCGCGTGCAGCGCCGCGTCCCGGAAGACGGCGGCGTTGTTCACCCATCCGGCCAGCGTCCCCGCCGCCTGCGCAGCGTCGGCCGCCCGCGCCGCGACGCGCTCGTCGCCGGCGTCCCCGGTGACCGCGGCAAGCCGGGTCGCACCGGGGTGACCCGCGGTCCAGTCCACAGTGGACGGTTCCCGCTCGACCGCCACCACCGCGTGCCCGTCGGACAGCAGCCGCTCGACGATCGCCCGGCCGACACCCCGGCCGCCGCCGGTGACCACGTACGCGCGTCGCATCAGTCCAGCATCCCAGCGGCGGTACGGCCGCGCCCGGCGGCCGGGGCGGGAAGTTCCACCGGGTCACCGGCCGGTGGCGGCGTTGCGCGCTGGCCATGCGGGGTGGGCGCGGTCACGGGACCGGCCGGCGGGCCATTCAATTGACATCCGTTTATATATGACGTGTACTGGCGGCACCTCCATGGCGCCCGTTGCGCCGACTCCCTCTGGCGGAGGGAGCCGTCGTGCCGGCTCCCCCGCCGCCCGACACTGCCCGACACATGCCTGCAACGGCTCGTTGACACGGACGCAACACTCGGTACACTGATCGATGGAAGCGCTCCCAAGCAAGATCAGCTGGGGTGTCGGATGCCCACTACGATGACCGAATTCCCGCCGCCGAAGGCCGCGCCAACCCTGGCCGAGGTGGCGAGGCTCGCGGGCGTTTCGATCGCCACCGCCTCCCGGGTGCTCAACAACTCCGCGCCGGTGAGCAACACCGCCCGGCAACAGGTCCGGGAGGCCGCGATCCGCCTGGGGTACGTGCGGCAGCGGGCCGCGCCGGTACGCCCCCGGTCCCGGATCCGCTCCGTCGCGGCGGTGGTCTGCGCCAACCAGGCCCGGCTGTTCGCCGACCCGTTCTTCGCCCGGCTCATCAACAGCGCCTCGGACGTGTTCGCGGCCCACGACGTCCCGCTGATGGTCATCGCCGCGACCGACGACCGGATGACGACCGTCGAGCGGTATCTCTACAGTGGACAGACAGACGGCGTGCTGCTGCTGGCCGACCACGGCCGGTACCCGCTGTCGGCCGCGCTGACCGCGTTCGGCAAGCCAGTCGTGATGGTGGGCCGCCCGATGCGCCCGGCCCGGGTGTCCTATGTGGACGCCGACAACCGGGGCGGCGCCGGCGCGGCCGTCGACTACCTCATCCGGCAGGGGCGGCGCACCATCGTCACCATCGCCGGGCCGCCGGACATGGCGGTCGGCGCCGACCGGCTGGCCGGGTACCGCGACGCCATCGCCGCCGCGCAGATGACAGAGGTCGGAGTCGCATACGGGGACTGGAGTCACGCCTCGGGCGTACACGCGATGTGGCGGCTGCTGGACCAGCGGCCCATGCTGGACGCGGTGTTCGTCGCCTCCGACGTGATGGCCGCCGGTGCGCTGCACGCCCTGCACCGCGCCGGCCGCCGGGTACCGGACGACGTCGCCGTGGTCGGCTTCGACGACCTCGTGCTGGCGCAGCAGACCCGTCCGCCCTTGACCACCGTGCGCCAACCCATCGACCAGTTCGGCATCGTCGCCGCCCAGAACCTGCTGGCCGCCATGGAGGGCGAGCCGCTCGACGAGGCGACGGTACTGCCGACCACCCTGGTCGCCCGAGAGTCCGCCTGACCCGCGCCCCGGTCGGAGACGGTTTACCCGGTAAACCCCATGGAGACAAGGAGTCCACTGTGTCCAGTCCCGCCCGTCCGTACCGCCGCCGCGTGGCGATCGGCGCAGCCGCCGGAGTCGCGCTCGTCGCGGCCGCGGTCGCGCAGGCCGGCCTCGGCGCACCAGCCGAGGCCGGCAGCATCCCGGCGAGCACCCAGTTCTATACCGACCCGAACTCCCAGGCCGCCCGATGGGTGGCTGGCAACCCGGGCGACCCGCGCGCCTCGGCCATCAACAGCCGCATCGCGCAGGTACCGTCCGGGATCTGGTTCTCCTCCTACAGCCCCTCGACCATCACGGCGAGCGTCTCGGCGGTCACCTCGGCGGCCAAGGGCGCCGGCCGGACGCCGGTACTCGTGGTCTACGAGATTCCGAACCGGGACTGCGGCGGGGCCTCGGCCGGCGGCGCGCCCGACCTCACCTCGTACGGCAACTGGGTACGCGGCTTCGCGGCCGGACTGAACGGCGCGCCGGTCGTGGTGATCCTGGAGCCCGACTCGCTGGCGCTGCAGACGTGCCTGTCCGCTTCCGACGCCGCCGCGCGGGACAACGCCATCGCCCAGGCGGTGACCACGATCAAGGGCGCGGACGCGGCCGCGAAGGTGTACCTCGACGCCGGCCACTCGGCGTGGAACTCGGCCGGCGACCAGGCCGGCCGGCTGAACGCGGCCGGCGTCCGTTCGTCGGACGGGTTCTTCTCCAACGTGTCCAACTTCAACCTCACCGCGAACGAGGTCAGCTACGACAAGGCGATCCTCTCGGCGCTGGGCAGCCCGTCGAACCTGCACGCGGTCGTCGACACCTCGCGCAACGGCAACGGCTCCAACGGCCAGTGGTGCGACCCGAGCGGCCGGGCGCTGGGCGTGACCCCGACCGCCGGAACCGGTGACGCGGCCATCGACGCGTACCTGTGGGTCAAGCCGCCCGGGGAGGCCGACGGCTGCGCGGACGCGGCCGGCGTCTTCGACCCGGCGCTCGCCTACGCGCTCATCACCAACGGTCCGTCGCAGCCGCCGGTGTCCCCGTCCCCGTCCCGCACGGTCTCGCCGTCCCCGTCACCCTCACCGTCGCGCACGGTCTCGCCGAGCCCCTCGCCGACGACCTCACCGACGACCTTACCCACCGGTGGTACCGGCGCCCGCTGCCACGTCACCTATGCCCTGCAAAGCGAGTGGGCGGGCGGCTTCGTCGCGCAGCTGACGATCGCCAACACCGGCGGTACCGCCATCAACGGTTGGACCCTCGCCTTCACGTTCCCCGGCGACCAGCGGATCACCAGCGCCTGGAGCGCGACCGCGAGCCAGAGCGGCCAGTCGGTCACGCTCACGAACATGGCCTACAACGCGACGATCGCGGCCGGGCAGAGCGTGTCCGCTGGGTTCCAGGGCACCTGGGCGTCCAGCGACGCCAGCCCGACCAGCTTCACCGTCAACGGGGGCGCCTGCACGTGAGCCCGCAGGAAGCGTGGGGGCGGCCGGCGTACCGGCCGCCCCCAGCTGTGTCAGGACGTCGCGCACCTCGCGCCGTTGAGCGTGAAGCTCCCCGGCAGCGCGTTCGTGGTGTTGTCCCAGGAGGACGGGAAGCCGAACTCCGCCGTACCGCCCAGTGCGACGGTGCCGTTGTAGCTCGCGTTGGTCACCGTGACCGCGGCCCCGCGCTGCGTGAAGTTGCCGCTCCATAGCTGGTTGATGACCTGACCGTTGGCGAACGACCACACCAGGCTCCAGCCGTTGACCGCCGCCGCTCCGGTGTTGGTCACCTTGACGTCGGCCTGGAAGCGGCCGGACCACTGGTTGGTCACCGTGTAGGCGACCGTGCAACCGCCGCCGCCGCCGGTGGTGGTCGGGCTTGGGCTCGCCGACCGGCTGGCGCTCGGGCTGGGACTGGCGCTGCGGCTCGGGCTGGCGCTCGAGGTCGCCTGGTTCCACCGGTACGCGCCGCCGGTGTCGGTACGGGCGTAGGCGAGGTTGGGTTGGCTCTGGTTGAAGATGATGCCGGGTACGAATCCGCGGCCGCCGACGGCGACGTTCTTCCACGCGTACGAGTCGACGGTGACCGCGCGGGCGGGTGTCGTGTTGAGCAGTACCTGGCCGGCCAGTGCCGCGGCGGCGGCGGCCGCGACCGCGGTCAGCAGGCCGACGGGTGCGGAGCATGTAAGGCCTTTCCACTGGCGGATCCTCGGCCCCACGGCGCGGATGGAGGCTCACACGCGCCCGCTAACGGTGTCAATCGCGGTGAAACTTACCGCGCCTCGCATTGACATATGTAAAACGTTGTCGATACTTTGGCGTCGGGAGCCGGTCATCAGACAACCCCGCCGCTCGGGCGCGGCGGGCAACACCTTTCCTCGCACGACAGAAGGGTTCCGATGACCATCCGAAAGTTTCAGCGCCGGGGTCTGCTCCTCGGCCTGCCGGCGGCGCTCGCCGGCGCGGCCTGCGTCGCCCTGGTCGCCCTGGCGACGCCTTCCGCGCATGCTGCGGACGCCACCCTGCGCAGCGCCGCGGAGGGGAAGGGCCTCTACTTCGGCACGGCACTGAGCACCGGGCACATCGGCGAGGCCGCGTACGCCGACACCGCCGCGACCCAGTTCGACATGGTGACGCCGGAGAACGAGATGAAATGGGACACCGTCGAGGCGTCCCAGGGCTCGTTCAACTTCGGCCCGGGCGACCAGGTGGTGTCCTTCGCCCAGGCGCACAACCAGCGGGTACGCGGCCACAATCTGGTCTGGCACAGCCAGTTGCCGGGCTGGGTGTCCGGCCTGCCGACCGGCCAGGTACAGGCCGTGATGGAGAACCACATCACTACCGAGGCCACGCACTACAAGGGCAAGGTCTACGCCTGGGACGTGGTGAACGAACCGTTCGACGACAGCGGCAACCTGCGCACCGACGTCTTCTACCAGGCGATGGGTACCGGCTACATCGCCGACGCGCTGCGGACCGCCCACGCGGCCGACCCCAGCGCCAAGCTGTACCTCAACGACTACAACATCGAGGGCACCGGGGCGAAGTCCAACGCCATGTACAACCTGGTGTCCTCGCTCAAGCAGCAGGGCGTACCGATCGACGGCGTCGGCTTCGAGTCGCACCTGATCCTCGGCCAGGTGCCGAGCACCTTCCAGTCGAACCTGGCCCGCTTCGCGGCGCTGGGCGTGGACGTGGCAATCACCGAACTGGACATCCGGATGTCGACGCCATCCAACGCGACCACCCTTGCCCAACAGGCCAACGACTACCGCTCGGTGGTCAACGCCTGCCTCGGGGTGTCGCGCTGCGTCGGCATCACCACCTGGGGTGTCACCGACAAGTACTCGTGGATCCCCGGCACGTTCTCCGGTCAGGGCGCGGCCCTGCTGTTCGACGAGAACTACGCGCCGAAGCCCGCGTTCACCGCGGTGATCCAGGCGCTGGGCGGC
>CAZYCD010000054.1:0-23411 GCA_964645345.1 uncultured Micromonosporaceae bacterium
CGCGAGTACCCGGCCGAACTCATCCTGCTAGCCATCGGGTTCGCCGGAACCGAGGCAGGCCCACTGCTGGACCAGGCGAAGCTGGCCCGCAACAGGCGCGGCACCGTGGAGACGGACGATGCGTGGCAGACCGATACCCCCGGAGTGTTCGCCTGCGGCGACATGCGCCGGGGACCGTCACTGATCGTATGGGCAATCGCCGAGGGGCGGTCGGCCGCGGCGGCCGTGCACCGCTACCTCGGTTGTGAGGGCAACCTGCCCGCCCCGATTACTCCGGCGTCTCGGGCGCTGAGCGTGTAGCGCGGTCGGCGGGGGTGTCGGTTGGGTTGGCCGGCTCGACGCCCGTCACCAGCGTCTGCAGGCCGACGCCGCTGAGCACCCGGTAGGGACGGCGGTCCCGCGCCGCGGCGGCCGCCAGCCGGGCAAGCGGCAACCGCTCTGGCCGCTTCGCCGCCGCCAGGACCACATTGCCGTACCGCCGACCGCGCAGCAGTTCAGGGCGCACGAGCATGCACAGGTCGACGAAGCTGGTCCGAAGGGTCGCCACCTGGCTGCGGGTCAGCGACAACGGCGCCATGTCCGCGACATTCACCGCGTAGATGCCGTCCGGGCGCAGAACGCGTGCCACCTCCGCGACGAAGTCGGCGTCGCAGACGCTCGGTGCGATCTGCGCCGCGTGGTACACATCGCCGATCACGAGGTCGAACCGCTCGTCCGCCAGGCCGCCAACGGTCTGCCGGGCGTCCCCGACCTGGACGCGGATGTCGGCGTCCGCCGGCAGCGGCAGCGTCCGCTCGACCAGCGTGACGAGCTTCGCGTCGCGCTCGACGACCACCTGCTGGGCGCCCGGCCGGGTGGCCGCCACGTACCGGGGCAGCGTCAGCGCCCCGCCTCCCAGGTGCAGCACCCGCAGCGGCTGACCGCCGGGCGCGGCCGCGTCCACGATCGTGGCGAGCATCCGGGTGTACTCGAAGCCGAGGTGGGTCGGGTCGTTAACGTCCACATAGGACTGTTGTACCTCCTCCACCAGCAGCGTCCATCCACCCCGTCGACGCGGGTCCGGTACCAGCTGCGCGGAGCCGAACTCGACCTTCTCGGCAACGACGCCCGCGAGGTCCCGCCGGCCACCTCCCGCGCTGCCGGTACCCGGGCGCGGTGGTGTACTCCGCCTACCCATTGAGCACCAATCGAACCTCGCGTAGCTGATCATGCAGGTACGTAGCGGCTGAGGTCAGCTGAGCCTGCGCCTTGAAGAATGATCATAGGCGCTGTTCGCGGGCGGTGACCTGGGTAGCGCCCGGGGGCCGGGCCAGCCGCGGTGCTACCGGCGGATCAGTGTGGGACCGGTCCGGTGGAGTCGCGGATGACCAGTTCGGTGGCCAGTTCGATGTGCAGCGCGTCGAGGTGGCGGCGTTCCACGAGCCGCATCATGAGGCCGACCGCTGTCCGGCCTCTCTCTGGCAAGGGCCGGCGCACAGTGGTCAGCCGCGGAGTGGTGGCCTGCGCGAGGTCGAGGTCGTCGAAGCCGGTCACGGATACGTCGGCCGGTACCCGCAGTCCGCGCTCGGCGGCGGCGGCCAGCGCACCGACCGCGACCTTGTCGTTGAACCCGACGATGGCGGTAGGCCGGTCGGGAACGGCGAGTAGTTCGCGCCCCGGTAGCCGAACTAGGTGGTCGGCTCGGCGCAGCAGGCAGGCGCGGGTCGGCGAGGATCCCCATGTCAGCCATGGCGGAGGTGTGCCCGGCGAGGCGGGTCACGCTCGCCAGCCAGTCGCGCCCGGCGACCACACCGATGCGTCGGTGCGGCCCACCACCGTGACAAACCCTCTCCGCATTTCGCCACGCGTGATCGGTCGACGCTACAGGTCGTTGCCGGAGTAGGACAGGTTGAAGCTCTTATTGGCCAGAGGGAAATCGGGGACGATGGTGCCCCCGAGGGCCAGGGGGAGGGCGGGCCAGTTGAGAAAGGACGGATCGACGATCTTGACACGGGTCAAGCGTTGATCGGGACGGAGTTCGACACGGTGCACGATGGTGCCGCGCCAGCTCTCAACAACGCCCACGCCGGACACGACGTGCCCAGGCGTTGGAGCATGTTCGGTGGCGGGCCAACCCGTGAGTGTGCCTGGTGAGACTGCGCGGAGCAGGGTGTCGAGAATCGTGAGGGAGACATCGATCTCTGCGGCGCGTTGGTGGAATCGGGCCAGCACGTCGCCGCCGGTGTGGGTAGGCACGGTCAGTCCATGGTCGGCGGTGAAAGAGTTGGTGGGGTGGTCGCGGCGGGCGTCGACGTCCAGTCCGCTGGCGCGAGCGACGTAGCCGAGGGTGCCGAGGTCGCGCGCCTGTTGGGTGGTGAGGATGGCGGTGCCCGTAAAGCGTTCAGCGACCAGTGAATTGGCCAGGGCGAGGTAGACGACCTCGCGGATGTCCTCGCCGATGGTGGCGAGCCGGTCCGGGTCGGGGACCTGGTTGAGGGTCGCGCCGCCGGGGTGGATTGCGCCGCGCAGCAGCCGATGCCCCGTGGTCTTCTTGTTGATCCGCAGCAGGGTCTCTTTGATGCGCAGGGCGTGGGCGTACAGCACGCCGTGACCGACGTCGTTGCACAGGGCACCGAGGTCGCTGATGTGGTTGTAGAGGCGCTCCATTTCCAGCAGGATCGCCCGGATGCGGTGGGCTTCCGGTGGCACCTGCAGGTGCAGGGCGTCCTCGACGGCCTGGCAGTAGGCCAGGGTGTGCCCGACCGCGGTGTCCCCTGAGACGCGTTCGGCCAGGGACAGGCCGCCGAGGACGTCGCGGCCCTGGAAGAGTCTCTCGATTCCTTTGTGGACGTACCAGAGGCGGGCTTTGAGTTTGAGGATGCTTTCGCCGACGACGGAGAACCGGAAGTGGCCGGGTTCGATCAGCCCGGCGTGAACCGGCCCCACCGGGATTTCGTATACGCCGGGACCGTGCACGGTGAGGAACGGGAACGGACCGTCGGTGTCGGCGAACTCGGGCGGCGGGCCGGCGTCCTCGCGCATCGGGTACCACCCGGAGGGCCAGTGCTGGTGGCGGACCAAACGGCGGGGCAATGGGTGGCCCTGGGGCTGGATGCCGTATAAGTCGTGCATCTCGCGTTCGAACCGGCCGGCGGGGAAGGACAGGCCGGCGAGGCTGGGCACGCTGGGGTCGTCGCGGTCGATGGGCAGGTGCAGTTCGACCCTGCGGTCCGGGGCGGCCGCGGTGTAGAGGTACACCGCCCGCAGCCGGTCTCGGTCGTCGTGGGCGGCGACCAGGGCCAACCGGAAACCCGCCTGGTGCAGCGCCGTGGCGTGTTCGGCAAGGGCTTCGGTCGTGGTGGGGATGACGACGCGCCGGTAGCCGGCGTGCTGCCCCTGAGGCAGCGGCGGCGGGCTGATGGTCGATGGCTCGGTCATGGCGCACCCACGACAGCCGCGGCGGCGCTGAGCAGGTCGGCGAACGGGCCGAGAGTGATCCCGAGGGCGGCCACACCGACCAGTCCGGTGATCAGTGGCAGCGCGCCGGCGATGGTGAACGACGGCGTCTGTGTTTCGGCGGCGGTCGCTGGTGAGCCCAGCAGCATCCGCCCGGTATGCGCGGTGATCGCGGCGAAGGCGAGCAGGGCGAGGGCGAACGCGGCGGCGGTTACCCAACCAAGCCCGGCCGCGGCGCCCGCACGAGCGATGCCCACCTCGCTGGCGAACAGCGCAGCGGGCGGGAAGCCGAGCAGGGCGAGCACGGCGACCCCGAACAGGCCGGCCAGCAGCGGCATCCGGCTGGCCAGCGCTCGTACGTCGCTGATCTGGCCCGAGGTGTGGCGGTGCAGGATATGTCCGGAGGAGAGGAAGGCGACGGTCTTGGCCAGTCCATGCCCGGCCATGTGCAGCAGCAACGCGGCGATGGCCAGCTTCGTGCCGAGGGCGGCGGCCAGGGCGATCAGGCCCATGTGTTCCATCGATGAGTAGGCCAGCATCCGTTTGTAGTCCCGCTGACCGATCAGCAGCAGCGCGGCCAGGGCGAGGGTGGCCAGCGCCATGATCAGCAACAGGGTGCGCAGGTACCCGGTACCGAGGGCGGGGTCGGCGATGGCCTTGACCCGCAGCACGGCATAGAGCGCGACGGGCAGCAGTACCCCGGACATCAGCGCGGAGACCGGGGCGGGCGCCTGGGAGTGGGCGTCGGGCAGCCAGGCGTGTAGCGGGATGAGGCCCGCCTTGGCGCCGAACCCGATGACGGCCAGACCGACGGCGATGCGGGTGACCGCCGGGTCCAGGTCACGGGCCCGCGCCGTGAGCGCGGCCCAGTCCAACGCGTCCTGACCGGTCAGGCCCGCGTGCCGCGCCGCGGCATAGAGCAGGACCAGGCCGAGCAGGGCGATGGCGATGGCGGCAGAGCAGATGACCACGTACTTCCACGCCGCTTCCAGGGCGGGGCGGTCGCTGCGGTGCCCGACGAGAAACGCGGTGACGATGGTGGTGGCCTCGATCGCGACCCACAGCACACCAAGGTTGCCGGCCAGCACCGCGGTGGCCATCGCGGCGATGAACAGGTGCAGCAGGATTCCGTACCAGCCGGCCCGGCGGCGGCTGGCGTGCCCCGCGGCCAGGTAGCCGGGCGAAGCCCAGCAGGCCAGCAACGCGACCGCCGCGACGCCGAGCAGCATCCACGCGGACAAGGCGTCAGCCCGAACCAGGCCGCCGAGGCGCTGGACCGGGCCGTGGCGGGTGACGGTGGCCGCCAGGCCGATCGCGTCCACGGCCAGCAGCCCGCAGGTGACCACGCCGACCCAGGCGGTGGTGCGGACCCGCCAGCCCGCCGCCGCGTAGACGACGGCCGCCACCAGCGGCAGCCCGATCGGGGCAAGCAGAAGAAGGACGCTCATCAGTCGTGCAGCTCCCGCAGTTCGTCCAGGTCACTACTGCCGAAGGCGGCCCGCAACCTCGTGGTCAGCACCTGCAACACCAGTACGGCTAACAGCAGGTCGAAGGAGACGCCGAGCTCCACGATCAGCGGGACGCCGGCAGCGGCCAGGAACGCCGTGACGGTGATCCCGTTGTCCAGCACCAGGAACCCGACCACCTGGGACACGGCGCGGCGGCGGGTGACCAGGGTGAACAATCCGATCAGCACGACCGCGACCCCGGCGGGCAGGACGACGGTTGCCGGCGAGGGCGCCAGGCGCACCAGCGGACGGGTCACCGCGTAGGCCAGCAGGGTCAGTGCGGCTGCGGCCAGCAGCGAGGTCGCGACGTTGACCAGCGGCCGGCTCTCGCGGGCCTCGGTGGGCGCGCCGCCCAGCGCCCGCCCGGCCAGCCACGGCAGTACGGCCGCGCGCAGCACGCCCACACCGGCCGCGACCACAACCAGTTCCGCGCTGCGCTGGTGGATGCCGAGGATCGCCACGACCGCGGCCAACGCGGCGCCCTGCAGCCGGAGGAGCCGGATCATCGCGGCGAGTTGGTGGCGCCACAGCACACCGATCGCGGACAGCAGGAACAGGCCGGCGGCCAGGTCCAGGGACTGTGGGTAGCTGATGTCGATCATCGAGTCAGGCCAGGAAGAACGAGGAGGCGACTGCGAGCAGGGCCAGCACGAGCGAGCCGGCGAGCAGTTCGGGCACGCGGAACAGGCGCAGCTTGGCGACGAACACCTCGACGGCACTCAGCCCGCCACCCAACACAGTCACCTTCATCGCGAACGCCGCCAGCGCGAAGGGCAGGCCGGCAAGCGCGGCGCCGGCGATACCCCAGGGCGCGAACAGCGAGGTCAACAGGCCGAGCAGCACGGTCAACCGCACCGAAGACGCCCATTCGATCAGCCCCAGATCGGCGCCGGCGTACTCCAGCACCATCGCCTCGTGGATCATCGTGAGTTCCAGGTGGGTGGCCGGGTTGTCCACCGGCAGCCGCCCGGTCTCGGCCACCACCACGATGGCCAGCGCCGCGGCCGCGAGGAGGCTGGCCGGGGACGCCACCCGTAGCGGGTCCCGCAGGGTGGCGGTGACGATGGCGGCCAGGTTGGTGGAGCCCACCCGGGCTGAAAGGGCGAACACGGCGACGAGGATGGTCGGTTCGACCAACGCCAGCACAGTGATCGCCCGACTGGCGCCCATGCCCCCGAACGCGGTGCCGGTGTCCAGCGCGGCCAGGGCGAGGGTAACGGTTCCCAGAGCGAGCAGCCCCACCACGGCGAACAGGTCGGCCGCGTGGTCCAGCGGTAACGCCGTCGTCAGCAGGGGTACCACCGCGGCCAGCACCAGCGAGGTCCCCATCAGCAGCAGCGGGGCGAGCCGGAAGGCCCAGCCGGTACCGGTCGGGGTGGCGGGCTCGCGGCGCAGCAACTTGCGCAGGTCCCGCCACGGCTGCAGCACCCCAGGGCCGGCCCGTCCTTCCAGCCGGGCCCGGACCTGCCGCATCACGCCGACCAGCAGCGGCCCGCCCGCCGCCACCACGACGACCTGCGCGACGGTGGCGACCAGCGCCGGCGCGGTCACCCGGCGACCGCCAACACCAGCAGCAGACCGGTCACGCCGACGAACCCGTAGGCCAGGTAGCGGTGCACGCTGCCGTTGGCCAGCACTGGCCCCAACCGACCGAGCCGGCGGGCCGCGACGATGAGCGGAGCGTAGAGGCCGTGTTCCACCCGGTCGGGCACCCGCTGCTGGTAGGCCACCCGGGCGACGAGGTACGCGGATTCGGAGTGCGGAGTCACGTCCAGATCGGTCTCCGGGGCCAGCACGTCGTCGAACACCCGCTGCAACGGCTCGGCGAACGATGTCGCGGTGTACTGCATCCGGGCCGTCGGCGCGCCCGCGCCGCAGTCCCACAACGCCACCGCCCGCCGTCGCCTGACGTGGACCGTCGTCAGGCGCACCAGGCCGGCGGTACCGGCGACCGCCAGCGCGACGGCGATCGCGACCACGAGAGGGGACATCGTGCTGGCAATCCCCATCAGACGCAGCACGATCACGCCATCGACGGGCTGCGCGCGGATACCGGTCGCCGCGTCGACGGCGCGGGACAACGCGGATCCCAATACGGCCGGGGCCAACGCCAGCACGGTGCACGCCGCGGCGAGGACGCCCATCGCCGCGAGCATCGCCGGCGGCGACTCGCTGGCGGCCCCGGCCGCGTCGCTGCGCGGGCGGGCGAAGAACCCGACCCCCAGTGCCTTGACGAACGTGGCCACCGCCAGGCCGGCGGTCAGCGCCACCACCGCCACGGCGACCGGCATCGCGACCGCGGTCACCACACCCGCGGCCGGCAACGCGCGAACCAGGGACTGCAGCAGCAGCCACTCGGAGACAAACCCGTTGCCTGGCGGCAACGCGGCGGCTGCCAACGCGCCCACCGCGAACAGCCCCGTCGTGGCCGGCATCCGGTCCCGTAGCCCACCCAACGCATCCAGGTTCCGGCTGCCGGTGGCACGCAGCACCGAGCCGGCCGCGCCGAACAGCAGCGCCTTGAACCCGGCGTGGTTGAGTACGTGCAGCAATCCCGCCGCCAACGCCAGCGCGGCCAGGGCCGGCGCGCCCGAGGCGCGGAAGACGCCGGCCGCACCCACCGCGAGGAACACCAGCCCCATGTTCTCCACCGTCGAGTACGCCAGCAGCCGCTTCAGATCGGAGGCGACGGCGGCCTGCAGGATTCCGTACAGCGCCGACACCGCGCCCAACGTGAGAGCCAGCAGCCACCACCAGCGGCTGCCTCCACCCAGCAGGTCGAAGCCGACCCGGATGACCCCGTACACGCCCAGGTTCACCATCGCGGCGGACAATGCGATCGATACCGGACTGGGGGCCTCGGCGTGGGCGCGCGGCAGCCACACGTGCAGCGGCACCAGGCCCGCCTTCGATCCGAACCCCGCCAACACCAGCAGGAACACCGCACTGCGCAGGACCGGCGACAGGTGCGCGGCGCGCAAGTCGGCAAACGAGTCGCCGCCGTGCGCGGCGTAGAGCACCAGGCCCAGCAGGATCGCCACGAACCCCAGTTGGGTCAACGCCGCGTACCACCAGCCGGCCTGCGCCACCGCCGGCCTGGCCCGATGCTCGGCCAACACCAACACCAGCGACGCGGCCGCCATCAACTCCCACAACACCAGCAGTGTCGACGCGCTGGCCGCGGCCGGTACCAGCAGGACCGCGGCGGCGAACACCGGCAGTGCCGCCAGCACCCCCCGCCCAGCCGGCCCGTGGCCGTGGCCGGCGTAGCCGATGCTGTACAAACCGGCGACCGCCAGCACCCCGCCGGTCACCGCCACGAACCACCCGCCCAACGGGTCCACCGCGACCCGCACCCCGAACAGCGGCAACACCCCGGGTAGCCGGATCTGGAACACCTGGCCGCCCAGCGCTGCCGCTCCCGCGACCAGACCGGCCAACCCGATCCCCGCCGTGGCCACCGCCGCCAGGGCCGGACGGGTGCGGCGGGGGAACGACACGGCGGCCAGCACTCCCAGCCCGGCCAGCGCGCACACCCCGACCAGGGCCCAACCGATCACGTTCACCGGCCGGTCAACCCCCGCAGCGCCGCCACGATCGCGTCCGGCTCCGGCGGGCACCCCGGCACCTGCACATCCACCGCCACCACGTCAGACACCGGGCCTTGCACGCCGTACCCGCCGGCGAACTCCCCGGCGTTGATCGCGCAGTCCCCCACCGCCACCACGATCCGCGGCTGAGGTAAGGCGTCGAACGTGCGGCGCAGCGCGACCGCCATGTTGCGGGTCACCGGACCGGTCACCAGCAGCGCGTCCGCGTGCCGCGGCGAGGCGACCAGCCGGGTACCGTAGCGCTCCGCGTCGTACACCGGGCCGAACGCCGACCCGATCTCGATCTCGCAGCCATTGCAGGATCCGGCATCGACGTGCCGTACCTGCACCGACCCGTGCAGCTGGACGGCCTTGGGGCAGGACAACGCGGCGGGAGCGGGTGTCGCGGGTTCCGCCGCCCGACCCGACCGGCGGATCTTGCGCCATAGTCCGAGCGCAGCCATCGTTTTGCTTCTCCGAGGGGTAGTGGTGGTCGCGGCGTCCTGTCCAGCAACGGCCGGCGGCAGGCAGAGGCGCAGTCGCCGGATGCCCGGAAACCGCGCCGTTGCCTATGACGGCGGGGACGATCCGGGTATCGCGGGCACGGTTTGCAGGTCCGCGAGCAGTTCGACCTGCCCGGCCAGAACCTCGGTGAGGATGCGGCGAGCCACCGCCAGCAACTCGGCGACCTGCGGGCTGGTCAACGAGTAGAACACCGTCGAGCCCTCCTTGCGGAACGTCACCAGGCCCGCCCGGCGTAGCACCGCGAGGTGCTGGGACAGGTTCGTCGCCTCCACCCCCACCTCGGGCAACATCTCACCCACCGCCCGCTCGCGCTCAGACAACACTTCAAGGACACGGATCCGGGCTGGGTGCCCGAGGGTCTTGAAGAACTCCGCCTTTGCCTGGTACAGCGGTCTACTCACCCGCCACCCCCAATCCGGCGTACCATTACAGCATCCAATCAGTTGCAGACTTTAGCAACTAGTCAGGTCCTACACACAGTCGGGGCCGTGATCCGCCCCGGGGCGCGTCGCCGGAGGTCGTGATGGCGCATCAGGTGCGGCTATGGATCTTCGCGGAGGATGCCGGCCGCGCCCACGCCTTCCACGCCCGGGTCTTCGGCTGGTCGCTCCCCGACCACCCGCGACGCTGTTGGCTGATCACCGACGTCGACGATCCGCGGTTGGGCGCCGACGGCCCGGCCACGATGGGTCCGGAGTCCGCAGACGAGATCACCATCCCCACCGTCCACGTCACCGACCTCGACGCCACCACCGCCGCCGCTCTCGCCGCCGGTGGCGAAGTCCTCGTCCCCCGCGTCCACCTACCCAGGGTCGGCTGGGTGGCCTACATCGCCGATACCGAAGGCAACGTCATCGGCATCATGCAGGACGACCCGAGCCCTGCACAGCCTGCCGATCCCGGATCCGGGCGATCGGCAGCAACACGCGACGTTGGCTAGCGGAACGGCTGGTGCGGCGATTGACATGATGGGACCGTGGGGACAATCGACGACTACCTTGCGGGGCTGGACCCGGCGGACGCGGCCGTCATCGCGCACATCTACGACGCGGCGCGGCGGACGGTACCCGAGGCGGAGCAGGGCACGGCCTACGGAATGCCGACGCTCATGTACCGGGGCAAGGGGCTGCTGGCGGTGATGCGCACGAAGAAGCACATAGGGCTCTACCCCAACAGCGGGCGCGTACTGCAGGAGTTGGCCGACCAGCTCGCCGACTTCGACGTCGACAAGGGCACGCTACGCTTCCAGCCGGGCGCGCCGCCGGCCGATGAGTTGATCGAGCGCATCGTCACGGCCCGGCGGGCCGAAATCGACCGGCGCTGACCACCGCCGGGTAGGCACCGGGACCGGGTCAGCACTCGATCACGTTGACGGCCAGGCCGCCACGAGACGTCTCCTTGTACTTGACCTTCATGTCGGCGCCGGTATCGCGCATCGTCTTGATGACCTTGTCCAGCGAGACGATGTGGGTACCGTCGCCGCGCAGTGCGATCCTGGCCGCGTTGATCGCCTTCACGGCCGCCATCGCGTTGCGCTCGATACACGGCACCTGGACCAGGCCGCCCACCGGGTCACACGTCAGCCCGAGGTTGTGTTCCATGCCGATCTCGGCCGCGTTCTCCACCTGCATCGGGCTGCCGCCGAGCACCTCGCACAGCCCGGCGGCGGCCATCGAGCAGGCGGAGCCGACCTCGCCCTGGCAACCCACCTCCGCACCGGAGATCGAAGCGTTCTCCTTGTACAGCACGCCGATCGCGCCGGCCGTCAACAGGAAGCGCACCACCCCGTCATCGGTCGCGCCGGGCACGAACCTGCGGTAGTAGTGCAGCACCGCCGGGATGATGCCGGCCGCGCCATTCGTCGGCGCGGTCACGATCCGTCCGCCCGCGGCGTTCTCCTCGTTCACCGATAAGGCGAACAGGTCGACCCAGTCCATCACTCGCAACGGATCCGTGGAGAACGGGTCGTGCATCAGGTCGCGGTACAGCTCCGGTGCCCTGCGCCGTACCTGCAAACCGCCCGGCAACAGGCCCTCGTGGGAGTACCCGGACTGGACGCAGTCCTGCATCACCTGCCATATATGGAGCAGGCCGGCACGGATCTCGGCCTCGGTACGCCAGGCGGTTTCATTCGCCAGCATCACCCCGCTGATCGGCACACCGGATTCCTTCGCGTACCGGCACAGCTCGACGCCTGTGGTGAACGGGTACGGCAGGACGGTGTCGTCGACCTTGATCCGGTCCGCCCCGGCGGCCTGTTCGTCCACGACGAACCCACCGCCCACGGAGTAGTAGACGCGCGAGCGCAGAAGCGAGCCGTCCGCCGCGAGCGCGGTGAACCGCATTCCGTTGGGATGGAAGGGCAACGTCTCACGACGGTGGAACACGAGGTCACCCGCCGTCAACGTCACCGGGTACTTGCCCAGCAACTGCACGACCCCGGCCGCGCTGACGGCGGCGACCCGGTCCAGCACCGCGGTCGTGTCGACGTGCTCCGGGGTCTCGCCCTCCAGGCCGAGGACCACCGCCCGATCCGAACCGTGGCCGCGGCCGGTCATCCCGAGTGAACCGAACAATTCGGCACGCAGTCTGGCCACCTCGACAATCAGACCGTCCTGCTCGAGACCGACCACGAAGGTACGGGCGGCCCTCATGGGGCCGACGGTATGCGACGACGACGGGCCGATACCGATGGAGAACAGGTCGAAGACGCTGATGGCCACGGTCGGAGCCTAACTCGACGGGCCGCAGCTCTTCGCCATGGCCAGGAGGCACCGGAATGTCCGCGTTGACCATGGTCGTACCGGATCACCGACTCGGCGGTCCATAATAGACGGACAGCAATGCGGACCGAAGCTGCGAGCGCTGCAGCCAGATCTGGCTGGACGAGTTGGCCGCCGTCTTCATGCGTACCGAACCGCCGCTCGACGAGCCGTACCACCGCGACGCTCATCCTCGACCTGGTCGACCCCGCCCGCACCGCGCTGGTCAACGACCCGCGCGGGCTGCGCGTGTGCAGCGAGCACCTGCTTCCGTTGCATTTCCCCGATCTCATCCCGCCCACCGCCGTCACCGGGTCACGCTCGCCGCCTTGCGACGCTACGACGTAGACCGGACACCGGCTCCGTACCGTTCGCGCGTCGGCTTCAGCAGGTCGACATAGGGTCGTGGCGTGGTCGGCTTGAGCGCCTTGCTGGCCACCTCCAGCTGCTTGGACTGCAGCCAGCCGTCGATCAAGTGCGACTCCCGAGCACTGTCTGCGTCAGTTCGCGTAATGATTATGGGAATCCGCCATGCTGTCCGCATTTTTGA
This sequence comes from uncultured Micromonosporaceae bacterium, assembly GCA_964645345.1. Classification (GTDB taxonomy): domain Bacteria; phylum Actinomycetota; class Actinomycetes; order Mycobacteriales; family Micromonosporaceae; genus Rugosimonospora. The sequence goes on from CAZYCD010000054.1 coordinate 12,371, forward strand.
TCCAATCTATGTGGATGCGCCTTTTACGGGTACTTTTGATCGCCGGGCTGCTGATTGGGGCTCTCGTGGCCATCCCGATCCCCGCGCATGCGGCCGCGTCTGGCGACGACTGGCCTACCTCGCTGCATGACGTGGCCCGCACGGCCGCGTCCGCCGACACGACGATCTCACCGGGGTCGGCGGCAACGCTGGGAGAGTTGTGGAGCTTCCATACCGGAGGGCCGGTCGCCACTACCCCGACGGTCACCGGCGGAGTCGCCTACTTCGGTTCCTGGGACGGCTATGAGTACGCGGTCGACGCCGCGACCGGCGCCCTGAAGTGGCGGACCTACCTCGGGAAAATGGTCGCCAACCCGATTTGCGTCCCACAGACGCTCGGGGTCTCCTCGCCGGCCACTGTGCGGGATGGGGTGGTGTACGTCGGAGGTGGGGATGCCTACTGGTACGCCTTGGATGCAGCGACCGGAGCGGTGCTGTGGCGGGTCTTCACTCAAGGTAACGGTGTTACGGACGGCAGTTACGACGGTCACTACAACTGGTCCGCGCCTCTGATCGTCGGCAACTTCGCTTACGTCGGGGTGGCCAGCCTAGGCGACTGCCCGCTGGTTCAGGGTGCGCTGATCAAGGTTGACCTGACCACGCACGCCATCGTCAACAACCTCAACCTGGTACCCAACGGCCAGGTCGGTGGCGGGATCTGGACGTCACCGGCCTACGACGCGGCGACGAACACGATCTACACCGCCACCGGGACGGAGAACTCTGCGACGCAAGGGCTCGCCCAAGCCTTCCTCGCCATCGACGCCGACACTCTGCAGGTCAAGGACTCGTGGAAACTGCCCGAGTCCGAGGCGGTGCTCGACTCCGACTTCAGCACCTCGACGACGCTGTTCCAGACATCCTCAGGTACCCCGATGGTGGCGTCGATCAACAAGAACGGTGACGCCTACGGGTTCCGCCGCGGCCACCTCGTCGACGGACCGGTGTGGCGGACCACGATCGCTGTGGGCGGAATGTGCCCGACCTGCGGCCAGAGCAGTGTCTCCTCGGGCGCGTTTGGCCAGAACACGCTGTACCTGGCGGGCAGCTCCGGCAGTGTCAACGGTGTCGGGTATGCCGGTACGGTACGAGCGCTGGACCCGGCTACCGGCGGCTACCGATGGCAGCACGGCGCACCGGGCCCCGTCATCGGCGCGCTGGCCTACGACAACGGAATGGTGCTGGCCGGCTCCGGCTCGGTCCTGGAGGTGCTCGACGCGACCACCGGCGCGCGCCTGTTCAGCTACGACACCGGCGCGCAGATCTACGCCGGCCCTTCGGTGGCCGGCGGCGTCGTCTACACGGGTGACGTCAGCGGCACCGTGTACGCCTTCACGCTGCCGGCGAGTCCGCCACCCACCCCGCCCGCCGACGCCGCCTGCCCGAGCGGCTGGACCTGCCAGGACCTCGGCGGTGCCGGCTCGGAGTCCACCGCCGGTGGTACCTGGAGGATCACCTCCAGCGGCGCCGGAGTCCCGGACAGCGCCCGTCTGATCGCCCAGCCGGGCGACGGCGACCGGCAACTGACCGCGAAGGTCGCCACCGTCCCGGCGAAGACCCAGATCGCACTCGTCGCCCGCCAGTTCCCCGCACCCGGCGCGCCGTTCTACGCGCTGGTCGCCGGGGCCGGCAACACAGTGCAGGTCATGCAGCGCCGGCTCTGGAGCGGCCCGGTGTGGACTTTCGTCACCGCCTCAGACGCGAGCACCCCTTACCTGATGCTCCGACGCACCGGGGACACCTTCCAGGCGGCGATGTCGGCCACCGGCGCCGCCTACACCCTGATTCCCGGCAGCAACGCGTCATTGCCGCTGCCCAGCAGCACACCGATGGGAATCGAGGTGGCAGGCGGTACCGGCACCGTCTCCGCGGTCGCGCTAGGGGCACCGGGTGCTGCGCCCGGGCCGGCCCGGTCGGCCCACGGGTGCCCGAGTGGCTGGAGTTGCCAGGACGTGGGAAACCCGATGATCGTCGGGGACCAGCAATTCGGCTCGGGAACCTGGTCCGTGACGGGCGCCGGCGGGGACATCTGGGGTAGCGCGGACCAGTTCCACTTCGTCTCGCGGAGCCTCGCGGCCGACGGCACGGTCACCGCCCGGGTGACCGGGCAGACCGGTACCGACCCCAGCGCCAAGTCCGGCGTTATGCTGCGGGCCGGAACCGGCGCCGCCGACGCCTACTACGCCGCGTACGTGACCCCGGGCGCAGGCATCGAGGTCCAGTACCGCCAGGACAACGGCATGTCCGCGGCGCAGATCGCCAACCCGGCCGGCACTGCGCCCGCCTACCTGCGGGTGGCCCGCTCGGGCACCGCCTTCACCGCGTACACCTCGCCGGACGGGGTGAACTGGGCTGCGGTCCCGGCCTCCACGACGCAGTTGGCACACCTGGCCGGCGCGATCCGTGCGGGGCTCGCGGTCACCTCGCACAACGCCGGGGCGACCAGTACCGCGACCCTCACCGGCGTGACGATCAGTACGACCGCACCGCCGCCACCCAACCTCTGCCCGAGCGGCTGGAGCTGCGCCGACATCGGGTTCCCCACGCCCGTCGGCAGTCAGACGCGGTCGGGTGGCACCTGGACCGTAAGCGCCGGCGGCGGCGACATCTGGGATACGACAGATCAGTTCCGGCTCATCGCCCAGCCACAGAGCGGTGACGGCGGCATCAGCGCCCGGGTCACCGGGCAGTCCAACACCAGCGACTGGGCCAAGTCCGGCGTCATGGAGCGCGTCTCCACGAACCCTCAGGCGCCCTACTACGCAGCCTTCGTGACACCCGGACACGGCGTGGTGGTGCAGTACCGCACCGAGCAGAACGGCGGCACTGGCCAGGTTTCCACGGGCGGCACCGTGCCGGACTACCTGAAGGTCGGGCGGGTCGGCACCACGTTCACCGCATACACCTCGACGAACGGAACGACGTGGACGGCCGTGCCCGGCTCGGTCATGAGCATCCCGGCATTGTCCGGAACGCTGCTCGCCGGGCTCGCAGTCTGCGGCCACAACACCGTCGACGCCAACACGACCGTCTTCGACACCGTCAAGATAGCCGGTGCGGGGAGCGGTAACGGTAGCCTGCCGGTGCCCTGGGACTCAGCTGATATCGGTGGGGCGACACCGACCGGCTCCGCGAGCTACAGCAACGACGTCTTCACCGTCCAGGGCGGCGGCGCGGACATCTGGGGCGCTGCCGACCAGGAGCGGTACGTCGACCAGGCGCTGACCGGAGACGGCACGATCGTCGCCCGGGTCACCAGCCAGAGTGTCACCGATGCGTGGGCGAAGGCCGGCGTCATGATCAAGCAGTCCGGCACCGCGGGCTCCCCGTACGCATTGTTGGCCGTAACACCGGGCAACGGGATCGCGTTCCAGTGGGGGTACAACCAGAGCATCTCCGGCGGTGGGTACACGCTGCCCGATGTGTGGTTGCGGCTGGACCGCCAGGGCAGCGTCATCACCGCGTACGAGTCTGGTGACGGTAGCAACTGGAAGCGGGTTGGCCAGGCGGTGGTTGCGATGTCGGCCAGCGCCACAGTGGGCCTGTTCGTGACCGCGCACAACGGTGGGACGGCATTGGGGACCGCGACGTTCACCGACGTCACCGTCATCCCCGCCGGCGGCGCCCCGGTCGGTGCGCCGTGGGCCTCGGTCGACGTCGGTGCCCCGCTGGTGCCCGGCTCAGCTAGCCAGAGTGGCGGTGTCTATACGGTGCGTGGTTCGGGCGCGGACATCTGGGGCACCGCCGACCAGTTCCAGTATGCGTACCAGCCGCTGTCCGGCGACGGCGCGATCACCGCCCGGGTCACGTCGCTGGACAACACCGATCCGTGGGCCAAGGCGGGCGTCATGGTCAAGCAGTCCGCCACCGTCGGCTCCCCGTATGCACTGCTGGCCGTCACCCCAGGCAACAACATGCATTTCCAGTACGGATTCTCGACCGACGTGGGGCCGGAGCCGTACCGGTTCCCGGACGCGTGGGTACGGCTGGTCCGGACCGGCGGCACGGTCACCGCCTACACGTCAGCCGACGGGATTACCTGGACGGCGGTCGGGACGTCGACGCTGCCCGGCGGCGCGGTGACGCTGGGCCTGTTCACCTGCTCCCACCGGCCGGACACCCTGGCCACCGCGACCTTCGACAATGTCACCGTGCTGACTGGATAACGGCTGGAGACCTGTGGATGGACGTGGGTGCTCGCCTCAATGCAGGCGTGCCATCTCGTGTAGGTGGTCGAAGATGATCTGGTCGACCGGTGAGACTCGGTGGCGGTCGGCATAGGTAAGCCAGACGATTTGCTCAATTTCGCTGTTGGGCTGCAGGACGCCGTGGTAGTCGGCGGTGTAGCAGGTCATGCGGACCATCGTTCCTTCGGGGTATCCGTGTGCTTGAGCGTGGAAGGTCCCGGCGTGCTTGATGGTGTCGGGACTGATGAGCACGCTGAGTTCTTCGTGGATCTCACGGACGAGGGTGTCGATGTCGCTTTCGCCGGGTTCCCGTTTGCCGCCAGGGAGGTAGTAGACATCATTGCCGCGCGAGCGGGAGCTGAGGATGGCCCCGTCTTCGAGCCGGATCCAGGCGATTTTGTCGATGATAGTCACGATGGGGTTCCCTGCGGCAGGAGATCGGGGTATGTGGGCAATGGCGTCGGTGGTCGTTCGACGAGTTTCCCGTTGCCGGGAACGTAGCGTCGGCGCGGACCGAGGCGACAAGGGGTGTTGGGGCATCGATGGCTTGGGGTCGCCAAACTACAGCAGTAGTTTCATGCCCTCGTGGCTGGCAACAAAGCCGAGCCTCGCGTAGAAGCGGTGCGCGTCGACCCGGGACTTGTCGGACGTCAGCTGCATCATGAAGCACCCGCGCGTCCGGGCCTGTTCGATCGCCCAGGCCATCATCTGTTGGCCCACGCCTTGGCCGCGGCGCGCCGCGTGTACCCGGACCGCCTCGACCTGCGATCGTTCCGCGCCATGCCGTCCCAGTCCGGGGATATACGTGATTTGCATGCACGCCACCACCGCGTGGCCGTCCTGCGCGACGATCAGATGGTTGCGCGGGTCGGCGTCGATGTCGGCGAACGCCTTCTCGTACGCGTCGTCGACGGTCGCGAACTCGCGCGCCTTGCCGAGTATGTCGTCGGCGAGCAGTGCGACGATGGCGGGCAGGTCGGCATGGACGGCTTCGCGGATGATCATGCGGCATAGCCTATGGCACGCTACCGGCCGGGTGACGGCGAGTTGGCGTCGGCCTCGGTGAGGGCGGTGCCGCGTAGGAGGTCGCCGGGTGCTCGACGGCCGGTCGTAGCGCCGCAGGCAACAACATGCATTTCCAGTACGGATTCTCGACCGACGTGGGGCCGGAGCCGTACCGGTTCCCGGACGCGTGGGTACGGCTGGTCCGGACCGGCGGCACGGTCACCGCCTACACGTCAGCCGACGGGATTACCTGGACGGCGGTCGGGACGTCGACGCTGCCCGGCGGCGCGGTGACGCTGGGCCTGTTCACCTGCTCCCACCGGCCGGACACCCTGGCCACCGCGACCTTCGACAACGTCACCGTGCTGACTGGATAACGGCTGTGCGGAGCCGGACAACACAAGATCGTGGTCGACCAGGCCATGCTCGGTCAGCTCCCAGAAGTGGCGCCGGCTGGGCCGCAACAGCTGGAACACCGCCTTGTAGGCGGCGACGCTCATCAGCGCCCAGTACAGCGGAACGGTGAGCATTGTCCGCACCGCCTGGTAGAGGCCGCGCTCCAGGCAACCCGCCATCAGACAGTAGACCATCAGCATGTTGCCCAGCACCATCGTGGCCACACCGAGATAGAGGACAGCGGACGGGAAGAAGGCCGAGATGTGACGCGGACCGGTCACCAGATAGACGACCGTAAGCGCCCAGAAGAACGGGTTGACCAGCGTGGTGAAGGTGGAGAAGCCCAGCGTCAGATGGACGGCAAGGAAACGCCGGGTACCCAGCTCCCGCCACAGCCGCCACGGGTTACGGGTGTGTACGAGCCACGTCTGCAAGTACCCCTTGATCCACCGGCTGCGCTGGCGTACCCAGTTACCCAGCCGGCTGTTCGCCTCCTCCTCGGTCACCGAGAGCATCATCCGCACCCTCCAGCCCCGGCGGGCGATGCGGATGCCCAGGTCGGCATCCTCGGTGACGTTGTAGGGATCCCAGCCCCCAAGCCGGCGCAGGGCGGAGGTGCGGAAATGGTTGGAGGTGCCGCCGAGCGGGATGGCAAGCCGGTGGCGGTCCATCCCGCGCAGGCAGAGGCTGAAGTTGGTGGCGTACTCCGCGGCGAAGCACGACGTCAGCCAGTTCGTTGACGGGTTCCAGTACTGCAACTCCGCCTGGATGCACACCACCCGACCGGACAGCCGACGGAAGGCCAGCACCGCCTTGCGGAGCTGGTCGGTCTCGGGGCGGTCCTCAGCGTCATAGATGACGCAGAATTCGCCGCGGGCCCGAGCCAGGCCGACATTGCAGGCGTTCGGCTTGGTGCGAGGGCCGCCGGCCGGGATCGTCACGACCTCGAACTGCTGGGCCAGATCGATCAGCGTCAGCGCATCGCGCGTTTCGTCGTCGTCTTCCTCGATCAGCATCAGGATCTCCAGGCGCTCGGCCGGATAGTCGAGCTCCGCGAGCCGACGGACCAGATGCGGCACTACCTGCGCCTCGCGCCGTAGCGGCACCAGAATCGTATAGGTCGGCAGCAGTTCCTCGGGGATCTCGGCCAACTCCTCCGGGCTGAACCGAAGGACCGGTGCCCCACCGCCGCCAAGGACGACGGCCAGTTTGAAGCCGATCACGGCCACGTAGATGATCGTTACGCCGGCAACAACCGCCTGGCCCCACCAGACGAAGGACGGGCCGTACCCGGTCGTGGCCCGCACGACCAGCGCGACGATGAACGCGGCGAGCACCGTCGCTACGGTCGTGCCCTGGGAGCGACTGAGCAGGGCCCGCGCGCTGAGCGCATCCGGCAGCGGTGTCACCGGCCCGGGCTCGGCAGGTGGGGTCGACGGGGCCGGCTGCGCGGCCCGTTGAAGCGAAGTCATCGGTGCGCCTCTCCCGCGCTGCCGGTGGCGCGGTAGATCAGCCGATCAGGATCGGCGTAGACGATTGTGTAGTGGTCTCGCAGTTGTGGAGTGTCGTGCAGCGCACGCCACGCGTCGTCCTGGTTGTCCGCCGTTTGCCGCAGGTAGATCCAGCGCACCTGGTGTCGCGCCGGGTCGTGGATCGCCGGCTGCCAGAGCCGGAAGCTGCCCTCGTAGACGATCTTCTCGGTCGGCAGCTGCGAGCGGAACGTCACCGACTCGTTGCCGAAGGATTCCATCAGAACCAGGCCGCCGTCGTAGTGCACGCGCAGCCAATCCGCCGCGGCGGCGTTCGCCCGTTCGGTCGTACTGGATCGAAACGCCAACGGCTCCCGCAGCGTCGCGGCGCCGCCCACCGTCAGCACGGATGCCACGACACCGGTTGCGACCAGGCCGCGAGCGATCCGCGCTGGGTGCGCCATCTGTTCAGCACGGGTCGCCGCGGTACGGGCCAGCACCGAGGCCACGTCTACCAGGAACCCGGCGAACACGGCGGTGCCCAGCAGCATGACCAAACCGAACCGCACGTTGTAGAGGTCGCCGTTGATCTGCGGCACGTGCAGCGGCCGCTGGCCGGAGTAGATGGCGTAGACGTAGAACGGTAGGAAGGCCAGCAGAACGTAAGGTGCGTTCCGCTCGGGTCGCAGGCGGGTACGCGCCAGATACCACACCAGCCCGGCCAGGCCGAGGAGCAAAGTGGCCAGCCCCACATCGTCGGCCATCGCGATGAGGTAAGTGCGTAGCGCAACGAGCGGGTGTCCGACCGCCTTCTCGCCGACCGACACCCACAGGGACGGCTTGGCGAACTCACCGTCCTGCCAGTTCAGGGGATTTCCGAAGATGACCGCGTTCCACAGCAGCCATCCGGCGATGCCGCTGAACGCCAGGAACCCGAAGAAGATGAAGTAGGACTCCGTGCGCAGGTAAGCACGCCAGCGCCGTGAGGCGGTGTCGACCACGACAACCGCGAGCCCGGCGCACAGCACCCAGCCCTCGTACCTGGTAAGCGTTGCCAGCAGCGTTGCGACCGAGGCGGCGGCGAGTTGCCCCCACCCGCCGTCGCGGCACCATCGCTGCAGATGGTGTACGGCCGCCGCGATGCACGCCAACAGCAGCAGCTCGGTCATCGCGGTGCTCTGCAGATACATCGCGTTGAGGTTGAACGCGAAGAGGGCAGCCGCTACCACCCCGGCGAGTCTGCTGGCGGCCATCGAGGTGGCGATCTGGTACAGGTATCGTGCGGTGAGGACGTACGCGGCCATCGAGATCACGCTGCCCGCCAGGCCGGACCGGTAGAGCGCCGTGAACCGAACCATAGGCAGCGCCAGCAGGTGCGGCAGCGGCAGCCAGACCCCGCCCAGTTGGGCCAGGCCCGAGGTCGGGCTAGCCACCACCCGCCTGGCGATGAGCAGATGCGACACCGCGTCGGGGTAGGCCAACACGACACCCTGGCGGCTGTAGTAGGCGTATCCAGCGAGCGAGGCGACCGCCGCAGCCAGCGTCACCCCGGTCAGCACCCGGTCGCGGGGGCAAAGCAGCCAGCCCGCCCTGCGACCGGTGCGGACCAGCTCGAGGTAGACCTGCCACAGGCTGATCAGTGAACGGAGGACGACCGACGGGTTGTCTCCGGTCTGCTCCCCATGTACCCGGGGATGGTGCGACACCGGGTGTTCGAGGATATGGCTGTCGGCGCTGCTGACCTTCGCCAGCAACTCCGGCGAGATCGCCGCCGCCTCGCCGGCCAGTGCTAGGCCATCGAGCAGCCGCCGGTCAAGCAGCTTGTACGCGCAATCGACGTCTCGACTCTTGGTGCCCAACACAACCTGGCTTGTTGCCGTCCATACTTTGGCGTTGATCCTGCGGGCCAACGGGTCAGCGCGGACCTTCCGGTACCCGATCACGCCGTCAGCCAGTTCGTTTTCCCGCACGCGGAGGAACGTGAGCAGGTCGGCCGCCTTGAACTGCCCGTCGGAGTCGGTGAGCAGGACCCAGCGCAAGTCGGTGCGCTCCAACGCGGCCTTGATGCCTGTACGCACGGCCGCGCCATACCCGCGGTTCTCCGGGTGATGTACGGCCAGTACCCGGTCGGGGTACTGATCGGCCAACCGGTCGAGAAGCGCGCCGGTGCCGTCCGGGCTGCCGTCATTGACCACTACGACGCAGTGCGGATGCTCGGCACCCGCCAAGGTCGTGAGGAAGTCCTCGACAGTATTGGCTAGGTTCTCCTCCTCCCGGTAGGCGGGCATGACCACGACGACACCGTCAACTGGGGCCGGGCGGTCCGCCATGGGCGCGGTCACCGCTCGTCCTCTGGCAGGTGTAGGGCCGGCGCGACGGTTACGACCACGTCTGGTTTCGTAACCGGGACGGGCGCGTCGGCCCGGCGCGCTGGTCCGACCGCCCGGAAGACAACGATGTTGCAGAGCAAGTAAGTCACCAGGGCGGCTGCCACCACGCCGGACGCGGTCGCCGGCAACGAGCCGATCGGGCGGTACGTCGCGCTGAAGACCGCCGTGTTGACCGCCAAGCCGAGCAGAGCGGTTGCCCCGTAGGACAGCCAGCGCGTCCACAGCGGAGTGCCAGACCGACGCCGCTCGCCCCACGTAATGGCGTTGCTTAAGATGAAGTTGACCTGTGCCGAAGTTGCAAACCCAACGACACTGGCTGCCGGCCACGACAGGCCGACCAAGACAAGGAATCGCATTGCGATGTACTGCAGGCCGAAACACAACGTCCCGACCAGCAGGAATCGCCAAAGGCGTCTACGGCTTCCCAGCCGAGCAAGCATTTTTCCCCCGGTTGTGAGTTAACCCTCGTGGCCGTTGACGGCCGACCAACGCAGCACCGTCCGTGCGACGCGGACAGTGGATGGACCCGAGGACCGCTGAAGTGTCCCGGATTCAGGTCAACTTGTTGCTATACGAGCGTGGTCCGATACCGACAGGTGCAGCCCGGCAGATGCCCCGGAATGGCTGTAGCCCTCAGGGCTGGGCGACCTCCTTGCCTCGACCAGACGCGTCACCGGCTCGACGGTCTCGGCTCACGCCGTCAATCGACCCAGTCACTGAAAGCAATACTAGGCGACCGTGGGTCCGAGATTGGCCGAGAGCGACCAATTTGTCCAAGCTGACAGGGTCCTCCACGCCAGCCCGCGGGTGATCACTGTCGCCGGTTCGGCACGAGTTGGAGTCAGACTCGGGCTGAGGTTGCCCCGCTCTCGGGCCGGACGCCCTGAACCGCTCCGAGTAGTACCTGCTGTTCGTCATCGAGATCGCCACCCGCCGGGTACACCTCCTCGGCGTTACGGCCCACCTGACCGCGGCCTGGACCACCCAGCAGGCACGTAACCTGGTGATCGACCTCGGCGAGCGAGCTGCCGCGTTTCGGTTCCTCATCCGAGGCCGGGACGCCAAGTTCACCGGGTGCTTCGACGCGGTGTTCGCTGCCGAGTGTGGAGAGGTGGCCAAGACTCCACCGCGCACGCCTCGCGCGAACGCGTTCGCGGAACGCTTCGTCTGAAGCGCGCGCAGCCCACCAAGTCACTGCACTGTGGGCCGACCGCCTGCGACTGCGGCACGGGCTCGCCGCGAACCTGCCCGCGGCACCGAGATGTGTCTCCGGAGCTGGCGCCACCGCTGATCAGCCGGCACTCACCTGGTCCATGGTGACCGTGCCCAGGGCGCCGGAGTTGTGTGAGGTGACCGGGAGCCCGGCGAGCAGCGAGGTGCCAAGGCTGACCGTCGCCGTCGAGCCGGGGATGAGCGTCCAGGTCACCCCGTCCGGCGAGGTGTAGGCGGTGAAGGTGTTGCCCGACCGGGTGATCTTCAGCCAGGCGGGCGTGGTCCCCGCCGGGTTCGCCAGTTTGGCGGTGTTCCCCCCCAGGGTCTTGCGCAGCTGCACCTT
>CAZYCD010000055.1:0-1090 GCA_964645345.1 uncultured Micromonosporaceae bacterium
GTGACCGACGGCCCGTACCCGGAGACCCAGGAGGTACTGGCCGGCTACACCATCGTCGAGTGCGACAGCTTCGACCGGGCCACCGAGATCGCCGCCCGGTTCGTGAACCCGGACGGGCAGGACGAGTACGTGGACGTCCGCCCGGTCATGGAGTCGTTCGCCGACCTGGAGCTGTGAGCCGCGTGCCCGCCGCCGACGAGGACCTGCTGCGGACGCTCGCGCCGCAGGTCCTCGGCGCGGTCGTCCGCCGGTACGGCCACTTCGACGCGGCCGAGGACGCGGTGCAGGAGGCGCTGCTGGCCGCCTCGCTGCAGTGGCCGGAGCACGGGGTACCGGACAGCCCTCTCGGCTGGCTGGTCACCGTCGCGTCCCGCCGGCTGACCGACCTGCTGCGCGCGGAGGCGGCGCGGCGGCGGCGCGAGGACACCGTCGCGCGCCGGCTGCTGCCCGAGGAGCTGGTGGTACCGGCGGCGGACCGCTCGGCGGCAGATACCGATGACACGCTGATCCTGCTGTTCATGTGCTGCCACCCCGCGCTGTCGCCCGCCTCGCAGATCGCGCTGACCCTGCGCGCGGTCGGCGGCCTGACCACCGCGGAGATCGCGCGCGCGTTCCTGGTACCCGAGGCGACCATGACCCGGCGGATCACCCGCGCCAAGCAGAGCATCCGCGACAGCGGGCTGCCGTTCCGGATGCCCGCGCCCGCCGAGCGCGCCGAGCGGCTCCCCTCGGTACTGCACGTGCTGTACCTCATCTTCAACGAGGGGTACGCCTGCACCGCAGGACCTGACCTGCAGCGCGCCGAACTGTCCGCCGAGGCGATCCGGCTGGCCCGCATCGTGCACCGGCTGCTGCCCGGGGACGGCGAGGTGGCCGGGCTGCTGGCACTGATGCTGCTGACCGACGCCCGCCGGCCGGCGCGCACCGGCCCGGACGGTGCGCTGGTCCCGATGGCGGAGCAGGACCGGGGCGCGTGGCTGGCGGACCGCATCGCGGAGGGCGTGGCACTCATCTCGGCGGTGCTCCCCCGCGGCAACCCCGGCCCGTACCAGCTCCAGGCCGCGATCGCCGCGGTACACGACGAGGCGCC
>CAZYCD010000055.1:1190-23342 GCA_964645345.1 uncultured Micromonosporaceae bacterium
CGGAGAGCGTTTCATGGCCGCGAACCATTGACGCCACGGCACCTTGCTCATGCGGAATCACGTTGCTCGTACCCGTGGACCCATCGTGCCTGGCACGGTACCGTCCCATCTCGGGAGAGCGCTCTCTTACATCTCAGCGTCGTGGTTGACCGTCCCCAGTCGCGACAACGGCGCGCTGAACCGGCGTGCTGTCGTTCCACCAGGGACGCCGGCCACATCCGAGAAGGTAGGTCGCAGTTCATGGCATTGATCCACGTCCCCGCGGCGGAACCCGAGGAGCCCGGAGAGTCGGTGCCCAACCGGCGCCGCCTCGTCAGCTGGCTCGTCGGCGGAGCAGCCGTCGCACTGATCGCCGCCACCGTCACGGTGGGTGGCGTGGCGTCGGCCGACGCCACCCCCGCCCACGCCCCGGCCAGCTCCGGCCAGCCCGACTTCGGGCCCAACGTGAAGATCTTCGATCCGTCCATGCCGCAGGCCGACATCCAGGCGGCCGTCGACGCGGTCGCCGCCCAGCAGGTCGACAACGAGATGGGTACCCAGCGGTACGCGCTGCTGTTCAAGCCCGGCACGTACGGCACCCCGCAGCACCCGCTGATCTTCCAGGTCGGGTACTACACCGAGGTCGCCGGGCTCGGCCTGTCGCCGACCGACGTCACCATCAACGGGTCGGTCGACGTCTACAACCGGTGCCTGACGCCGAGCAACTGCATCGCCCTGGTGAACTTCTGGCGGTCGATCTCCAACCTGACCATCAACGTCACCGGCCAGAGCGGCTGCCGCGGCAACACCGAGTTCTGGGCGGTCTCCCAGGCCGCGCCGATGCGCCGCGTCAAGATCAACGGCAACACCACCTTCATGGACTACTGCACCGCCGGCCCGCAGTACGCCAGCGGCGGCTTCCTGTCCGACTCGGTGGCCGGTACGATGATCAACGGATCGCAGCAGCAGTTCCTCGTCCGCAACAGCAACGTCAGCAACTGGACGAACGCGGTCTGGAACCAGGTCTTCGCCGGCTCCCCGGGAACGCCGGGGCAGTCCTTCCCGAAACCGCCGTACACCAACCTGCCGACCGTTCCGGTGAGCCAGGAGCGGCCGTTCCTGTACGTCGACGGCAACGGCACGTACCAGGTGTTCGTCCCGGCGGTGCAGCACGACTCGTCGGGTCCCACCTGGACGAACGGCCCCACGGCGGGGCACTCCGTCCCGCTGTCGGACTTCTACCTGGCCAAGCCCGGTGACTCGATTGCCAAGATCAACGTGGCGCTCGCTCTCGGCAAGAGCCTGATCCTGACTCCGGGCGTCTACGACATCGACCGGTCTATCCTCGTCCTGCACCCGGACACGGTCGTGCTGGGCCTGGGCGTCGCCACGCTCACCGCGGTCGACGGGGCGGTGCCGCTGCGCATCCTGGACGTCAAGGGCGTCACCGTGTCCGGCCTCATGATCGACGCCGGTACCGAGAACTCGCCCGCCCTGCTCGCGGTCGGTACCGGGCTGGGCAAGGCGCTCGGCCTCGGCAAGCAGAACGCGTCCGACCCGGTCGTGCTGCACGACGTGTACTTCCGCATCGGCGGACCGCACGTCGGCAAGGCGACCACGACCCTCGAGGTCAACGCGGACAACACGATCCTGGACGACATCTGGGCCTGGCGCGCCGACCACGGCGTGGAGGGCTCTGTCGGCTGGACCGTGAACACCGCCGACACCGGCGTCGTGGTCAACGGCGACAACGTCACCGCCCTCGGCCTGTTCGTCGAGCACTACCAGAAGTACAACGTGATCTGGAACGGCGAGAACGGCAAGACGATCTTCTTCCAGAACGAACTGCCGTATGACGCCCCGAACCAGGCCGCCTGGCAGCACGACGGCGTGCTCGGCTGGGCTGCCTACAAGGTGGCGGACAACGTCAAGACCCACGAGGCGTGGGGCGTCGGGAGCTACATCTTCACCAACGTCGACCCGACCATCCACGCGTCGCACGGCTTCGAGGTACCAGTCACGCCGGGCGTGAAGTTCCACGACCTGCTGACGGTGAACCTCAGCGCCGGCACCATCGACCACGTCATCAACGACACCGGCGACCCGGTGAGCAACGCCCACATCGGCGTCCCGAGCTACGTGGTCAGCTACCCGTAACGACCGAACCGCACGTCGACCGGCCCGTACCGCGACAGGTACGGGCCGGTCCCGTCCTTGGCGGGTACCGGTCCGTCGGGCAGAGTGTGGCCATGCCGTCGTGCGTGGTGTCCGTCATCAACTACAAGGGCGGGGTGGGCAAGACCACGCTCACCGCCAACCTCGGCGCCGACCTGGCCGCTCGGGGTCGCCGGGTCCTGCTCGTCGACCTCGACCCGCAGGCGAGCCTGACGTTCTCGCTCTACGACCTGGAGGATTTCGAGAGGCACCTCGCGCGGCGCAGCATGCTGCAGTGGTTCGAGTCCTTCGTCGCCACCGGTACCGCGCCCCCGCTGGACGGGTACGTGGTGGCGCCACAGGCGGTCAACGAGGCGGCCGCCGGCAACGGCGGGGAACTGCACCTGCTCGCCTCGCACCTCGGGCTCATCGAGGTCGACCTCGACCTCGCGGCCGGGCTGGGCGGGGCACGGTTCCTGAAGGAGCACCCGAGGTTCCTGCCGGTGCACCGGGTACTGGCGGACGCGCTGGCCGACCCGGCCTTCGACGGGTACGACGCGGTGCTCATCGACTGCGCACCGAACTTCAACATGGTCACCCGTACCGCGATCGTCGCCAGCGACCACCTGGTGATCCCGGCCCGCCCGGACTATCTGTCTACGACCGGGATCGGCTACCTTAGGACTCGACTGTCCACTTTGGTCGAACAGTACCTTGAGGTGGCCGGTTCGCCCATCGCGCCGGAGATCCTCGGTGTGGTGTACACCATGATCCAATATGCCGGCCCGGGCATACTGACGGCGCAGCGGCAGAGCATGGAGCAGCTCGACCAGATCGAGGTACCGGCGTTCCGGCAGACGATCCGCGAGAACAAGACCGCCTTCACCGACGCCGGCCGCGGCAACGTGCCGGTGGTGCTCGCCGCCGAACGCACGGCCGCCATGGAGAATCTGCGCTACGAGTTGCAGCACCTGACGAGTGAATTCATCGCGAAGACCAGAGTCTGAGGAGAATCCGTGACCGAGCCGGCCGACCTTGCCCACGATGTCCTGATTCTGTTTGCCAGGTTCCTCGGCAAACTGTCGGCGGAGCAGCTGACCGACCTCGTGCGCGGAGAGGCGAAGTTGGAGGTCGTGCCGAAGGGCGGACGCCTCACGCCGGCTCGGGCGTCCAAGGCGACCGGTGCGTCGCTTCCCCGGCCCGCGTCCGACATCGCGGCCACCATGGCCAGTATCGGCGACCGGGCCTCGGCGCGCCGCTACCTGGAAGTGGACCTGAAGCTCACCGTTGCGCAGCTCAAGCAGCTCGGCGCCGACCTGGGTATCACCATCGGCGGCACGAAGCCCAAGCTCCTGGACGGGATTGTCGAGTGGGCGGTGGGGCGCGGGCTCGACTTCGACGTCCTCAGCCGCGTCGGTGGCGGCCGCTGACGCCCCGCCTCGGGGCCGACTCGGACTGCCGGTCGAGGATCGCCGCCGCCCGGTTCAGCACCTCGTACCACGCCGGTGCCGGCGCGCTGCCCGCCACCATCGCGGCCACCTGCTCCGCCAGCCCCTCGATCCCGCGCTCGTCCGGTTCGAACAGCGACGGCGCCCGCTGCTGCGGTACCCGGACCGGCGCCGCCATCGGCAGCGGATCGCCGGCGGCCACGATGTCCAGGTACCGCGTCGTGCGGGTCAACGCGATGAACAGCATCCGGTGGCCCCGCTCGTCGCCGGCCACGATGTCCTCCGGCTCGACCACCACCACGGCGTCGAACTCCAGGCCCTTCGCCTCGTGCGGTCCCACCACGTTGATCGCGGCCGCCAGGTCGCCCTGGTCCGCGCCGCTCCACTCCACCTCGTTGGCGGACAGCGCGTCGACCAGCTCCTGACGGTGGACCGGTGGGCAGACGATGCCGACGAACCGGCCCTCGGCCGCGTGCTCCATGGCGATCGCCACCGCGCGGCCCGGGCGCTCGGACGCCTCGACCCGGTGGATTCCCGGCTCGGCCGGCCCGTCGCGTACCACGGTCAGCGGGGCCAGGCCCGGGGCGGCCAGCGGCAGCAGCCTCGCGGCCAGCTCGTACACCTGGCGGGGCACCCGGTACCCGTAGTGCAGCGCGGAAACCGTGCTCGGCAGCCCGTCGGGCAGGTGGCGCAGCAGGTCCGCCCAGTCGTCGCGGGCCCACGCGCCTGTGGACTGGGCCAGATCGCCGACGAGCGTGAACGATCCGTTCGCCGAGCGGCGGGCAATGCTGCGCAGCTGCATCGGCGACAGGTCCTGCGCCTCGTCGACCACGATGTGCCGGTACCGCCGGGGTACCCCGTTGATCAGGTCTTCGACCTCGTCCAGCAGCGGCAGGTCGGCCTCGCTCCAGGTCTGCGTCGACAGCTTGTCCGCGGCCTGGCGCTGCAGCGACATCGCCTCCCCGGCGGTGAGGTCCGGGCCGGCCGCGGCGGCCAGCCGGCGCTTCGACCCGAGCAGCTGGCGCAGGAACGCCGGCGCCGAGAACTGCGGCCACAGCCGCTCGACCAGGTTGTCCACCGGCTCCAGGCGCTCCCGGTCGGCCGGCGCGCCGCGCTCGCGGGCCAGGTCGTGCAGCCGGGCGCGCAGCAGCCCGCGGCGCCGCGCGTACCCGCCGGGAGCGGCCCGGCACTGGTCGAGCACCGACTGCACCTCGGCGCCGGGGATGGTGACGAACCGCCCGTCGAACCGCATCCGCTCGGCCGGGTCCGGCGCGCCGATCCGCGCCTCCAGCGCGCGGGCCAGCAGGCCCGCCATCCGGGCGTCGCCCTTGAGCCGGCGCACCTCCACCGGCTCTGGCCGGCCGCGGAGCACGGCCGGGGCGAACCGGCCGATGTCCGTGTGCTCGACCTCGGCGTCGCCCAACTCGGGCAGGACGGTCCGGACATAGCGGGTGAAGGCGGGGTTCGGGCCGACCACCACGATGTCCGCGGCGCCGAACTTGTCCCGGTGGTTGTAGAGCAGCCAGGAGACGCGGTGCAGGGCCACGGCCGTCTTGCCGGTACCGGGGCCGCCCTCGATCACCAGCGTCCGGTCGACCGGCGAGCGGATCAGCTCGTACTGGGCCGCCTGGATGGTCGCCACGATCTCGTGCATGGTGCCGTCGCGGGCGCGGTCCAGCTCGGCCAGCAGTAACCCGTCCGGCCCGTCGAGGGCCTGGATGTCCTCGGCCAACTGCCGGAAGTGGACGTCGGCGAAGTCGGTGATGGTGTTGCCGTCGCAGACGAACGACCGCTTGCGCACCAGGCCCTGCGGATCCGCGGCCGTGGCCCGGTAGAACGGCTCGGCCGCTTTTGTCCGCCAGTTGATGACGAGGATGTCGTGCTCCTCGTCGGTGATCAGCTCGTTGCCGATGTAGAGCGGCTCCTCGGAGCCGTCGTCGATGCGGCCGAAGGCGACCGCCTCGCGTACCCCCGCCCGGGCCTCACGCCTGCCGGTGACCCACTTGAGGAACCGCTGGGCGGCGCCCGGGTTGGCGGCCGCGTCCGGCAGGTCGTCCAGCTGAGCCTGGTGGCGCTGGCGGTTCTTGTCGGCGCGGTCGAAGTACTCCTGTTCCTCGGCCAGTTCGGTCGACTTGTGGTCCACGCGCCGCCTCTTTCCGGTACGCAGTGCCGCCTCACGGTACTGCGCCCACGCCCGGCGTCCAATGGTCCGTCCGGCCGCCGAGGTCGAGCCGCCCACCGGTAGTGCGTAGTCGGGCGGAATCCGGGAAGCTACCCGCGTTCACGAAAGGGGACCACCATCGCGATGATCCGGTGGCCGGCTTCCGGGGTACTGGCCGGCACGCTTCCCTCCCTGGTCGACCGGGTATCCCGCGGCGCGGGTTCGGCGCTCGGCCGGCTGGCCACGGCCGCCGGGGTACCCGGTCGGGGCGTGTGGTCGGTACCCGGCCGGCACCACATCGAGCTGCGCGGAGCCGAGCGCGAAGGCGGCGAGGATCTCGCCCGCCGCGTCGAGGTGATGCTGGAACGCCTGCCGGGCGTGCTCTGGGCCCGGGTCAACGCACCGTCGGCCCGCGTCGTCGTGGCCGTCGGGCCGCCCGAACCGCCGCTGTCCCTGCTGCTCGACACGGTCGCCACGGCGGAGGGGGACCACCGGCTGACCCACACCCTGGAACTCGGCGCGAACCCCGAGCCTCCGCACCCGCCCGAGGAAGGTCCCCGTACCCGGCGCGCCCTGGCGACCATCGCCGCGGACGCCGTCGGCCTCGGGATCTCGGCGCTGACCCGGGTGGCGCCGTTCACCCCGCTGCCGGGCGAGGTCGCCGGGTTGGCCAACTTCGTCGACCAGCATCCCCGCCTGCGCGCCCTGGTCAGCCGGCGGCTGCACGGCAAGGAGCGGGCGGACTCCGTACTGCCACTGATCGAGGCGCTCGCCCAGGGGCTGGCCGGCGGATCGTCGGGGATCCTGGTCGACGGTACCCAGCGGGCACTGCAGTGGCGCGAGGCTCGCGCGCAACTGGCGGCGTGGTGCAACGCCGAGGAGCGCCTGTCCGGTACGCCGGAGTGCGCCGCCGCCCCCCGCATCCCCTACGAGCGGCCGCGGGACAAGCCGGACGGCCCGGTCGAGCGGTACGCCAGCCTGGTGATGAGCGCCGGTGCCGGAGCCGGCGCCGTCGCGTCTTCGTTCGCCGGGTTCAAGCGGGCCGCGGCCGGCGCGCTGGCCACCCTGCCGAAGGCCGCGTACGCCGGGCGCGAGGCGTACGCCGCCCAGGTCGGCCGGTTGCTGGCGGCGCGGGGGGTCATCGCGATGGACCGTGGCGTGCTGCGTGAACTGGAGCGCCTCGACACGCTGGTACTCGACGTCGACGCGCTGCGCCGCGACCGGCTCATGCTCACCGACATGGCGGCGCTGCCGGGCGCCGACGAACAGCAGGTGGCCGAGCTGGCCTTCACGTTGTTCGATCCCGACCAGCCGGAGATGCTCCGGTCGGCCGACGGCTGGGTGCTCGGGCCGCTGGCAGAGCTCGACCTGCGGGGGCGCACGGGCGCCCGGGAGGCCCGCCGCCTCGGCCAGGGGGCCGCGGTGGTGCTCGGTCTCGCCCGCGGCGGCCGGCTCGCCGCTGTGCTGTGCGCCGAGCCGGAGCCCGACCCGGACCTGCAGTCCATCGTCGCGGCCGCCCGGGAGGCCGGGCTGCGGCTGGTGGCCGCGGGCGCGGGCGGGAAGCCGTGGTACGCCGACCGGCTGATGCCCGGCGGACCGGGGCTGGCCGGCGCCGTCCGGGCGCTACAGGACGAGGGCGCCATGGTGATGCTGGTCTCGGGCAACCGGTACGCACTGAGCGCCTGCGACTGCGGGCTCGGCGTACACCGGGCCGAGGACCCGCCGCCGTGGGGCGCCCACCTGCTTCTGGGCGCGGACCTGTCCAGCGTCGCGTTAGTGGTGCGCGCCGCCGGGGTCGCCCGTACCGTGGCCGGCCGCAGCATCACGCTTGCCAAGGCGGGTAGCGGCCTCGGCGGCAGCATCGCGATGACCGCCGATCCGGAGCGACTGCCCGGCCCGGTACAGAACTCGGTCAACGCGGCCGCCGCGATCGCCGTCGCGAGCGGCTTCTGGAGCGGGTACCGGCTGGACGGGGTGCCGACCGTGGCCCCGGCCGTGACCGTACCCTGGCATCTCATGCCGGCCGACCGGGTCCTGCGGCGCCTGGGTACCGGGCCCGACGGTCTGTCCATAAAGGACATACGACGGGGGCCGAACGGCGGCGGCGAGGAGGGGATCGCCCTGGGGCTCGGCCGGGCGCTGGTGGACGAGCTGTCCAACCCGCTGGCACCGGTACTGGCCGCCGGCGCCGGCCTGTCGGCGATCGTCGGGTCGCCGGTCGACGCCGCGCTCGTGGGTGGCGTGCTCGGGCTGTCCGCGTTAGCCGGTGCGGTCCAGCGGGTGGCGACCGAGCGCTCGCTGTCGGCGCTGCTGTCCCGGTCGGCGGTGTCGGCCCGGGTCCGCCGCGACGGGGTGGAGCAGGTCGCGGTCGCCAGCGAACTGGTGCCGGGGGACATCGTCGCGGTCGGCCCCGGTGACGTGGTGGCCGCCGACTGCCGGGTACTGGAGGCGCACGGCCTGGAGGCCGACGAGTCCTCGCTCACCGGCGAGTCGCTGCCGGTGGCGAAGACCGAGGCGCCGGTCATCGCGGCGGCCATCGCCGAACGGCGCTCGATGCTGTACGAGGGCACGACCGTGGCGGCCGGTCACGGTCTGGCAGTTGTCGTGGCGGTCGGCGCGGACACCGAGGTGGGGCGCGGCATGGCGCTGGCCCGGGAGAACCCGCCGGACACCGGCGTGGAGGCCCAGCTGTCCAAGCTGACCCGCAACGCGCTGCCACTGGCCGCCGGCTCCGCCGCCGCCGTCGTCACGGCCGGCCTCGCGCACAAGGTGCCGCTGGCGGAGACCGCCGCGACGGCCGCGAATCTCGCGGTTGCCTCGGTCCCGGAGGGGCTGCCGTTCCTGGTCAGCGCCGCCCAGTTGGCGGCTGCCCGGCGACTGGCCAGGATCGGGGCGCTGGTCCGCAACCCGCGCACCATCGAGGCGCTGGGCCGGGTGGACGTGCTGTGCTTCGACAAGACCGGCACGTTGACCGAGGGGCGGCTGAGGCTGGCCGGCGTCGGTACCGTCGAGCGGTACGCGCCGGCCGCGGCCGGGCTGGAGCCGGTACTTGGCGAGGTACTCGCGGCCGCGTTGCGGGCGACCCCGCCGTCCCAGGACGGCGCGCCGATCCAGACCGACCAGGCGGTACTGGAGGGTGCCGAGCGCGCCGGTGCCGGCGTGGCGACCGGGGCGCCCGACTGGCAGTGCGAGGCGAGCCTGCCGTTCGAGCCCTCCCGCGGGTACCACGCCACGGTCGGAACGTCGCGCGGGCAGCGGCGGCTCAGCCTCAAGGGCGCCCCGGAACGGATCCTGCCCCGGTGCGGCCGCCAGCGCGTAGGCGCCGAGGACCGGCCGGTGGACCAGGCCGGGCGCGAGGAGTTGCTGGCGTTGCTGGAACGGCACGCGGGCGCGGGGCACCGGGTACTGGCCGTCGCCGAGCGGGACTGGCCGGAGTCCACGGTCGCCGACGAGGAGGTCGACGACTTGACCTTCCTAGGCTTCGTCACGCTTGCGGATTCGGTACGCGAGAGCGCGACGCCGGCGGTACAGCGGATCCGGGCGGCCGGGGTGCACACCATCATGATCACCGGAGACCACCCGGCAACGGCCGAAGCAGTGGCGGCGACCATCGCCGACGACGACCGGCAGCAGCGGGTGGTCACCGGCGCGGAGCTCGACCGGCTCGACAGCGACGCGCTGGCCGAGCTGCTGATGCGTACCGACGTGGTGGCCCGTTGCACGCCCAGCCACAAGGTGCGCATCATCCAGGCGCTGCAGGGGCAGGGCCACGCGGTCGCGATGACCGGGGACGGCGCCAACGACGCGCCCGCCATCCGGCTGGCCGACGTCGGGATCGCACTGGGTCACCGGGGTACCCCGGCGGCCAGCGCCGCGGCGGACCTCGTGGTCACCGACGACCGGCTGGAGACGATTATTGCCGCCCTGGTGGAGGGCCGGGCGATGTGGTCCTCGGTGCGCCAGGCGCTGGGCATCCTCGTCGGCGGCAACCTGGGCGAGATCGTGTTCAACGTGCTGAGTGCCGCGATCAGCGGGCGCTCCCCGCTGACCGCCCGGCAACTGCTGCTGGTGAACCTGCTCACCGACCTGGCACCGGCCATGGCCATCGCGGTACGCCCACCGCGGAGCACGGTCGCCGGCGACCTGCTGACCGACGGCCCGGACGGCGGCCTCGACAAGCTTCTCACCCGGGAACTGTCGCTGCGCGCGACCTCGACCGTGCTGGGCGCGACGGCGGGCTGGACCTTCGGCCGGCTGACCGGGCAGCGGCGGGCCGGCACGGTCGCGCTGGCCGCTCTCGTGGGTACCCAGCTGGGCCAGACCCTGATGGCCGGCGGCGCGAACCCGGCCACGCTGGCGGCCATCGCCGCGTCGGCGGCGGCGCTGGTCCTGGTCGTCCAGACCCCGGGGTTGAGTCAGTTCTTCGGCTGCGTTCCGCTCGGACCGGTCGGCTGGACGATCGCGATCGGCTCGGCGGCCGGTGCCACGGTGGGCAACGCGGCCCTGACCCGGCTGCTCGGCGGCGAGGAGCAGACCGCCGGCTAGCGGCCTCGGGCAACCGCTCGCCGACCGTCACTCGATGTCAAAGGCGACCGGCCACGCCGTTGTGGCCCGGTCGCTTCCTGCCGGCCACAAATCGGTGGTCGACGTACCGCCGCCCGGCTAGAGTCGTCACGTATCACCGCCGCACCCGGGAGCCCTTCTGTGCTGATCTGAGATCGGGACACCACGACCCGCCGTCGTGCACCGATCCGGATCGCCCGCCCCTAGTGGTAGCCGGCAATCCGCAGGTCTTCGTGGTGTCCTTCCGTGCCCTCCCCCGCCCGGATCGACAGCCACTGGAGCCGCCCCATGTCCACCGCCATCGTCGTTCAGGACCTCGGTTTCGCCTGGCCCGACGGCGACCGGGTCTTCGAATCCCTCTCGCTCACCGTCGGTCCCGGGCGTACCGGGCTCGTCGGGGGCAACGGCTCGGGCAAGACCACCCTGCTGCGCCTGATCGCCGGGCGGCTGCGACCGTCGGCCGGCTCTGTACACGTCGCCGGCAGCCTCGGGTACCTGCGGCAGGACATCACGCTGGACACGTCGACGCGCGTGGACGAGCTGCTGGGCATCGCCGGTACCCGCCGGGCGCTGCGGGAGATCGAGCGGGGCGGTACCGCCGAGGAGCTGTTCACCGCCGTCGGCGACGACTGGGACGTCGACGAGCGGGCGCGCGCCGCGCTGGACCGGCTCGGGCTGCACCATGTGGATCCCGACCGTACGGTCGGGCACGTTTCGGGCGGCGAGGCGGTCCTGCTCGGGCTCGCGGCCCAGCTCGTGCGGCGCCCGGATGTCCTGCTACTGGACGAGCCGACCAACAATCTCGACCTGCGCGCCCGTACCGGGCTGTACGAGGCGGTCGCGTCCTGGCCGGGGGTACTCGTCGTGGTCAGCCACGACCGAGCGCTGCTGGAGCTGGTGGACCAGATCGCCGAGCTGCGCGACGGCCGGGTGCGGTTCTTCGGCGGCAACCTCAGTGCGTACGAGGAGGCGGTGGCGGCCGAGCAGGAGACCGCGCAGCGGCTCGTGCGGGCCGCCGAAGGCGACGTGCGCCGGCAACGGCGCGAGCTGGTGGAGGCGCGGACGAAGCTGGACCGCCGGGCGCGGCAGGGCCAGAGGATGTGGGACAGCAAGCGCGAACCGAAGATCGTCATGGGCGCGCGCAAGCGGGCGGCCCAGGTCTCCGCGGGCAAGCTTCGCAACACCCACCTGGAGAAGCTGGAGGAGGCGCGCGACCGCCTGGTCGAGGCGGCGCGCGCGGTCCGCGACGACGACGAGATCCGCGTCGACCTGCCGGCGACCGAGGTGCCGGCCGGGCGGATGGTGGTCACCGCCCGCGCCCGGCTCGCGCACGTCGGCGCCGACGTCGAGCTGCTGGTACGCGGACCCGAGCGGATCGCCCTCGTGGGCGCGAACGGGGCCGGGAAGTCCACGCTCCTGCGGACATTGACCGGTGCGGTCGCGCCGGCCGAGGGCTCGGTCGACGTGCCGGTACCGCTGCGGTACCTGCCGCAGCGGCTCGACGTGCTCGACGACGCGCAGACGGTCGCCGGGAACGTGGCCCGGTTCGCACCGGGCGCTTCGCCGTTCGAGGTCCGGGCGCGGCTGGCCCGGTTCCTGTTCCGCGGCGACCGCGCCGACCAGCTCGCCGGCGCGCTGTCGGGCGGCGAGCGCTTCCGCGCCACGCTGGCCGCGGTGCTGCTCGCCGAGCCGCCACCGCAACTGCTGCTGCTGGACGAGCCGACCAACAACCTGGACACCGTCAGCGTCCGCCAACTGGCTCAGGCGCTGGAGTCCTACCGAGGCGCGCTCATCGTGGCAAGCCACGACCTGCCGTTCCTGCGGTCGGTCGGAATCACGCGGTGGCTGCTGATGGACGGCGTGCTCACCGAGGTCGACCCGTGGTAGGCCGTGGCGCCGCCCTTGACAACGGCGGGCGGCCGGCTGGCAGAATGCCCGGAAGTCAACTGAACACGCGTGTCGCGACCTCGGCGACCGCCTCACCGGCGGGCGTGCGGGCTGAAACGTCGACCTTCTTGAAGGAAAGGGCGGCGTGGCATGCGCCTGTTCGACCAACCTCATCACGACGGCTCGCCTCTCTACGTCGGTACCCAGGAGCCCTCGCTCGGCGGCACCGTCGCCGTGTGGCTACGGGTACCGGAGGCGGCCGGCGTGGCAACCGTCCACGTGCGTACGGTGTCGGACGGTGAGCCGGGATTCGTGCCCGCGCGCGTCGACACCGCGCGCACCGGCCGGGCGGTCGGCGGGTACGGCCGTACCGACGTGTGGTGGCGGGCCGACCTCGCCGTCCGCAACCCCGTTACCCGGTACCGGTTCCTGCTGCTCGACCCGGCGCGGCCGGCGCGCTGGCTGACCGCTGCCGGGCTGGTCGACGGCGACGTGCCCGACGACACGGACTTCCGGCTCGTCGCCCACGAGCCGCCGCCCGCGTGGGCCGCCGGCGCGATCGTCTACGAGGTGTTCCCGGACCGGTTCGAGCGCGCGCCGGGCTCCGGACAACTGGACCCGGCGGGCCTGCCCGACTGGGCCGTGCCCTGCGACTGGGATCGGGACGAGGTCGTCGACCAGAGCCCGCTGACCCCGAGGCAGGTGTTCGGCGGCGACCTCGACGGGGTGGCGGCGCACCTCGACCACCTCCAGTCCCTCGGCGTCACCTGCGTGTACCTGCGCCCCGTCTTCCCCGCGCGGTCCAACCACCGGTACGACGCCTCGACGTTCGACGCCGTCGACCCGTTGCTCGGCGGCGACGCGGCGCTGGGCCGGCTCGCCGACGCGGTGCACGCGCGTGGCATGCGACTGGTCGGCGACATCACCACCAACCACGTCGGCGACGCCCACGAGTGGTTCACCGCCGCCCGGCGGGACCCCGATGCCCCCGAGCGCGGCATGTTCTTCTTCGACGGGGACGGCGGGTACGAGTGCTGGTACGGCGTGCCGAGCCTGCCGAAGCTCAACTGGGGCAGCCCGCTGACCCGGGAGCGGATGGGCGGGGTGCTGCGCCGGTGGCTGGACGTGCTGGACGGCTGGCGGGTGGACGTGGCCAACATGACCGGTCGGTCGGGCGGGCAGGACCTCGCGCATGAGGTGGCCGCCTTCGTACGGGAGACGGTGGTGTCCGCCCGCCCGGATGCGCTGGTGGTCGCCGAGCACACCCACGACGCGACCGGCGACCTCGACCGCGGCGGATGGCACGGTACCTGGAACCAGGCCGGGGTACTCCGTCCACTGTGGACATGGCTGCGCGGCGACGATCCGGGGCTGCCGACGTTCCTCGGGGTACCCGGCGGGGTGCCCCGCCGCGACGCGCTCAGCGCCCTGGCCACCACGCGGGCGTTCGCGGCCCGGATGTCCTGGCGGTCGCTGCGCCACTCCTGGCTGCTGCTGGACTCCTTCGACACGGCCAGGATCCGCACGGTCACCGGGTCGCGCGAACGGCACTTGGTCGCGCTCGGGATCCAGGCGACCCTTCCGGGTACCCCGGTGGTGTGCGCCGGTACCGAGTTCGGGCTCACCGGTACCAGCGGGGAGCACGCCCGTACCCCGATGCCCTGGCGCCGACCGGCCGACCGCGACGAGGCGACGCTCGCGGCGTACCGGGAAATCCTCGGCCTGCGCGCGGCGGAGCCCGTGCTGCGCGACGGCGGCCTGCGCTGGATCCACGCCGACGCCGACACCCTGGTGTACCTGCGGGAGGGCCCGGATGATTCGCTGCTGATCGCGGCGCGCCGCGCGTCCGGTGAGCCGGTACGGCTGCCGATCGACGCGCCGCTGACCGGGCTCCACGGCGCCGCCGACCTGGCACCGAGCGGCGGGAGCGTGACGCTGCCCGGCGACGGACCGTCGTTTCGGGTCTGGCGGGTAGGAGGACAGGGCAGGTGAGCGACCACGACGTGCTGGTGCTCGGCGGAGCCGGCGTGGACACCGTCGTCTACGTACCCGAACTCCCGCTGCCGTTCGCCGACAGCTATCCGGTACCGGCGATCCAGGCACGCGCCGGGCAGACCGGCGACGGAGTGGCCCTCGGCGTCCACGCGCTGGGACTGCGCACCCACCACCTGGACCTGCTCGGCGACGACCCGGAGGGCGCGCTGGTGCGCGCACTCCACGAGCGGCGCGGCGTGCCGTTCACGGGCGTACCCACGGCGGCAGGTACCAAGCGGGCGGTCAACCTGGTGTCTCCGGACGGGCGGCGGCTGTCGCTGTACGACGGCCGAAGCGGGGACGGCGACCGGCTGCCCGCCGGGGTGGTGTCGGCGCTCGCGCGAGCCAGCCGGCACGTCCACGTGTCCATCACGTACCCGTGCGGCGAGGCCCTGTCCCTGCTCGGCGACGCGTCGGTCTCCACCGACCTGCACGACTGGGACGGCGAGAACCCTTACCACGTACCGTTCGCACGGCGCGCCGACATCGTGTTCCTGTCCGCGGCGAAGCTGACGGACGTGCCGGGCACGATGCGGCGGATCCTGGAGGCGGGCCGGGCGCACACCGTCGTCGCCACCGCCGGGGCGGCCGGCTCGCACCTGCTCGAACGCGGCGCACCGGCGCACCGGCACGTGCCTCCCGCGCCGCCCCCGGCGACCGTCGTCGACTCGAACGGCGCCGGGGACGCCTACGTCGCGGGGTTCCTATTCGGCTTCCTGAGCGGCGAGTCACCGTTGACCGCCGCCCGGTACGGGGCCGTGGCCGGGGCGCACGCCTGCACCGTACCGGCCACGGTGGTGGACCCGATCGACCGCGATATGTTGCGGTCCCGGGCCCACCACCGGTGACTCAGTTCATTGGTGCCAGGTGTCGTTGAGGGTCACCGAGCCGGACGCGGCCGTGGTATAGCTGCGGTTGCCGCCGACCTCCCACTCGATCGTGCCGTCCGGATTCTTCTTGATGTACTTGTACTCGACGTAGGTGCCGGCGGGCAGCGTGACCGTGCCGCGCCACACCGGGTACGTGGCGGAGGACAACGGGATCGAGGCGGCCGGGTTCCAGGAGCCGAGCGCCGGGATCGAGCCGACCACGTAGACGTTCTGCCCCCACGACGTGGTGACAGTGGCGGCGAACGTCACGGCCACCGTCGGGTTGGCGGCCGGGCTCGGCGTACCGGAAATCCGGGCGTTCACGTCCAGGGCCACCGCGTCCTTGCCGGGTACCGTGACCGTTGCCGTGCCGCCGGTACCGACCGCGACGGTCGGGCCACTGCACGTTCCGTTGCTGTAGTCGCCGTGGATGATGTCGCAGTAGGTGCCGGCCGGTAGCCCGGTGGCGAAGGTATGGTTGGGCAACGCGTTCGTGCCGTTGTTGAGCGAGACCCAGCCGTTCGCCGCGCCGGACGGCCCCCGGCCGAAGGCGACGACGTTCGAGCCGTCCGACCACCAGTTGCTGACCGTGGCGTCGGCCCTGGTGGCGTTGTGGAAGCCCACCATGTTGCGGATGGCGCGGGTACGGTGCTGGCACTCCCAGCCGGAGCCGCAGGAGACCGGGGTGACATAGCCGTTGCCGTCGGCCGGCGGGGACTGGTCGTTGCTGCTGAAGTCGAAGGAGCTCATCACGTTCGGGGTACCGAAGTTCCACGCCAGCATGAAGACGTTGGCGAGGGTATCGGAAGCACCGTCCTTGTAGTTGAGGGTGCTGCCGTCGCGCTCGGTGTCGTGGTTCTCCACGAACACCGTGGACTTCGCGCTCGGGTCGAGCCCGGAGCCCAGCGACTGCAGGCCGGCGATGCTGCCGTTGAAGGCGCTCTTGAGCGCGTAGGCGTAGTTGAACTCCAGCACGCCGCCGTTGCCGAAGAACGCGGCCGGTTGCAGGTTCGGGTTGGTGCTGCCCGGGAACACCTCCTGGGCGAAGTACACCGACTGGTTGGTCAGCTTCGCCTTGATGGCGGCCATGTCGTTCTGGTTGATGTGCTTCGCCGCGTCGACCCGGAACCCGTCGACGCCGAGGCCGATCAGGTCGTTGAGGTACCCGGCGATGGTGGACCGGACGTGGTCGCTCTCGGTACGCAGGTCGGACAGCCCGAGCAGTTGGCACTCCTGGACGTCGGTCTGGCTGTTCCAGTCGTGGATCTGGTCGTCGGACTCGGGGCAGTCGGTTGGATAGTTGTGGAAGTCGGCCGGCGCGTACCCGGCGCTCGGGTAGCTGTAGTTGTTGGTGAACGTGGCGCGACCGTAGGACACCGTGCTGGTCTGGTTGGCGCCGGTCATGTGGTTGACGACCGCGTCGGCGTACACCTTGACGCCGGCCGTGTGGCAGGCCGACACCATGGCGGCGAACTGCTGCCGGTTGCCCATCCTGCTGCCCAGGTCGTAGGCCGCCGGCTGGTAGATGTCCCACCAGGGATGGCCGGACACGCTGATCGAGTCCTCGGGCGGGGAGACCTGTACGGCGCCGTAGCCGGCCGGGCCGAGGACATTGGTGCACTCCGTGGCCACGGACGTCCACGGCCACATGAACAGGTTGGCAATCACGTCGTTGCGGCTTGTGGCGGCGGCCGCGCGCGAACTCGTCGCCGCGCGGACCACCGGGACGGCCACCAGGGCGGTCAGGGCCAGGGCGAGCAGCGCCGCGAGGCGGGCGCGCCGCCGGGTGGGGACGGTACTCATGGACACCTCCGGGTGAGGCGTTTGCGGAACGGTTCCGCGGCCGGGACGGCGGACGGGCTGCCCGGGTTGCCGAACACACTCCGCCCGACACGCATCGACAGTCAAGAGTGTCTGCAAGATGTTTCGTTTGGTGTTGCTACATAATCCGCGCAGCCGGCGGAAGCGCTTGCCGCGACTGCGAAGCGCTTCCACCGGTACTCTGCGCGCCTACCCCTTGACCGCCCCGCTGGTCAGCCCGGAGACGATGTAGCGCTGCAGGAACTGGAACAGCACCACCGTGGGGATCGCGGTCAGAAGCGAGCCTGCGCAGAACATGCCGAAGTTGGCGTTGCGCTGCCCGGCGATCAGGCCGTAGAGCCCGACCGCGAGCGTCTTGGTCTCCGGCGTGGTCAGGAACGTGTTGGCGAGCAGGAACTCGTTGATGGTGAAGATGAAGCCGAGCAGCGCGGTGACCGCGAGGATCGGCGCCACCAGCGGCAGGAGGATGCGGAAGAACACCTGGGCGTGGGTGGCCCCGTCGATGACCGCCGACTCGTCCAGCTCCCTGGGTACCGTGTCCAGGAAGCCCTTCATCAGCCAGGTGTTCACGCCGAGCGACGGCCCGAGGTAGAGCAGCAGCAGACCGAGCTGGGTGTTGAGGCCCAGCGCCGGGTAGTAGTCGCCGATGTGGCCGAACATGAGGTAGATCGCCACCACCGCGAGGAACAGCGGGAACGTCTGGATCAACAGCAGCGCGATGAGCCCCACCCGGCGGCCGGTGAAGCGCAGCCGGGAGAACGCGAACGCGGCGAGCATCGACACGAAGACGCCGGCGAACGCAGACACCCCCGCGATCAGGATCGAGTTGACATACCAGTGCCCGAACGCGGTCTTGCGGAACAGATCGGTGAAGTTGCCGAGGCCGGCGCCGGTCGGGTACAGCTGCGTCGAGGACAGCGAGCCGACCGGGTTGATCGCGGCGGACACCACGAACACGATCGGTACCAGCGAGAAGACCACGCACAGCACGCCGACCAGGTGCCGCCAGCCGACCCTGCGGAACGACCTGAAGAAGCCACGGTCGGCTCGCTCGCGCGGCGTCGTCCCACCCCACCCCGAAACCGCGAGTCCGATCTCCTGGCGGAGAAGCTCGCTCATGAGTACACCTCCTCCTGCCGGCGGGTGCGCCGGAAGCCGATCGCCGAGATGATGGCCACGATGGCGAAGATGTAGAGCGACAGCGCGGCGGCGAAACCGAACTGGGCGCCCTGGCCACCGAACGCCACCCGGTAGGTGTAGGTGATGAGCAGGTCGGTCGCGCCGACGCTGGAGTCGCTCGGCGGGAACGGTCCGCCCTCGGTGGTGAGCCGGATGGCGTTGAAGTTGTTGAAGTTGTAGGCGAACGAGGAGATCAGCAGCGGCGAGAGGGCGACCAGCAGCAGCGGCAGGGTGACCTGCCGGAACCGGCCCCACGCCGACGCGCCGTCCACCTCGGCCGCCTCCTGCAGGTCCCTCGGGATGGCCTGCAGCGCGCCGGTGGAGACCAGGAACATGTACGGGTACCCGAGCCAGAGCTGGACCAGGATCACGGCTGCCCTGGCCGTCCACGGCTGGCCGAGCCAGTCGACGTTGACCGAGAACAGCTTGTTGATGAGCCCGAAGTCCTGGTTGAACATGTCCGTCCACACCAGCAGCATGGCAAACGACGGCATCGCGTAGGGCAGCACCAGCAGCGCCCGGTAAACGGCGCGGCCGCGGACCCGCGGCGAGTGCAGGGACAGCGCGCACAGCAGGCCCAGCACGAACTGCGACAGGACGCTGATCACCGCGAATGCGATGTTCCAGACGAAAGTAGTGAGGAACGGCCCGCTGATCCGGGAGTCGGTCAGCACCCGGCCGAAATTGCGCAGCCCGACGTTGACGCGCCAGCCCTGCGGCAGCTTCTGGCCGTCACTGTCCACAAAGGAACCTGTAGCGTTGTCCGCTCGCCAGACGTGACCCGTCGACGTGTCGCGCACGCAGTCGCATCCGGCGTCGTAGGCCTGACTCGCCTTGCCGTCGAATGCGCGGGTCAGCCCGTTGGCCCGAATCGCGCCGTCCGGCGTGGGTATCGACAGAGCCGTCACTTCGGCGCCGCGTGCGTTGGCCTCGCCCAGGTTCAGCGGCGTGTACCCGGAGGCCGCGGTGATCCGTCCACCCGAGACGGTGACGGACGACGGGTCGAGTGGCCGCAGCCCCTTGGCGTCGCCGACGAACGTGCCGCCGGACGGGTCGGTGAGCAGGAATACGAGGGTGCCGCCGCGGGTGGCGACGGTCAGGCCGTATTCGGTAGAACCGGGTACCTGCCGGACTGAGGCGCCCTGGATCGCGACGACCGCGTCCTGCTTGGTGCCCCGGTGACCGTCGCCGAAGTTGGTCAGCGCGGTGCTCGCGGTGTAGAGCACCGGGATCACCTGGAAGACGACCAGCAGGAGCGTGCCGGGCAGTAAGTACTTCAGGGGGATGCGGCGCTTGCTCAGGTAGACGTAGAAAATGAACGCCGTCACGACGGCGAGCACACCCAGCGCGGGCCAGGCGTGCGCCGAGACGAGCGGGAACGCGCCCCAGACGGCGAGCGCGGCAACCACGCCGAGCAGCAGGGTCTTGCCGGCCTGGCCGGCCAGCCGGGCGCCGGGTGGCGGCGGCGTGCGTTGCGCCCCAGGGCGCGGAGGGGTCACCTCCGCGCCCTTCAGCTCGACAGCCATCGCCGGTTACTTGTTGATCTGGTCGTTGATAGTCTTCGCCGCCGCGGCCAGGGTCGAGGGCACGTCGGCGCCGCCGATGATCGCGGCCTCAGCCTTGCCGAACGGGTCCCAGATCGCGGCCATCTGCGGGATCGCCGGCAGCACCGCGCCGCCCTTGCCCGCGTCCATCCACTTCTGCAGGTCCGGGTCGGTGGCCTTGACCTGGTCCAGGGCCGTGGTCAGCGCCGGCGGGCGCGGGTTGGCCTGGTACAGCGCGACCTGCAGGTCGGGCTTGGTCAGGTAGTTGGTCAAGAACTCCTGCGCCAGCGCCTTGTTCTTACCCTTGCTGGCCAGGTAGAACGCCTGCACGCCGACGAACGGCTGGGCCGCCTTGGCGCCCGCGAAGCCCGGTACCGGCGTGATGTCGTAGTGGATACCGGCCTTCTTGATGTCCGGGATGGCCCAGGGGCCGGAGATGAGGAAGGCCGCCTTGCCGCCGGTGAAGGTCGGGATCGCGTTGTCGCCGGTGATGGACCGGGTCAAGGCGCCCGAGCCCTTCTCGCCGAGCGCGGCGATCTTCTGGAACGCGGCGACCGAGGCCGGCTTGTCGACGCCGAGGTCGGTCGGGTCGTAGTCGCCGTTGGCCTTGGTACCGAACAGGTACCCGCCGCCGGACGTGAACAGCGGGTAGATGTGGTACGCGTCGCCGGTCTGGCTCACCTGCAGTGACATGATGTTGGTGACCTTGCCGGCCGTTTTGAGCGCCTTGCCGGCGGCGACAAGGTCGTCCATTGTGGACGGAGCGTTGGGCGCCAGGTCGGTGTTGCGGATCAGCGCCAGGTTCTCGATGGCGTAGGGGACGCCGTAGACCTGGCCGTTGAAGGTGACCGCCTTGAGGGCGATGTCGGCGAAGCCGGACTTCTGCTGGTCGGTCAGCTGCACCGGGTCGATGGCGCCGTTCTGCACCATGTTGCCGATCCAGTCGTGCGCGCCGACCACGATGTCCGGGCCCTTGCCCGACTGGGAGGCGGTGACGAAGTTGGTCTGCAGGTCCTTCGAGATGGCCTGAACCTGCACGGTCACGCCGTTGTCCTTGCCGAACTTGTCGGCGAACGGCTTGAGCGCGGCGGTGCGCTGGTCGTCGGCCCAGATCACCAGGGTCCCGCCTGCGGCCTTGCTGGGGTTGGCGCTGCCGCTGCCCGTCTTCGTACTGTTGCCGCCGCACCCTGCGACGACCAACGCCACCATGCTCAGGGCGGCGACCACACCCGTGGTACGGATGCGCATCGGGTTCTCCTGTTCGAAGGGGGATCCGCGGCCGGACTCCGCCGCGGCTGTGTCGGGGAGGTTAGCAAGTCGTTTCACAGATTGGAAGGACTTGCGGAAGACCTTTCACAAACCCGGGGTGTGGCTCTACAGTTCGCTCATGCCCACGGACGCCCCCCGCGCTCGCCTCACCGACATCGCCCGCCAGGCCGGGGTCAGCGAGGCCACCGTCTCGCGCGTCCTCAACGACCGGCCGGGGGTCAGCGCGGACACCCGCCAGGCGGTGCTCACCGCCCTGGACGTGCTCGGGTACGAGCGGCCGGAACGCCTGCGCAAGCGCGCCGCCGGGCTGGTCGGGCTGGTGGTGCCTGAACTGGAGAACCCGATCTTCCCGCAGTTCGCACAGGTCATCGAGTCATCGCTGAGCACCTTCGGGTACACGTCGGTGCTGTGCACTCAGGTGGCCGGCGGGGTGACCGAGGACGAGTACGTGGAGATGCTGCTCGACCGCGGCGTTGCCGGGATCGTGTTCGTCTCCGGGCTGCACGCCGATACCACCGCCGACCCCGACCGGTACCGAAAGCTGATCGACCGGCCGCTGCCGATCGTGCTCGTCAACGGCTACGTCGCCGACGTGGACGCCCCGTTCATCTCGTGTGATGACGGGGCGGCCGGGCAACTGGCCGTGTCCCACCTCGTGTCGCTCGGGCACCGGCGCATCGGGCTGATCAGCGGCCCCGAGCGGTTCCTGCCGGTACAGCGCAAGCTCGCCGGGTACCGCGCCCAGATGGCCGCGCACGGGCTGGAGGAGATTGTCGAACTGTCCCTGTTCGGCGTCGAGGGCGGGTACGCGGCCGCCGGGCGGCTGCTGGACCGGGGCGTGACCGGCATTGTGTGCGGCTCGGACCTGATGGCGCTGGGCGCGGTGCGGGCCGCCCGGTTCCGCAACCTGTCGGTAGCCGGCGACGTGTCCATCATCGGGTACGACGACTCCCCGCTCATCGCCTTCACCGACCCGCCGCTGACCACACTGCGCCAGCCGGTACGCGAGATGTCGGTGGCCGCGGTCCGCGCGCTCGTCGACGAGATCAACGGGCAGGCCGCACCTCGCTCCGAATACGTCTTCCGCCCGGAACTCGTCGTGCGCGCCTCGACCGGCGCGGCGCCCCAGCTCTGAGCGCCTGAACCACTCCAACCCCGAAAGGCTCCACTGTGGACAAATGGTGGCGCGACGCCGTCATCTACGAGGTGTACGTACGCAGCTTCGCCGACGGTACCGGCGACGG
>CAZYCD010000056.1:0-23047 GCA_964645345.1 uncultured Micromonosporaceae bacterium
CGGACGGGGTCGCGGCGAGCGCGACACCGGTGGTGACACCCGCCGCGATCACGGCCAGGGCGGCGACGATGAGGAACCGGAAACGACGAATCACATGTCCTCCTAACGTGTTGGGACGGACGGTTGTGTTGGGTACGGCCAACCAGGTCAACATAGGACGCTGTAAATAAAGCTTGTTAACAGTTTCGGCCAGGCGGAATTCCCCGGCCTCCCCACAGCCGAGCGGTGAGCAGCGAGTATTCGTCTCCGTACGGGCGGCAGCCTTGATCGCGATGGGTGGTCCATTGACAACAGACCGCTAATGCATGTCCGTCCATCAACCTGGTGCCGGCACGTGCGCCGCCACGTCCGTAGGCGGATGCGCGTGAGTTTGACAACGCCACGCGGATCGGCCAGCCCGGTGCGGAGGCCCCATTCCCGCACCGCGCCACCGTTACTGCTCGTCGGCCCTGAGCGAGTCGCGCAGCTCACGGTGCAGGGCCGTGTGCGGCTTGAACTCGACCACCACGAGGGCGATGGCGACCGCGGCCAGGATGCTGAATGCCACCAGCCCCGGTACCACGGCCCCGACCAGAGCCAACACCGTCAGGAGCACCGCGGCGCCGACCCGCAGCCGACTGACGCGACCCAGGACACGCCGCTGGTAGCTGAGCACGCCGAGCAGGAACAGGATGACGCCGCCGTAGAGCGCGGCCAGGCTCAGATGGTCCAACCCGGTGCGCGCTCCGTTCTGCCTGAAGTGCTCAGCGGCGGTGCCCAGCGTCTTCTCGAGACCCAGGGCGAACAGCACGATGCCGGCGAGGATCGGTAGGTGCAGCAGGCTGTAGGCGTCCCGCGCCAGCACCGCCCGTGGGGTACCGCTGGACCGGCGCAGCGCCAGCTCACCGGCGGGCACGAGGACTTCGAAGTAGGCCCACCACAACGCCGCGATGACGACGAGGCCCAGAACCGAGACCACGACCAGCACCGTGGACAGCGGAATTTCGATACCACCCAGACCAAGCCCGAGGAACGCCTCGCCCAGCGCCACGATCACGATCAGCTGGTAACGCTCGCTCCACAACGTCGCCGACCGCACCGGCCAGCCCTGCGTGACGACCAGACCAACCCCGTACTCGACGAGGATCGCGGCCAGCCAGAACCCGTCCTGCGCGCCGGCGATCCACAGCCGGTCGTGGAACACCCGCTGGGGTACGAAAACCGCGCAGAGCAGCAGGCCGCTCGCGACCATCGCCGGTGCCGCCACCTCGAGCAGCCGACGCCACCTCACATCACGGCCACTGCCATGCCAGAGGGCGGCGGCGTGCAGCATCCGCGCCGCCAGGTAGCAGCCGACGAGCACCAGCGGCCCGGTCAGCCCGCCAGAGGGGTCGACGAACGCCTCCGGAATCGCGGCCCCGGCCAGGAAGAGGATCACCACAGCGCCGAACATGGTGACCTGCATGAAGCGCTGGTCCATCAGCACCTCATTGCCCAGCCACGCATAACCGACCCAGACCCACCACATCAACGCGAGGATCAGCCCGCCGCGCACCACCCCGATCCTGGCCGTGCTCGCCACCACAGTCGCCACGTGGTTGATCGCGAAGACGTAGACCAGGTCGAAGAACAGTTCCACCGAAGAGACCGTGGTCCGCTCGGTCACCGCCTCCGGCACCCGCGGTCCGGCCGCACGGCCATCGCTGGTCACCACGCCAAGTCTGACAGTCCACCCAGCACGGCGGCGCCGCAATTGAACAGCATGGCCCCTCCGGTCCACTCATGCTCGGGTGACCTACCTGGAGGCCAGTCCCGCCTTCGGACGTCTACCGGCATCGGCCCCGTTCTGTTACGCCGAGCCGGGTGTCAACCGGCCAACATGTCCAGGGCGGCCCGTAGCCGGCTGGCCGCCTCATCGGCCACCGACTGGAGGTCGGGGCGGCCGGTGACCTGGACCATCAGCTGCGGATCCAGCGCCTGGACAATGGTGGCCTCCGCCCCGTCGGCGCGGACCACGACGTTGCAGGGCAGCAGCAGCCCGATGTCCCGGTCTGCCTGCAACGCCCGCTGGGCCAATGACGGATTGCAGGCGCCGAGAATCAGGTAGTCCTCCAGGTCCGCGCCGAGCTTGTCCCGCAAAGTGGCGCGCACATCGATCTGTGTCAGCACTCCGAACCCCTGGCCGCTCAGAGCGGTGCGTACCCGTTCCACGAGGCCGTCCGAGAACGTCTCGCGCACTCGCACGGTGTATCCGTAGTCCATCTCCACGTGCTCCCCACCCTGCGCGGTACGGCTGACCGGGAGGTTGCCCGGGCGGGTACCGATCATGCGTCCGGCGCGCGTCTTGTCCCTGACCGCAGCGGTACTGCTGGCGGCCTGCTGGGCGCCGCGCCCCGCACACGCCCGGCCCGATCGTGCGGTTCGCGGTTCGGCGGTCGCCGGCTACGGCGCGGCGGCGAGCCTCGCCTCCTCCGGTCTCGTCTGGGCGGCGCGGGTCCGGCAGCCGCGCAGGTGGCGGGCTGCGGCCAGGGCGAGTGCGGCGGATCCGGCGCCGAGCAGGACCCGGCCTGCGGTGGTGTCCGCCACGGCGTGCCGCAGGCCGGTCGGGGCCTGTTCGAGCAGGACCAGCGTGGCCATGGCGGTGAGGAACCAGCCGAAGCTGGTCCGCAGCAGCCGGGGCGGGATGCGGTCGGCCACGCGTGTCCCGACGAGGCTGCCGGCAATGGCCAGGGCGGTCACGGCGAGGGTGAGGGGCCAGTTGATGTGGGTGTGCTGCACGTGCCCGACCAGGCCGGCGCCGGCCTGCAGGGTGATGATCAGCAGGGAGGTGCCCACCGCGGTGGTCATGGTGAGCCCGGCGAGCAGGACCAGGACGGGGACGATGACGAACCCGCCGCCGGCGCCGACCATGCCGGTGATCAGCCCGACGGTGGCGCCGAGGCCGAGCAGTACCGGCAGCCGACCGGCACGTGCAGCGCCGCCCAGCGGCCGGCGGCACGAGCGGATCATGACCGTTGCGGCAGCAACGATGAGCAGCCCGAATCCGGCCAGTAGCACGGTCGCCGGTAGGTAGGCGGCGAGCCTGCCGCCGCCGTAGGCGCCGGCCAGCCCGGCGCTGCCGAAGACGAGTCCGGTGCGCCATTGGACGCGGCCCGCCCGGGCGGGCGGGATGAGCGCCACCCCGCTGGTGACCGCGACGACGAACAGCGAAGCGGCGATCGCGGGCTGCGGCTGTTGGCCGGCGAGGTAGATGAGGACGGGGAGGGTGAGGATGGAGCCGCCGCCGCCGAGCAGCCCGAGGAACAGGCCGATGACGACGGCGGCGGCCAGCGTCGCGGCGAGGGTCACCGTGCCGTCCCGGTGCGCAGCCGGTTGACGACGGTGTCCAGGTCGCAGGAGGCGCCGCGGTTGTAGGGCAGTTTGGCGAGCAGCATGCCCATGGCGCAGGTGTTGGTCAGCGCCGCGACGGCAAGGCCGGCGCCGACCGCGGCGGCGAGGTACAGCAGGCCGGGCAGGAGCAGGCCGCCCATGACGGCGACGAACACGATGGTGCCGGCCACGAGGCGGACCTGGCGTTCGATGTCCCAGCGGGCCCGGCCGCGGGTGACCGGTGCGGCGTGCTGCTGCCATGCGGTGATACCGCCCTCGAGCAGGTGCACGTTGGGCAGCCCGGTGCCGGCGAGGGTCTGCTCGGCCTGAGCGGCGCGCATCCCGGACCGGCAGACCAGCACGATGTCCTGGTCGAGATGGCCGGCGATCTCCGCGCTGTGCTCCTGCAGCAGGTGCAGCGGCACGTTGTAGGAGCCGGGAATGTGCGCGGTCTCGAACTCCGCGGGGGTGCGTACGTCGATGACGCGGGGCGCGTCGGGTTGGTCGAGCCATTCCCGCAGGGTGGCCGGGTCGAGGCGGGGCGGGTGGGTCAGTGCGGTCATCTGTGCGGTGAGTGCTTTCTGTGCGGGGCGGTCAGATGATGCGGCCGTTGCCGCTCTTGGCGGTGACGGGGAGGCCGGCGCGGGCCCAGGCGTGCATGCCACCGGACAGGTTGGCCACCTGCCGGCCTTGCCCGGCCAGCAGCCGCGCGGCTTGGGCGGAGCGCATGCCGGAACGGCAGACGGTGATGATCGTGCGGCCGGCGGGCAGTTCCCGCTGCCGGGCTGTCAACTGGGCCAGTGGGATGTGGCGGGCCTTCGGCGCGTGTCCGGCCCGCCACTCGTGCTGGTCACGCACGTCGAGCAGGACCGCGCCCCCGGCCAGCAGCCCACCGGCTTCGGTGGCGCTGATCGTCCGGTAGGGCTTGGCGAACAGCTTGCCCAGTGCGGTCAGGATGTTCACGCGCCGGCCGTTTCGGTGAGGCCGTACTCGACGGCGTGGGCGAAGTCGTCGTCGATCTGCACGACCCGCCGCCCGGCGGCGTGCAGGAGCGAGGCCGCGATGGAGGCGCGGTACCCGGCGGCGCAGTGCACCCACACCTCGCCCTCGGGTACCTCCTCAAGGCGGCGCGGCAGGTCGTGCAGCGGGATGTGCACGCCGTCCGACACGTGCGCCTGCTTGTATTCGAGGTTGCGGCGCACGTCGAGCAGCACCACCGGCCGGTGGTGGCGAACCTGGGCCAGGTCGGCGAACGTCGCGCGGGGGTAGGAGACCAGCGCGTCCTCGCCGGCCCAGTCGGCCGGCGTACCGGTGGCGTGCGCGGCCGGGCGGTCGATGCCGATGCGGACCAGTTCCCGCTGTGCCTGGGCGACCTGTTCGGCGGTCTCGCCCAGCAGGGTGACCGGGGTGCCCCAGGGGATCAGCCAGCCCAGGTAGGTGGCGAAGCTGCCGTCGAGGCCGAAGTTGAGGGTTCCGGCGACGTGCCCGTCGGCGAACGCGATCCGGTTGCGCAGGTCGACGACCCACTCCCCGGCCCCGATCCGCTGCCGGATGGCGGCCGCGTCGGCGCGCTGCGGCAGCGACAGGTCCGGGGCGGCGGCGGGTGCGGCGATGTTGGCCGGGCCCATCTGCGCGTAGTACGCCGGCCACACGTCCAGTCCGGACAGCACCTCGTCGATGAACTGCTGCTCGCCGCGGGTCAGCGCCGGGTTGACGCGCTTCTCCTGAGCCAGCGTCGACGCGGACCCGCCCGACTGGGTTGCCGAGCAGAAACTGCCGAACCCGTGGGTGGGGTAGACGCCGGCGGCGTCGGGCAGGTCGGTTGCCAGGCGGTGGGCGGAGGCGTACTGGTGACGCGCCAGGTCGTGGGTGTGGTCGGGGCCGAGCAGGTCGGGTCGGCCGACCGATCCGTACAGC
Source organism: uncultured Micromonosporaceae bacterium (assembly GCA_964645345.1). Lineage (GTDB taxonomy): Bacteria > Actinomycetota > Actinomycetes > Mycobacteriales > Micromonosporaceae > Rugosimonospora. The sequence continues at coordinate 5,266 of CAZYCD010000056.1, forward strand.
AGGGAGCCGCCGGTGAACACCGCGACCTGGTCGCCCGCCTCGGACAGCGCGTAGGACAGGTGGGTGAACGTGTGGCCCGGGGTGGACAGCACCGTAACGCGCATGCCGTCACCGACCGCGATCACGTCGCCGTCACTGACGGGTACCCGGTCGAATGTCACCGGGTCGGCGGCGTTCACGTGGTACGCGGCACCGGTCGCCGCGGCCAGGGCGTGGCCGCCGGTGACGTAGTCGTTGTGGATGTGGGTCTCGAACACATGCGTAATCCGCACCCCGGCCGTGTCGGCCAGTTCCAGGACGCGGTCGATGTCGCGCTGCGGGTCGACCACGAACGCGACGGTGCCGTCATGCACCAGATAGCTACGGTCGCCGAGGCTCGGCGTGTCGATGGGGAGGATGTGCACCATGGCGGCGGGTCCTTTCGTGGTCAGGGTCGGGTGCCGGACGTGACGGGGTTGCCTGCGCGCCGCCAGGCGCTGGTGCCGCCGGCGACCGAGACCGCGTCGATGCCGGCGCGGGCCAGCAGCTCCGCTGCGGCCAGGCTGCGGTTGCCCGAGCGGCAGATCAGGTAGACGGGCCGATCGCGGGGCACCTCGCCCAGGTGCTGCGGCAGGCGACCCAACGGCATCAACCGGGCGCCGGGCACATGCCCGGACACGTACTCCTCCGGTTCCCGTACGTCGATCACGACGGCTCCGGTGGCGTGGGCGGCGGCGAACGCCGCCTGGTCAACTTCACGCATCGCAGTCTCCAAACCCATACCCGTGGGGGTATCTTCTCAACACGACGATACCCTAGGGGGTATCGGCGTGGACCACCGTAGCCGCTCCAACCCGCCGATCGCCAAGCGATCCCGAGGTGTCCGGCCAGTCGGATCGGTCACAACGGGGCCAGGGAATCGATACCCCCGGGCGTATGTTGGAGCCAGGATCAGGACCCGGAAAGGGAGCCCATCATGCAGATCGAACGGGACACCGTGCAGGACGTCGTGCGCCGCCTGCGCCGTGCCGAAGGCCAGATCCGCGGCGTCATCGCGATGCTCGAGGACGGCCGCGACTGCGCCGACGTGGTCACCCAGCTGGCCGCCGCGTCGCGGGCGCTGGACCGGGCCGGTTTCAAGATTGTCGCCAGCGGCCTGCAGCAGTGCATCACGGCCAAGAACGCCGGCGAGGACCAGGCCGCCAACCTCGAACAGATGGAGAAGCTGTTCCTGTCCCTGGCCTGAGCCAGGCGACGCCTCCCGCGTTCGGGAATGCGGGCGGGCCCCGGGGCGCTAGATACCCCCGGGGGTATCGAGGCCCGCGCCGAACAAAGGGAGACGTCATGGCCGCCGTGCCAGCAGCAGAGCACACCGTCGAGGCGACGGGTCAAGAACAACGAGCGGGTGTCCGGCTCGGGCTGCGCGCCAACCTCGCCCAGTTCAGCCTCCTCGTCGCGGTCAACGCCCTGGTCGGTGGCGTGCTGGGACAGGAGCGGGTGGTGGTACCGCTGCTCGCCCAGCGGGTCTTCGGGCTCGCGGCGTTCACCAGCGCGCTGACGTTCATCGTCGCCTTCGGCGCGGTCAAGGCGATCACCAACTTCTTCGCCGGTACCCTCTCCGACCGGTACGGCCGCAAGCCCGTCCTGATCGCCGGCTGGCTGGTCGCCCTGCCGGTACCCGCCCTGCTGATCTGGGCCCCCAGCTGGGGCTGGGTGGTCGCCGCGAACGTCCTGCTGGGCATCAACCAGGGCCTCACCTGGTCCACCACGGTCATCATGAAGATCGACCTGGTCGGCCCGGCCCGGCGCGGCCTGGCCATGGGGTTCAACGAGGCCGCCGGGTACGGGGCCCTCGCGATGACCGCCCTCGCCACGGGATATCTCGCCACCGCGTACGGGCTGCGCCCCGCCCCGTTCCTGCTCGGCGCCGCCTACCTCGCCCTGGGCCTGGGCCTGTCCACCCTCGCGGTACGGGAAACGCGCGCGTACGCCCACCACGAGGCCGCCAACCACGCCACCCGCGCTGGCCAGTTGCACGGGCGCCTGACCACCCGGCAGGTCGCCACGCTCACGTCGCTGCGGGAACCGGCTCTATCCGCGGCCAGCCAGGCCGGCATGGTCAACAACCTCAACGACGCCCTCGCGTGGGGCGTCTTCCCGGTCCTCTACGCTCGCCACGGCCTCGATATCGCGCAGATCGGCACGCTCGCCGCCCTGTACCTCGGCGTCTGGGGAGTCGGCCAGCTGGTCACCGGAGCACTGTCCGACCGGATCGGCCGTAAATGGCTCATCGCCGCTGGCATGTGGGTACAGGCCGCCGCCATCGCCATGGTCGCGATCGGCCACACCTTCGACGTCTGGGCCGTCGCGGCGGTGCTGCTCGGCACCGGTACCGCCATGGTCTACCCCACCCTCCTGGCGTCCATCAGCGACGTCGCCCACCCCGCGTGGCGTGCCCGTGCCGTCGGCGTCTACCGACTGTGGCGTGATGGCGGCTTCGCCCTCGGCGCGCTGCTCACCGGCGTCGTCGCCGACGCGTACGGCCTGGCGGCCGCGATCTGGACCGTCGCGGCCCTCACCGCCGCCTCCGGTCTGGTCGTGGCCGCCCGGATGTACGAAACCCACACCGCAAAGCCCGTTACAAGCAACCGATGACCCGTGACACTGTCCACTGTGCTCAGTCACCCCGGCGCAGTGCTTCCCCGGCGGCATGGTCCAGTGGCGGCATTTCCCGTGTGGGAACGGCACTGCACGCGGCCGGGTGCTGCTGCCTGAACACGTGGGTGGGCCGCTACGTTTGCCCGCTGCCGCAGGCCGGGTTTTGCTGGTCGACAGTTCGAACCGGTCACCGTGGCCTACTCTATGGGCGTGATGACCAAGGAGGAGCTTCGAGACCTTGTGGCGGCCGGCGAGGATCAAGGCCTTGAGTTCAACAACGTGATCCCTCCGGTAGACGAGATCGCCCGGCACCTCGCCGCTTTCGCCAACACCTCCGGCGGCCGGCTACTGCTGGGGATCGGTCCACCACGCGCTGATGGCGCAGAGGCAGCCATTCGTGGCGTCGACCCGAATCGTGCCGTCAACAGCATCATCCGCGCCGCTGAACGTGTCGAGCCCCGGCCCCAGGTGATGACCGATGTGGTACCGGTCGATGGCCGACCGGTCGTCATCGCCGACGTTGCTCGTATCACGTCCGTGCCCGTCATCACGGCTGGTGTTGCATACGTCCGCAAGGGTGCGTTCACGACGCCGGCCACGGCCGATGACCTTCTCGGCCGCGCCGTACACAAGACGCTCATGGTGGCGCCGGCCAACCTGGAACGAGAATCCCTCCGTGACGCCTTGACGGAGGCGCTGCGAGGACCGACGGAGGCGATCGAGCGCCAGGGCAGCGAAATTCGACGGCTCCGGGCCTCCGGCGCCTGGCCGCGGCGGCTCCTGTGGGTGGTCATCGCCGCGATATTCGGCGTGCTGCTCGGCATCGTCACCCCCGCCTTGATCCATCTAAGCCAGCAATAGACCAGCCCAACGTGGAACCGACGCGGGTATTTGCGATGCCCGCACCCGTGCAACCGGCTCACGTCGTCGCCACGTCCGGGGACAGTGGTGGCCCGGCCTTCCGGCCGGGCCACTCCTGCTTCGGGAGGGTGTTCAGCGGGGTGGGGTCTGCCCGGGCGTAGGTGGCAGCACCATCGTGGGCTGGTCCGCGCCGTTGACGGTCGGGTTCGTCTCGGCCGGGGCCTGGGAGGGTACGCCGCTAACTCTGGTCTCCGCTGGCCGCGGCGGCTGTCCCGCCAGGGACCCAGGCGCGTCGGCCTGCCCGGCCTGGTACGCCCTGGCGTGCTCGGCGATCGCGTGCGACTCGCTTGCGGCCCGGTCCAGCCAGTTCTCCCAGCGCTGCTGCATCGGCCGGACGAGACCGCCACCGACTCCGACGACGAGGATGCCGCCGAGGGTAGCCAGCACCGCGATCAGGATCGGCATGGTCACCGTGGTGGCGACCCCGATCTGGTTGAGTGCCGCGATGACACCAAGACCGATGATGAACACCGCGGCGACGTTGGCCAGCACCCGCCCGTAGGACAGCCCGCCCAGCGCGTTGCCGACGATGTCCCGGACGGCGGATGCGATCGCCGCGGCAACCACGACGATGAGGATCGCCACGAACGCCTTCGGCAGCCACGCCACGACACCCTTGATGAGTTCGGAGACCGGGTTGGGGCCCCAGATCCCGAACGCCAGCTGCAGGGTGAACAGCAGGATCGCGTAGTAGACCAGCCGGGCCACCAGGTCGGAAGCGTCGTACCGGCTGCGGGCCAGCGCCGTCTTGATCCCGCCGCGCTCCACGGCACGGTCGAACCCGACCCGTTCCAGGACCTTGTCCACCAGGGTGCGCACCAGCCGGGCGACCAGCCACCCGATCACCAGGATGACGACGAAGCCCAACGCCTTGGGCAGGAACAGCAGCACCGAGCGCAGCATGTCGGTGACGGCGCCACCGACGTCCAGGCGGGCGGCCGCGATCGTGTCGGACATAGGGGGCTCTCACTTTCGGGGGGTATACGATTGAGTTGCCCCACTGCGTACCCACCGCGTCCGCCCCGAAACTATCGATCCCTGGCCAGCGTGCGGGCGGGCGGACCGATTTCATCCGGTTGGTTCTATGATCAGCGAGCCGAACGGAAGCGGGTGGTCATGCGAGCGGAGTCTGTGTTCCCGCCGGCCAGGCTCGATGTTCGGCGGGACCATGACCCTGGCGGGCAGGTCCGGATGAGCCTCACAGGCGAGATCGACATGTCCAGCGTCGGTACGCTGGCACATGCGCTGGCGGCCCTGCAGCGCACCGCGGCCAGTCTCGTGATCGACCTCGCCGACGTCACGTTCCTGGACTCCACGGGCATCGCCGCTCTGGTCATCGCCCACCGTCGAGCCGTTGCCGCCGGGCGCACGCTCACCGTCGTCAACGCGCAGGCCGGAGTGCGTCGCGTGCTGGACATCACGGGCGCGCTGGCAACCCTGACCGGTGCCGCCGCGTCCGGCATCGACCACCACGAACGCGACGCCGGCAACCCGGGTACCGGCTCGACATAGCTACCGTCGGTCGCCCGGCGGCAAGCGCAGCGAACGGCTCTCAAGCAGCAGCGAGGTGGGCCGCATTGACGGCCCGTCAGCGTTGCTGCGCGGACTCGGCGAGTCTGAACGCCACTGCGAGGCCGGCCGTGCGGCGGCCCGGTCCTTGGTGACCCGGATGCGATCGCACCCGGAAGGTCGACTCGACGGTGCAGCCCGTCGCCATTCCACCCTGGCCATCCGGGACCCCGGTCATCCCAGCGAACGGAAACGCGGCCACAACGCCGGCCAGCTGCCGCAAGGTTGGGAGCACACCCACACCGGCTTACCTTGTTCGTCATTGGGGATGCCAAGGTGGTTGTCCAGCCGCGTGCCCAGACGGACATCTCCGAACGACCTCTGGCAGGACGTCACGGGCAAAACCGACCGCGACGGTGATGTCCGCGGTCACGGGAGGCGGGCCCCAGTACCAGTAACCGTTGTGCCCGCTGAACGCCCGTCGTAGACCGAACGGCGGCCCGTACCGGTCGATGGCTCCCGCTTCGCCGTAGTTACTGGTGACGATCGCGGCGGTCGCCTGCTGACCGGCTGGAAGCTGGTGGAAGACACCGGCGATCTCCTGGACGTATGCGGGCCAGCCGATGGTCTCGCCGGTGTCGTAGTTCACCGAAACGATCGGCGTCCGGCACAGGGCGCCGAGAGGTACGACCGGAAGGGTGACCAGTACCGAGCTCATCGCGCTGAGTACGAGGGCGGCGCCGAGCGCGGTACGACGCAGCCGGGGCGGGCGCCGCCGAACCCAGTCGACCGTCGGCTGGGCGCTGGGATGCTGTCGGTGAGGCGGTGGCCCTGGGCAGCTCCCGTCGGTGTTGTCCGGGCGTGGAGCGCTACCCGGGTGGTGACGGCGGCTCGGAAGGGAGTCTCCGCGTGCGGACCGCGTCGGATACGGCAACGCCGGCCAGGATGACAGCGACGACACAGGCAAGAATGATGGCGGCCGTGGTGGCCACCGCGAGCGGCGGCACAAGCGTCATCGCCGGCGCGAGGGCAAGCAGAACGAGGGCACCGATGACGCGGGGCCGGGACACGCGCCCGAACACCGCGTACTCGAAGGTGGCCCGGCCGACGAGGAACAAGGCGGGTCCGCCGAGGATCACGGCGGTCCAGGAACGATGCGGGCGTCCGGACGGGTGTTGGATGACGAGTTCGTCGGCAACGGCGATGGTGATAACCCCGGCGACCATCAACACGTGGGCGTAGACCGTCAGGACAGCAACGCGCAGTACGTTGGTGGCCGCGGCGATTGCGTCGGCCAGCAGCGCTCCCGCGCGGTGGATGTAGATGCGCCACATCAGTGCGGTGGTGGCGAACGCGACCACGGTCGCGGCGGTGCGGGCGGCCCCGAACCCACCGGTGGCGAACGCCAGCCCGGTGACCAGGATCGGCTCGCCGAGCGCGATGATGAAGAACTGCTGGTACCGCTCGGCCACATGCTCTTCGGAGATCACGATCTCGACGCGACGCGCGCCCGCGCGGCCCAGCTTCGGGGTGGGGAAGCCCAGTCCGATCCCTGCGTAGTCCACGGCCGCTCCCACTATCCACAGCGCCTCCCGCGCGGAGCCGTGCGCGAAGGCGCCCGCGAGCCATGGTGTGGCGGACACGCCGGCCCAGAACAGGATCCGCAGCGCATTGCGCTGCCCCTCTCGGCCACGCAGCAGCAGCACCGCGACAGCGTTGGCACCAACGCGGACTGCCACGTAGGCCCCTGCGAAGGCCGCACCGTGCCGGCCGAACGCCGTAGGTGTCGCCGCCGCCATCACGAGGGCGCTGAACATGATGGATATGATCGCCAGCTGTATCAGCGGATGCTGCAGATTGAAGGTGTCCGTGTACAGGGCTGCGAAGAACCAGACCATCAACACGGCCAGCAGCAGCACCAGTGTCTGCAGGGCACCAGGCCAGCTCAGATGCTCCAGCAGTTCCTGCGAGAGCCGAAAGAATGCCAGGACGAACACCACGTCGAAGAACAGCTCCAGGAACACCGCTCGCGCCTGTTCATGCGTCCGCAGCAGCCGGTCCGCCCCACCCGTCGCCATCGCCGCCCGCTTCTTCCGCCCTGTCCGCCTTCAGCGTAGTCGTAGCACATACTTGGCTCACGAACGTTGCCGATCGACGCCTAGGAGCACAGACGCGTTCCGGACCCTGCCTCCGGCAAACCTGCATTCGCCGCCGATCGGGACCGTGTATTTCGGCCCCGTCCGGTTCGGCTTGTCCGTCTGCCGTTGGACGCGGCGGCACCTCGTCCGAGCACAGACTGCAAAGCCCTTCCTGCAGGTACCGACGGCACCGCGTGTTGGGCACCTCACACGGCTCCCCGACTGGCGGACACAGCCCGGAAACGAGCCGGAAACCCTCCCCATCAAGGCTCTGCTCTTTGCCGAGGTGACAGTCCGTTCGACTGGAGGAACTTACTCGTGATCACGCAGCACGGAACCCGGCGCCTGCAGGTACCTTTGCTGCGGGTGCGGCAGGTCCTGCTGGAGCCGCAGCAGTTCCCCTGGTGGAACCCCGCGTTTCTGTCGTTGCGTGGTCCGCGCGAGCCAGCTACCGGAGTGCGCTACCCGATCGTGGTCCACGGCGGCCTGCACGGCTTTTTCGAGTACCTTGACATCGGCACCAGATCTGTCAGCACGACCTGGCAGGTGCCGGGATTCCGGGAGACGGGTACCTGGTGCCTGGAACCACGTCGCGCTGCCACCCTCGTACGGCACGAATACGAGCACCACGGCGAGCAGGCGCCGTTGCGCGCCCTGGCCGGCCTCGGTCTGCACCGGCTGGCCGGCCGGCTTGCCGTAACCGACGCCGGTTGGTTGAGGCGAGGTGCAGGCAAGCCAACAACGCCGACGTCACCGGTGGCACGCCGGTAGCCGCGCCACACGGGTGCCTCTACACCCATCCTCGCCGGGCGGCTTGCGCGCCGATCTGGAAGCGTGACGAGGCGCCCAGGCGTGCGGCGAGTTGTGCGACGCGGCGGCGCACGGTTCGTTCGCTCATGCCCAGTTGGCGGCCAATGACGTCGTCCTTCATGCCGGCATTGAGCAGTTGCAGAATGCCCAGGTCCTCGCCGGGCAGATCGGCGTGGTCGTCGGTGCCGGGGGTGAACAGAGGTACGGCATGCGCCCAGACCGACTCGAACAACGCGGTCATCGCCTGGCAGATGCCGGACTTGTGGACGACGACGGCGTTGTCCGGCGCACGGTCGACGGAGTCGGTCAGCGGTACTATCGCCTCCCGCCGGTCCACGATGATCATCTTGATGGGTACCACCGGGACGACGCGCGCCCGTTCGCCCAGATCGACCAGCGCTCTGATGCTCGTCGCACGCTGCGCAACGTCCAGGACTTCCGAGGCGTAGACGGCTCGGCACTGGATGTGCCGGGCAAGCAGGCTGATCTCGATCTCGCTGTCCTCGTAGTCGGTGACGCCGTATGGCGGGGTGTCGAAAGCGAGGACCTCCTCGTCCGCGCGGCCGAGCATGTCCGCCACCCGGGCCGCGATCGAGGCGCGTCCCTCGATCAGTTCCACCAGTCGGGAGGTCGATCCGCGCCGGCCGTGGTCGTGGAACGCGGCGGACAGGTCGTCGACGGCCTTGCTCAGCCGGTCCAGTTCGGTGCGGCGTTCCCGCAGCATCCCGGTCAGCGCGACGCGTGGGTCGATCGCGGTGACCGCGCTGCCGTCCCGGCCGACCATGCCGAGGTCGGTGAGGCGTCGGACCGCCCTGCGGACCTGCTCCGCCGCCGTATCCAGGTCGTCGGCGAGTTCGCCGATGGTGCGGCGTTGAGTGGCGAGCAGGGTGCGCAGCACCACTTCCTCGAACGGAGATATTCCGACCGGTTCCAGCATCGTCCGTCCTCCCAGCGGTGTTTCGGCGGTGGCCTGATCCGGTCGATGGCCGGAACCGGACGCCGCTGATGCTACCGGGGACCCTGCCGGCGATGGAAGCATCCGAGCACATCCACATCGCCATCGGCAGCCGCTGGCCTGCAACGACGCCCGGCCGCCACACGCCTTGGAGGACGACTTGCCGTCGCTCAACTCACGAATGGGACGGGCCGTGCGGTCCGCCGCCCGCCACAAGCGGTCGGTCGCCGCAGTGCTGGCTGTGTGCGCCGCCGCCGCCGTGGTCGGCCCCCTGTCCACTGCCGCGACCGCGACGGCAGCGGGCCGGATCAGCCTGACGAACGATCAGGTCGTGGCGTTGTCCAACAAGCTGACGGTCGGCGTTGCCAAGGAGGGGACGACGGCGCAACGGGTGGTGGCGGCCGCGGTGGCTGGGGCGCCACGCGCCACTGAGGCGGCGGCCGAGGTCCAGCGGGCCGGCGCGCCGGCCGCGCCGGCCACGGCCGCCGCAGGGCCGGCCACCCCCTCGCTCACCCAGACCAACAATGTTGAAACGCCGCGCGGTCTCAGCCTGACCGGCACCATCCCGGGCTCCCACGACTGGTACCGCATCGACACCGCCGGGCAGGTCTCCCGCGTCGGCACCCACGGCCTGCCGCAGTGGACCAGGACGGAACGGTCCTTCGTCGCCGACTGGGGGATGAAGGGGTCGCTGCCCTGGTACCAGGTCCCGCCGCACCTGGACATGTTCGCGGGGTACGACCCCGTCTCGGCCGGCTCACTGTCCTCGAACAGCACGTTCGCCGTCGGTGACTTCGGCGGCGGTTCGGGCGGGCAGGACCTGGCCGTCGTGTACAGCCTGGGCTTCACCAACGGGTTCCCGTTCACCCTGCCCGACTCCACGCTGACCCGGGGCGCCAGCTTCGTCACCGTCCTGAGTGGACTCGACGGGCACACCCTGTGGCACAAGGTGTACCCGGGGCTCGTCACGAGCCTCGTCCCGGCCGCCGGCGGGCTGATCGTGGCCGACGAGACCGGCCCGGCCTGGCGCCTCAACCCGGTCGCCGAACAGGGCGACAGCCGCTCGGCGCTGTACCTGCTCAGGTTCACGGCTACCGGGCACACCGCGGCCGCCACCACCGTGTGGAGCTACAGCCGGCAGGTACCCTGGGCGCGCTGGACGGCGGTCACCCCGACGGCCTACGGGATCGCGGCGGCCTGGACGGACACCCCGCTGGGCCTGGGCAGCCCGCGCCCGGCCGACGGCCACGTGATCCTGCTCGACGCGGCCACCGGCGCGCTGAAGTTCGACACCCGCACGCCCGGGTACCCGCGGTTCCTGGTTGACGACGCGGTGCGCCACCGGATCGTCGCCGGCGAGGAGAACGACCCCACGGACTCGGTGTTCTGGCAAGTCACGGCCTATGACCCGGCCAGCGGAGCGCGTTCCGTGCTGGTCACCCGCACCAACGCCTTCCCCACCACGCTTTCCGTCGGCGACCCCAACCCCACCAACCCGGCGTTCTACGCCTCCGAGGTCGGTGTGGACAGCAACGGTTACGCGACCGGTTCCACCGCCCTGGCGCTCGGCCCGAGCGGCGCCGTGGTGTGGGGCAGGGCTCTGCCGCCCTCGTTCGACGGCGATATCCCGATCGTCGGCGGCCTGATCCTGCCGCCGATGCACCACGAGTCGATCGTCGTGACGACCCAGGACCCGCGCCCCGACACCGAAGCGGTACCCGACGGCCCCGAGGGCACCCAGATCCTCGCGCTGGACTCGCGCACCGGCGCGATCCACTGGTCGCACCAGGGCGCGGTCGGCACCGGGCTCGTCCCGGCCCAGTTCGGCGACGCGGTGCTGTCCGTCTCGGCCGACGACAACGCCTACGCTTACCAGACCGTGACCGGTGCGGTCCAGGACGTCTGGCCGCAGCTGGGCGACGCGTACTCGGGCGTGCAGGTGGACGTGAACGGTGACGGTGTCAAAGACCTCGTCGTCGGCGGCGAGAGCCGCGGCGTGTTCGCCATCGACGGGCACCCGACGCCCGACGGCACGGCCCACATCCTGTGGACCGCCACCGTTCAGGGAGCGGTACACCAGATCCAGGTCGTCAACGGCGGCAGCCAGGTACTGGTCGCCGCGACCGGCGGATGGGACCTGGTCAACGTGACCACGGGTACCGTGGCCACCGCCCACGACATCCCGGGCGCGTACACCTGGTCGGCGACCCCGGTCCGCACCGCGGCCGGCCTGGAGATCGTCGTGCCCACGCACGACCTCACCGCGTACACGGCCGACGGCCAGGTCCGCTGGACGTACCGGCCGGCGGGCTCGGTCGTGAAGTTCTCCGACGTGGCGACCGACGCGGACGGGCGGGTCATCGCCGAGTACGGCACCGCCTACGGGGACGCGTCGAACACCTACCGGGCGGTGGCGCTCGACGCCGCGACCGGCGCGCCGGTGTGGACGGCCGCCGCCGACCCGTCGGTCACCGGTGCGGACTTCAAGGCCGCCGTGTACACCAACCCCGACCTCCCGCTCGGGGGCGGCCACGCCGCCGCGTTCGCCTGGCAGCAGCGGAACTCGGATACCACGCTGATCGAGATCCGGGACACCCGCACGGGAGCGGTGCTCGCCACTCACGTCAGCTACGGGTCGTTCACCCACATCGGGTTCGGCGCGGCGGCCGGCGTCGGCCTGATCCAGGTGCACATCGCCACGGTGACCCGCCTGCAGCCGGACGGCACGACCTGGTCGGACACCTTCACATTCCCCGACAACTACGGCGGCGGGGTCGCCACGTCGGGCGACGGCTCGCCGGTCGTGGTCACCGCCTCCAAGGGCCTGCAGGTGTACGCCCCGTCGGTCTTCACCCCGGACGCCGACAACTACCCCGAGAACTACGGCCGCGCCCCGGCGCTGGACGACTCCGACCAGTTCACCGTCGACGGTTCGCAACTGATCGGCTTCACCCAGGACATGCGGCTGTGGGACCTGGACTGGCAGTTCAACGGCGGCGGCTTCTACGCCCCCGACTACCAGATCCACGGCATCAGCGTGAACCAGATCGGCGTCGCGCCCAGCGCGTCGCCGGCCCCGACCCGGTCGGGTCACACGCCGGACGCGAGCGTGACCGGGGGTCACCCGGACGGTCTGGTGGTCGGCGACCCGATCTCGGGCACCGGCTGGGGTGACGGCAAGGCGCACAACCACGCCGTTATCGCCCCTGACCAAGCGGGCGCCCCGGCGATCCGCGGCTACCGACCCGACCAGATCCAGCACAACCTGGCGCTGACCGGGAACGGCCAGGGCCAGACGGTGGCCATCGTTGACGCCTTCCACCACCCGAACATCACCGCCGACCTCAACACCTTCGCCCAGCAGTACGGTCTGCCGCACACCTGTGACAGCGTCCCGGCCGGTACCGCCTGCTTCGACTTCACCGTCCAGCAGATGCCGGGGATGCAGCCGGGCGGGTTCGCCTGGGACGCGGAGGTGGCGTTGGACGTCGAGTGGGTACACGCGGTGGCGCCGATGGCGCACATCGTGCTGGTCGAGTCGGCCTCGGACATCGACGCCGACATGTACCGGGCGGTCGACGCGGCGGCGGCGCTGCACCCGGCCGCGGTATCCATGAGCTGGGGCGGGAACGGCGAGTTCTCCGAACAGGACTTCTACAACGGGCACTGCCTGCTGACCGAGTCCGTGTGCGTGGAATCCTCCGGCGACTCCGGCAACCCGGCCGGCTACGGCGCCACCGCGCCCGACGTGCTGTCCATCGGCGGTACCAGCCTGCGACTGGACGCGGCCGGCAACACACTCGGACAGACCGCCTGGAACGGATCCGGCGGCGGCCTTTCGTACTTCGAAGCACGACCGGCCTTCCAGAACGGTTTCAACACGGCCGCCTTCCGCGGCGCACCCGATGTGTCCGCCGTCGCCGACCCGCGCACCGGCGTCGCGGTCTACGTCACGATCGCGGACAGTCCTGGCCGGTGGCTGCAGATCGGCGGCACCAGCCTGGCCGCCCCGATATGGGCCGCGATCCTCGCCGTGACCGACGCCGAACGCGCCACGGCGGACAAGCCCCACCTCGCCGCAGCCGACGGCTCCGTGTTCACCGCGATCTACGGCCTCGGCACGGCCCTGACCGACGTGACCACCGGCAGCAACGGCCCCTGCCCCGCCGCGGTCTGCACAGCCCGCGCGGGCTACGACACGGTTACCGGCCTCGGCGCCCCGGCCCCGGGAGTCGACGCCGCCCTCGCCGCCAAGTAGCCCCACCCGAAGAAGCACACCTGACCCGGGTTCTGCGCGCGAGTCATCGCGTGCAGAACCCGGGTCACGCTTTGAGTTTCTGTTGCAGTCGCGGATCGCGTGCTGCCCTGTCACGTCGATGGAGTGGCGGGCCGGCGGGCCGCCGCCGGAAGACTAGCTTCCAGCGCGGCCCAGCCGTTGTCGCGTTCGCGTTCGGCGTGCTCGGCGTCGCCGCCACCGCGCAGCCCGAACAGCCGCTTGGCGAACAACAGGTAGATGACCACCGCGAGGTTGACCACCAGGGCGATCACCTTCAGCGGTACCACCCGGCGGGTCAGTTCGTACGACTCCGGGATCAGCAGGATCGCGGTGGCGACCAGGGTCAGGTACTCCGCCCAGCGCCGGGCCAGCCACAGGCCGACGGCCTCGGTCGCCTCCAGCAACGCGTAGCCGATCAGGACCAGGCCGGTGAACAGCAGGCGGGTGGAGTCGATCCGGAACAGTTTGTTGAGCTCGCCGACCAGCCCCGTAGAGGTGTCCCTGACCGGGCCACCTGTCCCTGCCTGCAAGTTGCGGAGGATCCTGATCCAATAGCTGTCGAGGGCGGCCTCGTTCCTCCGGAAGATCAGAACGGCGCCGGCGAGCAGCCCGAGCACGACGAAGTGAACGAACCGGTCGAGGGCGATCAGGCGCAGCACGTACTTATCGCGCAGCGCCTTGCCGCGTACCGGCAGGGTGACCTGATCGCGGGGCGGCAGATGCTGCCGGCCGGGGTGGTCCGGCGGCGGCAGCGGCAGCCACGAGTCGCAGCGCAGGCACCGGTACCAACGCAGGCCGCCGGCACCCTGCTGCACGACGAGCCGATCCTCCCGGCGGATGTCCGCCACGTCGGTGCCGAGCAGTTCATGACCGCGCAGCCCGCATTCGATCAGCTCATACCGGAGCCTGGGATGGAAGGCCCTCGGGCCCCGCGGACCCGGCGTCGGCTGTTTGTGCGCGGCCCCGATGTTCACCCGGTTCATGGCGCTGGCTATACCCAGCCCAGGCGGCGGGTACCGGCCCGGCATACAACTGCAGCGGCCGGCGCGGCTACATCCGCACCCGGCGGACCTGTCGAACGCCGGGGTGCCGATGAGCGCCGCGGACGGCCGTCGCGGATGGGTTCAGGCCCGACCGCTCCCGGCGAGTTCCTCGGCGTAGGCCCGGGCGTCGATCGCGTCCAGCATGGCCAGCTCGGCGTTGTGGGCCGCCCACTCGGCGAAGTCGAGGGCGTCCGTGGCGCTGCTTTCCGCGAAGTCCGCGTCGGCGGCAGCAGCCTTCGCGTCCATCTGCTGGGTTCGCTTGTCGATCCTGGCTTTGGCGTCCTCCACCTTGGCGGCGGCGTCGGCCTTGATCTGCGCCCACTTGCTGCCCCCCGCCTCGGTTCGGGGCTGCCCTGCCTTCTTTGCCGCCTGGCTGAGGTCGCCCTGGGTCTGGTCGATTCGCCTTCTGATCTGGTCACGGGACTCCGTGCTGGCTGCCTGCACCTCGGCCTTGACTGCCGTGACACGCTGCTGGATGGCGTCGAGTCGTGGGGAGAAGTCCACGGTTCCTCCAATGGTCAAACCACCTACTGGTCCGAGCTGCCTTGCTGGACTGCAACAAGCCTCAGACCTGCCGAGGTGAGCCGGCATCATTCGGTAGAGGTGATCTGGTGCGTCGGGGAGGCGGGCGGCCGGCGGGCCGTTAGGGTCACGCCATGCGTTGGGTGGTGAACTGCTCGCGTCCGCGCCCGTAGGCGTCCGTGCGGCCCCATCGGCCGGGGATGTCGAGGAGTTCGAGGTGGCCGATGTGCGCGGGCACCGCGGGGTTCTCAACCAGGCCCCGGTCGGTGGGGTCGAGGCCGAGCAGGGTGCGTAGCAGCAGCAGCGGTGCCCCGGTGGACCAGGCCTGCGGGCTGCACGCGGTCGGGTACTGGACGGGATACTTGGTGCGCTCCCGGGGGTAACCCGCGAAGGCTTCAGGGAGTCGACCCTGGAAGTAGGTTGCGGCGTCAAGGATGCCGCTGGCCACGCGGGCGGCTTCTTCGTTGAAGCCGTACCGGCGAAGACCCCAGGCGATGTAGGAGTTGTCGAAGGGCCATACCGTGCCGACGTGGTAGCCGACCGGGTTGTAGAGCCCCTCGCCGTCGGCGAGGGTACGCACGCCCCAGCCGGTGTACATCGCCGGCGACATCAGATGCTCGACCACGGCGTCGGCTTTGTCCTCGTCGACGATGCCGCTCCACAGCAGGTGGCCGATGTTGGAGGACAGGGCGTCGACCCGCTCGGCTTCCGGACCGGCCAGGGCCAGCGCGTAGTAGCTGCGGTCGTTGAGCCAGAAGTCGCGGTTGAACCGGGCCTTGAGGTCCGCGGCCTCGCGTTCCAGCCGGTCGGCGTAGCCGGGGTCGTGCCAGAACTCGCGCGCCAGCCGCGCCGCGCGCACTTTGGCGTCGTACGCGTAACCCTGCAATTCACAGGTGGCGCGCGGGAAGCCCGGCAGCCGGCCGTCGTGGTACGAGATGGAGTCCCAGGAGTCCTTCCAGCACTGGTTTTCCAGGCCGGTGTCCTCATTGCGCCGATGGTAGGAGATGTAGCCGTTGCCCATCAGGTCGGCGTAGTCGTCGATCCAGGCAAGAGCACTGCGCGCCGAGCTCTCAAACTTCCGTACCAGGCCGGTGTCGCCGGTCCATTTCTCGTACTCGTCGAGCAGGACCACGAACAGCGGAGTGGCGTCGGCGTTGCCGTAGTACGGAGTGTGGGGTTGCTCGCCGAACGCCGCCGTCTCCCCGTAGCGCATCTCGTGCAGGATCCGGCCGGGATCCGCGTCGCGGAAGTCGTCGATCTGCCCGGCCTGGAAACGGGCCAGCACCCGGATGGTCGTCGCCGCGAGATCCGGGGTGAAGGGCAGCGCCTGCAGGCTGGTCAGGATGGCGTCGCGGCCGAACATCGACATGAACCACGGCAGGCCGGCGGCAGGCATGGTGTGTTGATCAGCGATGTCAGGGTCGAACCGCAACGCGGCCAGATCAGTCAGGCTGCGCTGGTAGGTCTGGTTGAGCGGTTCGCAGTCACACCGTAGCGTCGGCGCGTCCGCCAGCCATTGCTGCAAGTCGGCGGCCATGTCCCGACCGGTCCGGCCGGTCTGCCACCCCGACACCAGCGGCTCCGCCCGACCCCGCCGAAGGATCATCGGGGTGACCTGCACCCCGACAGTCCACTCCTCATGGGGTCCGATATGCGCAACAAAGCTCAGCCCCTGCTCGTCGATCTGAGCATCCTTGTCGGCCCGGATCACGGTCTCCCGGTGGAAGGTCTCCCGCTCGTAGCTCAGGACGAGCTGTGCGTCCTCCACCCGGTTGCGGCAGGTGCCCTTCTTCGGCGTGTTGTTCTTCACGTCGAACAGGTCCGCGAAGTCGCTCTCGGCGTCGAACCGCACGCGGACCTCGACCGGCTCCTCGCGGTGGTTCGCGATCAGGACGTCCTCGTGG
Source organism: uncultured Micromonosporaceae bacterium (assembly GCA_964645345.1). GTDB lineage: Bacteria > Actinomycetota > Actinomycetes > Mycobacteriales > Micromonosporaceae > Rugosimonospora. Next base: position 21,981 of record CAZYCD010000056.1, read on the forward strand.
AACCCGGAGCAGACCCTCCGCTGGCGGACCACCGACACTTTCGCATCGACGTAGACGGCCGCGGTGCCGGGCACGCAGTAGAACCGGGTCTCGTAGAACTGCAGATCGTCGACCGACAACGAGCTGAGCCGGGCGCCGTCCACTGTGAGCACCCACCGGGACAGGAACCTCGTATCGTACGAGAACAATCCGGTCGGGTCGGTCGGCTCGGCCTCGATATCACCATGGCTGTCACTGACCACGAAGGTATTGCCGTCAAGCAGGCTCACCGGCGCACCGTCCACGCTCGTCACCTCCCCGATGCGGTGACCCTACGCGGGCCCGTCTGTCCCGGCGGCCCGGGCACCAGTTGGCCCAACGGGCCCAGCAGTTCGATGTTGCCGACGTAGGTGAGCTCACCGCGCAGCGCCGCCTGCATCAGGTTCGCCTCGCCGCGGACCGCACGGTCGAACAGACCACTGTCGCCACGAAGGACCACATCGACGTCCGACTCGGCGCCCGCCGACTCGGACACCTCGACGTCCCCGTTGTGAAACGACACCGTCCACTGACGGATGCACCCGGAGTCAACGACGTCAAAGCGGACCTGGCCGCGTTCGTGTGCCAACTCGGGCACGTGTCCGCGCTCGGCCAACTCGTCGAAGAACGCCTGGGTAGGACTTGTCGTCATGCTCGAACCGCCAATGTGGACGCGCCGGCAAACCGTGGCGACCGGTGACCCGGTCCGAACACACCGTGCCGAGACCGTTGGTGGCCCGTCATCACCCGTTCCGGATGAACGTGGGCAACCCGCAGGCGAGGGCAGACTGCCGCTACCTTCGCCCTCGCCGGCTACGCGACGCGAGTCCTGCTCCGGAGACTGCCGTTGCCTTTTGGTGAGCAAACGTGAGTGCTTGCTTTGCATTAGGCTGCCTTTCCTTTGGGATCGGCGCTCCCACCAGCGGCGTCGGTTGGCGTCTCTGGGTCGGGTTCGGGTTTCATTGCCACCAGCGTCGCAGAGCCGGGAGGCTTCGCGGTCGTCTTACGGTCGGCTCCACCCGTGGCGAACCCGGCACTCGGGTCCGTTG
>CAZYCD010000057.1:0-21803 GCA_964645345.1 uncultured Micromonosporaceae bacterium
CACGCTGGGAGATTCCGTGCGTCGACATCGAGGACGTGCCGCACTACGCCTGGCGTGGTGCGCTGCTGGACGTGGCGCGCTGGTGCCACCCGATGGAGTTCGTCCACCGGTACGTCGAGGCGCTGGCGGTGCACAAGATCAACCGGTTGCACCTTCACCTGACCGACGACCAGGGGTGGCGGTTCGAGGTGCACCGGTACCCGAGGCTGACCGAGGTCGGCGCGTGGCGGCCCGAGTCCCAGGCGGGGCACGCCCGGGAGGGCCGGTTCGACGGGGTGCCCTACGGCGGCTGGTACACGCAGGCGGAGCTGCGGGGGCTGGTCGAGCACGCCGCGACGCTCGGCATCGAGGTCATGCCGGAGATCGACGTACCCGGACACATGCAAGCGGCCATCTCCGCGTACCCCTGGCTGGGCAACGATCCCGGGCGCCAGTTGCCGGTACGCAGCGCGTGGGGGATCTCCGCGCACATCCTCAACGTCGAGGACGCCACCGTCGAGTTCGTCACGCACGTGCTCGACGAGGTGGTGTCGGTGTTCCCCTTCGAGTACGTGCACCTGGGCGGCGACGAGGTACCGCCGGACGAATGGCTCGCTTCGCCGGCCGCGCGTTCCCGGGCGGCCGCCGAGGGACTGTCCAGAGTGGACGGACTGGTCGGCTGGTGGGCCGCACGGCTGGCCGCGCACCTGGCGACGCACGGCCGGCGGATCGGCGTCTGGGACGAGCTGCTCGACCGGGGCGCGCCGAAGGGCGCGATGGTCTTCGCCTGGCAGGAGGCGTCCCGGGTCAAGCTGGCCCAGGACGCCGGATTCCCGGTCGTCGCGGTACCACAGGAGTACGTGTACCTGGACTGGGCCGAGTCGGACGCGCCCGGCGAGCCGCTGGCCATCCGGGGCACGGTCCCGTTGTCGCGGGTCTACGGGTACGAGCCGGGCGACGTCTTCGGCGTGCAGGGTCAGATGTGGAGCGAGTACACGCCGACCCCGGAGCTCGTCGAGTACCGCACCTTCCCCCGGCTGGCCGCGGTCGCGGAGCTGGGCTGGACCGCCCCGCAGCCGAGGGACCTGGACGGGTTCCGCGCGCGGCTGGCCGGCCACCTGCCCCGGCTGGACCGCCTGGGCGTCAACTACCGACGGCTGGACTGAGGTACGCCGCCGGGGCGGCTAGGCCGCCGGCCAGAGGCCGGCCGCCCACTCCGCGACGGTCTTGACCTCCGCCTGGCGCGGGAACACCTTGTTGATCAGTACCTGGTGCACCTCCGGATCGGCGTCGGCCACCGCGTCGGACAGGACGACCAGCCGGAAGTCAAGGTCAGCGGCCTGGCGCAGGGTGGACAGCACGACGCCCGAGGTGGCGATGCCGGTCAGCACCAGCGTGTCGATCCCGCCCGCGCGCAGCACCTCCGACAGGTCGCTGCCGGCGAACGCGCTGATCCGGCGCTTGAGTACGACCACCTCGCCCTCCCGGGGCGCCACCCGCGGATGGATCCGGGTCTGCGGCGCCGACTCGTCGAAGGCCCCGGTCGCCGCCAGCGCGCTGAATCCCTTGTTCGAAGCCGGGACCTCCGGGTACCCGGGGCGGAACGCGACCCGGACGTAGACCACCGGTACCCCGGCGGAGCGGGCCGCGTCCACCGCCCCCGCGAGCCGGCCGAGCAGATCTTCCGGGTCGCCGTACCGGGCGACGATTCCGACCTGGACGTCCATCACCAGCAGGGCTGAGGTCATGTCCTCAATGAGTACCAGAGGCCGCGGCGGGTTCGAGCCGCGCCTCAGGCGACGCGTTCCGGGCGGCCCGGCCCCCGAGCGTGAACAGCGGCAGGAACAGCTGGGCCAGCGGCCCGATGGACACCGCGTAAAGCAGGGTACCGATGCCGAATACGCCGCCCAGCAGCCAGCCGGCAGCCACCACGACCACCTCGATACCGGTGCGTACCAGGCGGATCGACCGGCCCGTGCGGCGGGCGAGCCCGGTCATCAGCCCGTCGCGCGGACCCGGCCCGAGCCCGGCGCCGATGTACGCCCCGGTCGCCAGGCCATTGAGGACGATCCCGCCGGCCAGTTCGGTGATGCGCAGCGGCAGCGGGTGCGCGTCGGGCAGCACCGCGAGTACCCGGTCCATCACCAGGCCGATGACCACCACGTTGCTGACCGTGCCGAGGCCTGGCACCTGCCGCAGCGGTATCCACGCCAGCAGGGCCAGCGCGCCGACTCCGATGGCCACCCAGCCGATCGACACCCCGAGGTGCTGGGCGATGCCCTGGTGCAGCACGTCCCAGGGCATGTTGCCCAGCCGGCTGCGGATCATCAGGGCCATGCTCACCCCGTACGCGGTCAGGCCCAGGTAGAGCTGCACCAACCGGCGGGCGAACGCCGGCTGAAGCCGCATCCGCGAGCTTCGCCGGCTTGCGAGCCGGCCCTGGACCGGCTTGCCATCACGTCTCATGGATGCCACTCTGAAGGCCAATCGAGGAGGCACAAAGAGCCAATTCCGGAGGTGTGGACGTGACGAGCGTCCTGCAGGGGCCACAGCTCGCCCGGATCCTCGGCCGCTGGCACGCCGGCCGGGGGGTACCGGACTATGTTGCGCTGGCCGGGGCGGTCCGCGGCCTGCTCAGCGATGGCCGGCTGGCCCTCGGGGTACGGCTGCCGGCCGAACGGGAACTGGCCGCGGCGCTCGGCATCAGCCGTACCACGGTCACGGCGGGATACCGGCTGCTGCGCGAGACCGGCCACTTGACCAGCCGGCGCGGCGCCGGGAGCTGGACCGCGATGCCGTCCGGCGCCCGGGTCGGCACCTCCGGTATCTGGGCACCCGGCGGCGCGCCCGACATGATCGATCTGGGCTGCGCCGCGCTGGACGCCCCGCCGCAGCTGACCGTCGCCGCGGCGGCCGCCCTCGACGACCTGCCTCGCTACCTCGGCGACGCGGGCTACCACCCGGCCGGCCTGATCGAGCTTCGCGCCGCCGTGGCCCAGGGCTACGCCGCCCGGGGGGTGCCGACCAGCCCGGACCAGATCATGATCACCAGCGGTGTGCAGCACGCGCTGGACCTCGCGGTGCGGCTGCTGGTGGGCGCGGGCCAGTCGATACTGGTGGAGTCGCCGACCTACCCCAACGCGCTGGTCGGCTTCGCCGCGCGCCGGGCGCGGGTACTGACCCACGGACTGTCGGCCGCGGGCTGGGACGGTGAGCTGCTGCTGGACGCCCTGCGGCAGAACCGTCCCCGGGCGGCCTACCTGATCCCGGAGTACCAGAACCCCACCGGCCACCTGATGGACGCCGGGCTGCGCGAGCGGCTGCCGGCCGTCGCGCACTCCGCCGGTACCGACCTGATCGTCGACGAGTCCTTTGTGGACCTGTGGTTGGCGGGCGAACCGGTACCCCCGCCGGTGGCCGCATTCGACCGGCACGCCCGGGTACTGTCCATCGGCGGGATGAGCAAGCCCTACTGGGGCGGGCTGCGGATCGGCTGGATCCGGGCGGCGGCTCCGGTGGTGCAGCGGCTGGCCGCGGTGCGCGTCGGGGTCGACATGGCCGGGCCGGTGCTGGACCAGTTGGTGGCGGCTCGGCTCCTGGCGCACCGGGACGCGGTGATCGCGCAGCGCCGCGCGCGGCTGCGCGAGCAGCGCGACGCGCTGGCCGCCGCGGTGCGCGAGCGGCTTCCGGAGTGGCGCTTCCAGGTACCGTCGGGGGGCGTGAGTCTCTGGGCGGAGCTGGACGCGCCGGTGTCAAGCCCGCTGTGCCGGGCGGTGGAGTCCTACGGGGTGCGGCTGGCGCCCGGGCCGCGCTTCGGCGTGGACGGCACGCTCGAGCGGTTCGTGCGGCTGCCGTTCACGCTGCCCGAGCGGGACCTGGTCGAGGCGGTCGACCGGATCGCCCGGGCCCGCGCGGAGCTTGACCGCCCGGCCCGCCGGAGCTACGAGACCCCGGCCCTGGTGGCATAACCTGCGACGCCTGCGGAACCGGCTCCGGCCAGCGTGCGTCAGATTTCGACCAGTGTCCCGGTGTACATCGACTCGATCTCGTCGGCGAAGGAGCGCTCGACAGCCCGCCGCTTGATCTTCATTGACGGCGTCAGCTCGCCGTCCTCAATGGACAGATCGCGCGGCAGGATGGCGAACTTCTTCACCGTCTCCCACCGGTTGAGCCGCTCGTTGAGCTGCTTCACGTAGGAGGCGACCATCTCGTTCGCCTCGGGCGAGGCAGCGATCTCCTGGTACGACCGGCCCTCCAGCGGACCGCCCGCCGCCCACTTGACGATCGCGTCCGGATCCAGGGTGACGAGCATCGTGACGTAGTTGCGCGCCTGGCCGACCACCACCGCCTGCGACGTGTACGGGCAGATCGCCTTGAACATGCCCTCCAGGTGGGAGGGCGCGACGTACTTGCCGCCCGAGGTCTTGATCAGGTCCTTCTTGCGGTCGGTGATGCGCAGGTACCCGGCGTCGTCCAGTTCGCCGATGTCGCCCGTGCGGAAGTACCCGTCGTGGGTGAACGCCGCGGCGGTCTCCTCGGGCAGGTTGCGGTACCCGCGCATGACCGGGGTACCGCGCAGCAGGACCTCCCCGTCGGAGTCGATGCGCACCTCCAGGTCGCCAAGAGTGGTGCCGACGGTGCCGATGCGCAGCTTCCCGGCCCGGTTGACGAAGTTGCCCGCACTCGTCTCGGTCAGTCCGTACCCCTCGTAGATGGGCAGCCCGGCGGCGGCGAAGAACTCCGCGATCGGAATCGCCAGCGGCGCCGAACCCGACACCAGCGCCCTGATCCGCCCGCCCAGCCGGGCGCGCAGCTTGCTGAACACCAGCCGGTCGGCGATCCGCCGCCGTACCGCCAGCCCCGCCGGTACCGGCCGGCCCGCCTGCTCCAGCCGCACAGCCTCGCGCCCGACGCGTACCGCCCAGGTGAAGATCTTCGCCTTGGCGCCGCCGCCCGCGGTCGCGCTCGTGACGGCGGTGTTGTAGACCTTCTCGAACACGCGCGGCGCGGCGCACATGAGGGTCGGCTTGACCAGACCGAGCTTCTCCACCAACCGGTCCACCCGACCGTCCACATAGGTCGGTAGCCCGGCGTGGACGATCCCGCAGATGAGCGTCTTGCCGAACGAGTGCGACAGCGGCAGCCACAGGTATTGCAGGTCGCCGTCGCGCATCACGTCGGGCGTGTTCTCCTGGGTGACTGCCTCCCAACACCAGCCGGCGTGCAGCAGCTCCACGCCCTTGGGCCGCCCGGTGGTGCCCGAGGTGTAGATGAGCGTGGCCAGTTGCTCCGGCCGGATCTCCTCGATGATCCGGTCGATCATGCCCGGGTCGGCGGCGAGCGCCTCGGTGCCCCGCCGCTCCAGCTCGGCCAGGGTGATCGCCCCGGGCGCCTCGCCGTCGATGACGACGACGTGGGCGACCGCGGTCCCCTCGCCGACCTTGGCGGCCTGCGCGGCGTTCTCCGCGATCAGCACTGTGGAGCCGGAGTCGGCGAGGATGTACCGCGCGTCCTCGGGCTCGGTCGTCGGGTACACGGTCGTCGTGGCCGCGCCGGCGCACATGATGCCGAAATCGGCGAGGATCCACTCCAGACGCGTACCGGCGAGGATCGCGACCCGGTCCTCAGGCCGCACGCCGAGCCCGACCAGCCCGGCGGCGATCGCGTAGGCCCGGTCGCCGGCCTGCTTCCAGGTCAGCCAGCCGACCTGCTCGTCCGGGGTCGGGAAGCCGAGCGCGTCGCGGTCCGGCGTGGAGGCCACCCGCCTGCGGAACATGTCGGGAATGGAGCGGTAGGGGACGTCCAGCGCCATGGCTTCCGATGCCTCCGTTGGTCGGTCGGGTTACTGCACAGTAGGTCGTAACCCGCGGGTAATCCAGAGGCCACATTGCTCGAAGAACATCAGAACGTAGTATCGATGTCGTGATCGAGGGCGCGCTGAGCCGGCACACTGGGGGCTCATCGCCGACCAGATCGATATTGGTCGGGGCGTGACCATGGTGAGCCGGAGTTTGGTCGTGGATCGCTCAGGTTTGAACTAACGTCACGCTCCGTGGCGACTCGACGCGGAGGCGGGCGGCGGTACCCGCGCCACGAAAGTGCCTCTCCCCGGGACTGTGGTCACGGTTTCCTCCGCCTTCAGAAGGTCGAGCGCCTTGACGGCTGTGTTCCGGCCTACCTGGTAGGTCTCCGCTAGTTCTGCAATCGACGGGACGGCTCTGCCCACGGCAAGCTCGCCAGCGCGGATGCGCTCGCGTACTGCTTCGGCCACCTGCTGATACAGCGGCTCCGGCCCGTCAAGGTCGATCACTAACTGAGCCTAAGCGGGCACGGATGGTGCCAGCAGGGATAGCACCGGAAGGGTAGGGAAGGGTAGGCTGGCGCCAGGTTCGTCCATCGACGGAGGGTAGGGCAAGCGATGCTCCAAGAGCAGGATCAACCAGGGGTGCGGATCATGGAGCGCGAGCCTGGCCGGCGCTGGGTGCAGGTCACTGACCTACAGGAGCAGCCGCTCTTGGATCTGACTCCCGTTGACGCGCTGGACCTGGCGGTGCGGCTGGTGAACGCGGCGGCGGACATGCTCTCCGGCGAGAAGGTGCTAGCTGTTGCCGCCGTACCAGCGAAGGCGGGTCTGCCAGAGGGGTACGCGGTGACCGTGTCAGGCGCGGAGGCGGCGTGAGCGGTCCGTACGGCGAGCTCGCGCCCCTGTACACCCGTACCTCCGTTGAGGTCTCGCTGTGGCCGTTGGCGTTGTGGTGTGACCAGGGGCAGGCAGCGCTCGAGTGCGCGGTATGCGACGACGGCCTGATCATCACTGCCAAGAGTGCCCCGGTGCCGCTCATGGTGGCGGACCTAACTGCGCGGGTGGAGGCGCACCTCCAGAGATGCAAGGCCGAGGTCTGCCCGCCGGCACCATGTTCGAGTGCGACTGACCCGCCACCCTCGTAGGCTGCGAATCAGCAGCATTGCAGCTATATTGGCAGCATGACGGTCGCCATCACCATCCGGAACGTGCCCGACGAGGTACGGGACGAGTTGGCCGCCCGCGCCGCCCGCTCCGGACGGTCGCTTCAGGAGTTCCTCCTGAAGCAACTCGCCGACCTCGCTGCGAGACCCTCTGTCGACGACGTTCTGGCCCGCGCCAGGGCGCGCGTACAGGCGACCGGCACCCGTCTCGATGTCGGGCAGATTCTGGCCGACCGGGACGCGGATCGCCGATGACCGCAACGTCGGTCGGCGTCGTGATCGACGCCTCCGCTGTTGTAGCCGCGCTCGCGGACGGCGGTCCGGCCGGCGAGTGGGCGGCCGGAGCTTTCCGCGGCCAGAGCCTGTTCGCGCCCGACCTGATGCCGTTCGAGGTCAGCAACATCCTGCGCCGCCATGCGTTGGCCGGAATACTCGACGCCAGCACGGCCACGCTGGCCCATGCGGACCTGCTAGCCCTGCCCGTGGACCTTTATCCGTACGTCGGTCTCGCCGAACGGGTTTGGCAGCTACGCAGCAACCTGACGTCGTACGACGCCTCATATGTGGCACTGGCCGAGGCCCTCGGCGCGACCCTGGTGACCTGCGACCGGCGGCTGGCCCGCGCACCGGGGACACGCTGCGCGATCGCCGCCTACCCGGGCGCGACCTGAGGCGGTCAGCTGCTGATGTCGCGGCCGCCGAAGCGGGCCCAGGCGGCGGTACCGAAGACGGCCAGGTACACGGCGGCCGACGCCAGCCCCGGCAGGATCCGGTCGAAGCTGATCGGGTCGCGCAGCAGGTCGCCGAAGGCCAGCCAGTAGTGCGTCGGCAGGTACCGGTGGATCGCCGACAGCTGCGGGATGGCGTCCCCGATCTCGCTGCCCAGGGTGAGGATCAGCGTCGCGATCGTGGCCGCGATCGGCTGTTCGGTCAGCGTCGAGACGAACAGGCCGATGCCGCCCAGGGCGGTCAGGCACACCGCGAGGTACCCGACCACCAGCAGCAGCCGGGCCACCCCCGACCAGAACGGCAGCATGGTGCCGGACAGCGTGAGCACCGGCCCCCCGCCGAACAGGGCGAGGCCCAGCAGCGCGCCGACCAGCGTGACCAGCAGCGTGGCGGCCAGTGCGAACACCGCGATCGCGGTCAGCTTGACCACCAGCAGGCGGGTGCGGTCCACCGGCACGGCCAGCAGGTACCGCAGCGTGCCGAGGTTCGCCTCGCCGGCGACCGCGTCCCCGGAGATCGAGGCCACGGCGATCGGCAGGAACAGCGGGATCTCCAGGGTCAGCGCGGACAGCGCGACGAAGATCCCGTTGTTGGTGATCTGGTCGAAGAACGTCGGGCCGCCGGCACTCGACGGCGGGTTCACCTTGACCGCGACGGCGATCAGGATCGGTACCGACGCGAGGATCAGCCCGCCGACCCAGTTGCGCCGGCGACCGAAGATCAGCATCAGCTCGGACCGGAAGAACCGGGTCGAGAACCGGCGGGCCCGGTCGGCGGGCGGAGCCGGCAGCTCAGCCACTGACATCGAAGCCCTCCCCGGTCAGCTGCACGAACATCTCCTCCAGATCGGCGGCCTGCACCCCGAACCCGCGCACCGGCACGTCCGCGTGCACCAGCGCGGCCACGACCGTCTCCGGCGGTACGGCGCCGAGCAGTCCGGCCGCGCCGTCGGGGGCCGTCTCGACCTCGGTCAGGCCCAGTTCCCGCAGCACCGTCGCGGCCTTCTCCGGCGCGCCGGTGCTGACCTGCGCCCGGGGCGCGGCCCGGGTACGCAGGTTGGCGAGGGTGTCCTGGGCGACCAGCCGGCCCAGGTGCATTACGCCGACATGGGTGCAGATCTGCTCGACCTCGGACAGCAGGTGGGTGGACAGGACCACGGTGGTACCGGTCGCGGCCAGCGCGCCGAGCAGCGCGCGGACCTCGCGGGTACCTTGCGGATCCAACCCGTTGGTCGGCTCGTCGAGGATCAGCAGGTCGCGCGGGCGCAGCAGGGCGGCTGCGATCGCCAGCCGCTGCCTCATGCCCAGCGAGTAGTGCCGGTACCGCTTGCCGGCCGCGGCGAGCAACCCGACCCGGTCCAGCGCGGCGTCGATGCGCGACCGGGAGGTGCCCGGGTCGACGGTACGGTCGGCCGCGTCCAGCCGGGCCAGGTTGGCCAGGCCGGTCAGGTAGGGGTGGAACGCGGGACCCTCGACCAGCGACCCGACCCGGGGCAGTACCCGGGCGGCGCGGGCCGGCATCGGCTCGCCCAGCAGCGCGTGGCTGCCCGCGGTCGGCCGGATCAGCCCGAGCAGCAGCCGGATCGTGGTGGTCTTGCCGGAGCCGTTGGGGCCGAGGAAGCCGTAGACGGAGCCGGCCGGTACGGCCAGGTCGATGGCGTTGACCGCGACCTGGCCGGACCGGAACCGCTTGGTCAACCCGGCCGAGCTGATCGCCAGCTCGGCCGGGTTGAGGGTGGACTTCACTTCAGGGCCGCAGCCGGGTCGGCCGCCGCCGACTGGAGTTGGTTGCCGGAGACCGCGCCGGCCAGGATCCGCCCGTCGTCGGTGAGCAGCACCGAGAACAGCCGGGACTGCAGCAGCCGGCCGCTGCCCCAGGAGCCGTGGACCTTCGGCAGGTTGTTGAGGAGCGCGTCCAGGGCACCCGGTGCCTGCTGCTTCGGGCTAGCGGCCTCCGCCGGTACCCGCGCCGCGAAGACCGTGGTCCAGCCGGTACCGATCGTGGCGGTCTTGGGCTTGACCCCCGACGGCGTCGGCGCGGAGAACGGGCCGGGCGCCGTGCCCTCGGTCACCTTGGTACCCGTCGGCGGGGTGAACGCGAACCGCTCGTCGTCCGGCCGGCTGAAGGTGACCTGGCTGAATCCGATCGAGAACGCGGCCTTGTTCGGGTTGTCCTTGGCGAAGACCTCGACCCGGGTGGGTACGTGCTCGGTGCCGTCGATCGCCAGCACGATCTTCGAGACCAGCGAGTTGGTGTCCCGTGGCGCCACGCTCAACAGGTAGGCGGGGCGGCCGGCGACCAGGGCGTTCGGTTCGGTACTCACCTCGGTGGTCGGGTTGAGCAGGCCGAGCACCATGCCGGCGGCCTGGTCCGGCGTGAACGGCAGCCCGCTCGGGCTCAGCTGCGGGTGCTCCTTGCCCGTCGCGCCGCCCTTCGCCGTGCCGTTGTCCTTGATCGTGAAGTGCTCCGCGCTCTTGTCCGCGCTGCTCCAGATCCAGGCGTCCGACCCGTTGCGGACGATGTCCGACTCGGCCAGCGCCCCGATCAGCGCAACTCTCAGCTTGTCCGGGCCCGAATACCAGACCCGCATCGTGTGCGAGCCGGTCACCAGCGCGTTGAGATTCGCGCTGCCGTCGCCGCCGACGCTGTCGGGCAGCGCGGGCAGGCCGAGATCAGCATTTTCGATCACGGTACCGGACACCCCCGTCAGGTTCGCCCGCTGCAGGTCGACCAGCAACTGGGCCGGGCTGCGCTGCGGCAGGGGAACGCTGGCCGAGGCGCGCAGCGAGTTGCTGAGCACCGCGGCGCCGAGGACGGCCGCCACGACTCCGGCAGGAACGGCCCACCGGACGACCGGACGGGACGCCATCACCGACATGGAATTTCGCCTCCTCAAGGTCTGCTTTGCCTTTCCATGGTGCCTCTGTCCACCTGTGCCGGCACTGAGACGGCCTGAACGCCGACTGAAAGGCGTGTCACCCTGGGTGTCGTGCGACTGCTGGTGGTGGAGGACGAACCGCGGCTGGCCCGGGCGCTGCAGCGCGGCCTGACCGCCGAAGGGTACGTGGTCGACCTGGCCGAGGACGGCCTCGACGGCCTGGAGGCGGCCCGGCATGAGGGGTACGACGCCGTGGTGCTGGACATCATGCTGCCCCGGCTCAACGGGTACAAGATCATCCAGACCCTCCGGGACGAGGGCAACTGGGTACCGGTTCTGATGCTCTCGGCCAAGGACGGCGAGTACGACCAGGCGGACGGGCTGGACGCGGGCGCCGACGACTACCTGACCAAGCCGTTCTCGTTCGTCGTGCTGCTCGCCAAGATCCGTGCGCTGCTGCGCCGGGGCGCGCCGGAGCGGCCGCCGGTGCTGTCCGCTGGCTCGCTGCGCCTGGACCCGGCGACGCGGCGGGTCACCCGGGACGGCACGGAGATCAACCTGACCGCCCGGGAGTACGCGCTGCTGGAGTACCTGATGCGCCGGTGCGACGAGGTGGTCACCAAGACAGAGCTGCTCGACCACGTGTGGGACGCCGGCTCGGACACCGACCCGAACGTGGTGGAGGTGTACGTCGGGTACCTGCGCCGCAAGATCGACCAGCCGTTCGGGCACCGTTCGCTGCAGACCATCCGGGGGGCCGGCTACCGGCTGGCCGGTACCCCTTGAGTGCCGCCCCATTAGCACCCGCGGCCCGGCGCCGCCGGCCGGGCATTCCGGAATGGCTGCGCAGCCTGAGCCTGCGCGCCCGGCTGATCCTCATCGGCAGCGTCGGGCTGGCCGTCGGCCTGCTGCTGGGCGGCCTGCTGCTGGTGACCGTGGTGCACCTGGTGCTAGTGCGGGCGGTCGACACCAGCTCGAAGCGCACCGCCGGGGATATCGCCGCGGTGCTCAACGCCGGGTCGCCACTCAGCGATCCGATCGCCACCGCGGGCACCCAGTACGTCCAGGTGCTCAACCCGGACGACACGATCCGGGCCGCCTCGGTCGGCGCCGACCGGCTGCGGCCGCTGCTGCACGCGGACGAGCTGGCCCGCGGCCGGTCCGGCCAGATCGTGGTGGTGGGCGCCGACCGGATCGGTCTGGTCGGCCAGCTGCGGGTCGCCGTGCAGACGGCCGGCGACCGCACGATCGTCGTCGGTACCCCCGAATCCGACGTGGAGTCCAGCGTCCGTACCGTCCGCAGCGTCCTGCTGGTCGCCTACCCGGTGATCGTCGGCTCGCTGGCCTACCTCGCCTGGCACGTGGTCGGCTGGGCGCTGGCCCCGGTCGAGGCGCTGCGCCGGGGAGCCGAGGAGATCAGCGCGGCACCCGGTGCCCGGCTGCCGGTACCGGAGGGGGACGACGAGGTGCACCGGCTGGGCGTCACGCTCAACCGGATGCTCGGCCGGCTGGACGCCGCCCGGCAGCGCCAGCGCTCCTTCGTCGCGGACGCCGCCCATGAGCTGCGCAGCCCGATCGCGTCCCTGCGCACCCAGCTCGAGGTCGCAGCGCACCTGGGCGAACCGGCGCCGATCCCGGACCTGGCCGTCGAGGTGGACCGGCTGGGCCGGCTTGTCGACGACCTCCTCCTGCTGGCCCGCGCTGACGAAGGCGACCCCGGCCTGCGCAGGCGGGAACCGGTGGAGCTGACCGGCCTGCTGCACGAGGCGGTACCGGCGGGCGCCCGGGTACCGGTCGCGGTGGCCCCGTCCGGTCCACTGTGGACGACCGGCGACCGGACCGCGTTGCGCCGGGTGCTGGACAACCTGGTGGCGAATGCGGTGCGCCACGCGACGTCCACTGTGGACCTTGCGGTCGCCCGGGCGGCGCCGGACCGGCTGGTGGTCACGGTGACAGATGACGGGCCGGGCATCCCCGCGGCCGATCGGGACCGGGTGTTCGACCGGTTCACCCGGCTGGACGACGCGCGTACCCGGGATGCCGGCGGTACCGGCCTGGGCCTGGCGATCGTGCGGGAGCTGGTGCGGATGCACTCGGGCACGGTCACGCTCGGGGACGCCCGGCCGGGGCTGCGGGTGGCCATCTCGCTGCCGATGGCACCGGCCCCGTCCCCGGCCCCGTCTCCCGCTCCGGCCCGGGTGGACTGACGGTCAGCGCGCCAGCCCGCCGCGCGTCCGCGGCGCCGCTGATCGGCGATGCGCCCACGCGCCGCGGGCACGGTTCAGAGGCCGAGCCGCGCGCCGCGTACCCGGTCGACAAGCTCCTGCGGGCCGGTCAGCTCGACCCGGGTGTACGCCTGCCGGCCGCTGAGGAACAGCGCCAACTCGCCCGGCGCGCCGGACAGCTTGACCGGGGACGTGCTCGCCGCGCCCGCGTGGAACTCGCCGAAGCCCGGCGCGACCACGTCGATGCTTGTCTTCAGCCGGCGCAGGACCAGGCCGCCGGCGAGCTTCACCTGCCGCCAGAGCTGGGCTGCCTCCGCCCGGGGCAGCTCGCGCGGTGCCCAGTCGGGCTGAGCGCGGCGCACGTCCTCGTGGTGGATGAAGAACTCCTGGGTGTTGACCAGCCGGTCGACCGGGCCCAGGCCGGACATCGACCACACCGGCGGCCGGCGCACCATCGCGACGACCTGGTCGAACGGGCGGGCGGCCAGCTCGGACTGGACCCGCTGGGTGCGCCCGGCCAGCGGCTTGAGCCAGATCCCGGGGGCCACGGTCGGCATCCGCTCGCGCAGGATCAGGTGCGCGGCCAGGTCTCGGGTGGACCAGCCGGCGCACAGCGTGGGCTGGTCGGGACCGAGGCGGTCGAGGAGGTCACACAGTTCGGCGCGCTCGATCCGGGCATAGTTGGGCGAGGGCACCAGACGAGGGTATCCGTCACGTCCGGGTGGTGCGCATCGGGATCGCGTTTGCGCGGGCATCGCCCGATGCCGTAAGACTGTAAGGTCCGTATAGCGGGGGAGGTGCTGACGTTGCTCGGTCCGGGGCTGCGGGTACTCGCCCGGGCGGTACGCGACGAACCGCGCATGTTCACCTTCGGCGTGCTCGGCAGCACCCTGTTCGCCGTGATGACGGTGTCCAGCGCCTACGTCGTGGGTACCGTCGTGGGCCGGGTCGCGGTACCGGCCTTCGCCGCGCACCACGCGGCCGCCGGCGGGCTGGCCCTAGGGGCCGCCGCGATCCTCGCGGTCGCGATCCTCAAGGTGGTCGGCGTGTTCGGCCGCCGGCTCGGCGCCGGGCGGATGCAGTTCAACCTGGAGGCGCGGTACCGGCGCCGGGTGACCCGCCGGTACCTGGACCTGCCCATGGCCTGGCACCAGCGCCACGCGACCGGCACCCTGCTGTCCAACGCGAACGCCGATGTGGAGGCCGCCTGGTGGCCCATCGCGCCGTTCCCGCTGGCCGTCGGCGCCATCGTCATGCTGGTCGCCGCGGTCGTCTCGCTGTTCCTCGTGGACTGGGTGCTGGCGCTGGTCGGCATGGGGCTGTTCCCGCTGCTGTTCGGGGTCAACGTGCTTTTCAGCCGGGCCATCGCGCCCCGGGTCACCCGCGCCCAGCAACTGCGCGCCGAGGTCAGCGCGGTGGCCCACGAGAGCTTCGACGGCGCGCTCGTGGTCAAGACGATGGGCCGGGAGGAGGCGGAGACCCGCCGGTTCGCGCGGCGCGCGGAGGAACTGCGCGACGCGATGATCAGCGTGGGGCGGGTACGGGGACTGTTCGATCCGGTACTCGACGCGCTGCCGAGCATCGGTACTCTCGCCGTCCTGCTGGTCGGTGCGCTGCGGCTGCGCGCCGGCGCCATCGGCATCGGCGACGTGGTCAGCGTGTCGTTCCTGTTCACCGTGCTGGGCTTCCCGGTCACCGCGATCGGCTACCTGCTCGCCGAACTGCCCCGCTCGGCGGCCGGCTGGGAGCGGGTCGCCCGGGTGCTCTCGGCAACCGGGGAGATGGACTACGGCGCGGCGGACCGCTGCGGCTCCGGGCCGGCGGCGCTGCGCTTCGCAAGCGTCAGCTACGGGTACGAGGACGGGCCCGAGGTTCTCCACGACGTCTCCTTCGAGGTACCGGCGGGCCGCACGGTCGCCCTGGTCGGCCCGACCGGCTCGGGCAAGTCCACGATCGCGTCGCTGGCCGTGCGGCTCGTCGACCCCGCCTCGGGCGTCGTGACGCTCGACGGTACCGACCTGCGGGAGTTGACGGCCGCGGCGCTGGCTCGGGCGGTGGCGCTGGTACCCCAGGTGCCGTTCGTCTTCGACGACACCGTGCGGGGCAACGTGACCCTGGAACGGGACGGCATCGGCGACCCGGAGGTGTGGTCGGCGCTGCGGCTGGCCCAGGCGGACGGGTTCGTCGCGGCCCTGCCGGAGAGCCTGGGTACCCACGTCGGCGAGCGCGGCGCGACGCTGTCCGGCGGTCAACGCCAGCGGCTGACGCTGTCCAGGGCCCTCGCCGGCCGGCCGGGCGTCCTCGTGCTGGACGACGCGACGAGCGCGGTCGATCCCCGGGTCGAGGCGGCGATCCTCGACTCGCTGCGCTCGGCCGGGGGTACCGTCCTGGTCGTCGCCTATCGCCGCGCGACGATCGCGCTGGCCGACGAGGTGGTGTACCTCGAACAGGGCCGGGTCGTCGCCCGCGGCGCGCACGCCGACCTGCTGGCCACCGTGCCCGGCTACGCCGCGCTGGTCACCGCCTATGACGAGGTGGCGGCGTGAGCACGGGCACGGTGAGCGCGCGGACGGGCGCGCTGGACACGCTGCGCCGCGGCCTCGCCCTGTCCCCGCAACTGCGCCGCGGGCTGCCGGGGACGGTGGCGTTGGGCGTCGTCGGCACGCTCGGCAAGGTGCTGGTCCCGGTCGCCGTGCAGCAGGGCCTCGACCACGGGCTGCGCGCCGCGGGCGGCCCGGACCTCGGTCGGGTCGGGTTCATCGTGGCGGTCACCCTCGGCGTGCTGACGCTGACCACGCTGTGCGGGTACTGGATGAACGTCCGCCTCTTCACCGCCAGCGAGTCGGCCCTGGCGGACATCCGGACCGGTACCTTCCGGCACATCCACGACCTGTCCACCCTCCACCAACAGGCGCAGCGGCGCGGCTCGCTGGTGTCCCGGGTGACCACGGACATCGACCAGGTGAGCCAGTTCCTACAGCACGGCGGCGTGGCCATGCTGCTGGCGGGCTGCCAGGTCGTGGTCACCACGATCGCGATGCTCGCCTACTCGTGGACGCTGACCCTGGTGGTGTACCTGGCCTTCGCGCCGATGATCTTCGCGGTGCGCTGGTTCCAGCGGCGGCTCACCGTGCTCTACGCCGACGTACGCGTGGCGGTCGGGGCGATGCTCGCCGCCGTCGCGGAGAGCGTGGTCGGCGCGAGCGTCATCCGCGCGTACGGCGTCCGCGACCGCACCGCTCGGCGGCTCGACGACACCATCGAGACCAACCGCCGCAACCGCTTCCGGTCGCAGAAGATGTCCGTGCTCGGCAGCCAGTTCGGGGAGATGTCCGCCGCGCTGGCCACGGCCGGCGTGGTGGTGGTCGGCGTGCTGCTCGGCGTGGCCGGGCCGGGCTGGCTGGGCGGCCAGCTCACGGTCGGCCGGATCACCGCGTTCCTGTTCCTGGTGGTGTTGTTCGTCCAGCCGGTACAGCTGGTGTCCGAGGTCATGAACGAGGTGCAGAACGCGATCGCCGGCTGGCGACGGGTACTGGACATCCAGGACACCGAGCCGGACGTGGCCGATCCCGGCCGGGACGGCGTGGCGCTGCCGGACGGACCGCTGGACGTCCGCTTCGACGCGGTGTCGTTCGCGTACCCCGGCGGCCCCGAGGTTCTGTCCACTGTGGACCTTTCGATCCCGGCCCGGCGGCGGGTGGCGGTGGTGGGCGAGACCGGCAGCGGCAAGACGACCCTGGCGAAGCTGCTGACCCGGCTGATGGACCCGTCGCGCGGCGAGGTGCGGCTGGGGGGCCGCCCGCTGACCGGGGTGCGCTTCGACAGCCTGCGCCAGCGGGTGGTGATGGTGCCGCAGGACGGCTTCCTGTTCGACGCGACGGTCGCGGACAACGTGCGGTTCGCCCGGCCGGAGCTGACGGACGAGGAGATCGGGGCGGCGTTCGTCCGGCTCGGCCTCGGTGACTGGCTCGCCGGGCTGCCGTCGGGCCTGTCGACCCGGGTGGGGGAGCGGGGCGAGGCGCTGTCGGTGGGCGAGCGGCAACTGGTGGCGCTGGCCCGCGCGTACGTGGCCGACCCGGACCTGCTGGTACTGGACGAGGCGACCAGCGCGGTGGACCCGGCGACGGAGGTGCGGCTGCAGCGCACGCTGGACACGGTGACCCGGGGGCGCACCACGGTGGCGATCGCGCACCGACTGTCCACTGCGGAGGGTGCGGACGAGGTGATCGTGGTGGACCGGGGCCGGATCGTCCAGCGTGGACCGCACGCTCACCTGCTGCGCGACCCGGACTCGGTGTACGCGAAGCTCTACGCCTCCTGGCTGGAACAGACCCGGGCGGGGTAGCCGCCGGCTACCTGCCGTAGACGCTCAGGGCGAACCGGGCCGCGCGCCTGCGTGGGCTGCGCGGCCGGGGCAGGTCGTGGAGCAGGTCGATCGCCGGTACCACCTGCTGCCGCCAGGTCGCGTCGTCGACCGCCCACAGGTAGGACCAGACCCGCTCCTGCAGCCGGTTGGCCACCTCGTCCGGAGACTCGTCGAACAGCACCTTGCCGGTCATCGTGTCCGCCACCGGGCGCAGGCCGGCCGCGCGCGCCGCCGCGCTGATCGCCCACTCAGAGTCCGCGCGCCGGCTGCGCAGCCGGGCCAGCGGCCGCAGCGCACCCTCGATGTCGTCCGGGTCGTGTACCGACCGCCCGTGCACGATCACCAGCCGCCCGCCCGGCGCCAGTACGCGGGCCGCCTCCGCGAGCCCGAGGCCCAGGTCGTCGAGCAGGTGCAGTACCGCCGCGAACACCACCCCGCCGAAGACCCCGGCGGCGAAGGGCAGGGCCAGCGCGTCGCCGACCAGTACCCGGCCCGGCAGTCGCGCCCGGGCGCGGGACAGCATCGGCATCGACAGGTCCACGCCGACCATCTGGTGTCCCCGTGCGGCCAGCTCCGCCGCGACCAGGCCGGTACCGACGCCGACCTCGAGTACCGGTCCGGGAGCGAGCCACCGGTGCACGTCCGTGCCGATGCGCCCGCCGCGGGCAGAGCCGCCCCGGGTGTCGTCGTACCGGTGCGCCACCCGGTCGAACGGGACAGGCACGCCGCTGACGCTACTCCGCGGACGCGGCCCGTCCAGCCCCCTTGAGCGGCAGCGGCTCCATCGGGTCCCGCCGCGGCAGCGGCTCCAAGAGGTACCGCCGGATGTTCGGGGCGAGCGCGGCGACGACGGTCTCCTGGTCGGCCTCGGCCAGCGGCGGCAGCTTCACCACGTAGCGGACCATCGCCAGGCCCATCATCTGCGACGCGACGAGGGAGCCGCGCAGCGGCGCCTCGGCCGGGTCGACCTTTAGATGTCGCAGCACCCGCCGCAGGATCTGGCTGGTGAGGAACTCCCGCAGCATCCGGGCCGACCAGTCGTGCTGCAGCCCGCCGCGGATCAGCGCGACGGCGGCCGCGCCGGTCACGGGGTGGTCCCACACGGTCAGGAACTGACGCACCAGTCGCTCTGGCAGGTCGTCGTCGCCGCCGGTCAGCACGGCGGATACCAGGGCGCCCGGGTCGATCGGCGCCTCGACCGTCGCGAGGAACAGCTGCTCCTTGGTACCGAAATAGTGGTGCACCAGCGCCGGGTCGACCCCGGCGCTGGTCGCGATGGTCCGGATGGAGGCCTGGTCGTAGCCGCGTTCGGCGAACGCCTCGCGCGCGGCCTGCAGGATCGCCTCGCGGGTGTCCTGCTTGCCGGGTCGCCGACCGGTCCTGGCCATCAGTCAGTCCGCCGCCGCAGCGTGGCGGCCGACAGGGCCAGGGCGAGCACCGCGGCGCCGGCCACGATGCCGAGGTCCCGCCACATCAGCGCGGTCGGGTCGGGGTGCGCGCCGACCTCCTGCAGGCCCTGCACCGCATAGGTGAGCGGGAAGATCGTGGACAGCGCGTGCAGCCAGTCGGCCATCTGGTCGCGGGGCGCGAACAGTCCACAGAGGAACACCTGCGGGAAGGCGACCAGCGGCATGAACTGCACGGCCTGGAACTCGCTGGAGGCGAAGGCGCTGAAGAACAGGCCCAGCGCCATGCCGAGCACCGCGTCGGCCACCGCGATCAGGATGACCAGCGCCGCGTTGCCGGCGGTGTGCAGGCCGAAGGCCCAGTAGGCCAGGCCGGCGCCGGCGGACGCCTGGACCGCGGCCAGCACGCCGAAGGCGATGCCGTACCCGAAGAGCAGGTCCAGCTTGTGCAGCGGAGTCGTCAGCAACCGTTCGAGGGTACCGGTGGTCCGCTCGCGCAGCATGGCGATGCTGGTGATGAGGAACATCAGGATGAACGGGAAGACCCCGATGAGGATGATGCCGACCTTGTCGAAGACGCCCGGCTGCTTGTCGAACAGGTAGTAGATCAAGGTCAGCAGCACCAGCGGCAGCAGGATGACCATCGCGATGGTGCGCCGGTCGTGGCGCAGCTGGCTCAGCACGCGGCCGGTGGTGCGCAGCAGGATCTTGGGGGACATCAGACGGTCGCCTCTTCCCTGCGGATCAGCCGGAGGAACGCGTCCTCCAGGTCGTCGGTGCCGGCGTCGGCCCGCACGGCCGTCGGAGTGTCGTCGGCGATGATCCGGCCCTCCCGGATCAGCACCAGGCGGTCGCACCGGCCCGCCTCGTCCATCACGTGGCTGGACACCACCAGAGTGGTACCGGCGGCGGCCAGCGCGTGGAACCGTTGCCACAGCTCGTCGCGCAGCACCGGATCCTGGCCCACGGTCGGCTCGTCGAGTACCAGCAGGTCCGGCTTGCCGACCAGCGCGCAGGCCAGCGAGGCCCGGCTGTGCTGGCCGCCGGACAGCGTGCTGACGAGTTGGTCGGCGGCCTGGCCCAGCCCGACGTCCCGGATGGCCTGGTCGGCGTCGGCGTTCGTGATGCCGGGGTACAGCGAGGCGAAGTAGCGGGCGTTCTCCCGGACGGTCAGGTCGGCGTACACGCTCGGGGCCTGGGTGAGGTAGCCGACCCTGGCCCGCAGGGCGGGCGAGCCGGCCGCTTCGCCGAGCACGTCGACGCGGCCGGAGCGCACCTTCTGCACGCCGACGATCGCGCGCATCAGGGTGGTCTTCCCGCTGCCGCTTGGTCCCAGCAGACCGGTCACCTTTCCGGCCGGTACCGATGTGGTGATGCCGTGCAGCACCTCTCTGCGGCCCCGCACGACGACGAGGTCGCGGACCTCGATCGCATTGTCCATGGCGCCCTCTCAGGATTTCATCAGCCGTTGAACTCAACGCTAGGTGAAATCACCGGGTCGCGCAAGCGACCGGTTGTCGGGTTCCGGCTCGCCTACCGTGGGGCTTATGAAGCAGCGGCATCTCGGTACCAACGGACCTGAGGTCTCCGCCATCGGCCTGGGCTGCATGGGGATGAGCTTCGCCTACGGCGAGCGCGACGACGAGCACTCCGCGCAGACCCTCAACCGCGCCCTGGACATCGGGGTCACCTTCCTCGACACGGCCGACGCCTACGGGGCGGGCCACAACGAGGAGCTGATCGGCCGCGCGGTCGGCGCCCGGCGCGACGAGTTCTTCCTGGCGACGAAGTTCGGCCTCCGCTCACCATCCGGCGGGGCGACCTCGACCTCGCGGGACACGTACATCGACAACTCGCCGGAGTACGTGCGCCAGGCATGCGACGCCTCGCTGCGCCGGCTCGGCTTCGACGTCATCGATCTGTACTACGCCCACCGTCGGGACCCCGGGGCGCCGATCGAGGACACGGTCGGCGCGATGGCCGGCCTGGTCGACGAGGGCAAGGTCCGTTACCTGGGGCTGTCCGAAGTCAGCCCGGCCACCCTGCGGGCGGCCCACGCGGTACACCCGATCGCCGCGGTACAGATGGAGTACTCGTTGTTCAGCCGGGATGTCGAGGGGGAGATGCTGGACACCTGCCGGGAACTGGGTGTGGCCGTGGTGGCCTACTCGCCGGTGGGGCGCGGACTGCTCACCGGTACCGTCGACGCCGACCTCGTCGCGCAGTCCAACGACTTCCGGCAGACGGTACCGCGGTTCCAGGGCGAGAACCTCACCGCGAACCTCGCGCTCGTCGACGCGGTCCGCGAGGTGGCCCGCTCGATGCGCGCCACTGCGGCCCAGGCGGCCCTGGCGTGGCTGCTCGCGCGCGACGAGCTGGTGGTACCCATCCCCGGTACCAAGCGGGTGAAGTATCTGGAGGAGAACGCGGCGGCGGCGGACCTCACGCTGACGCCGGAGCAGTTCGAGGCCCTCGCCGCGGTGGCCGACGGCGTGGTGGGCGAGCGGTACGGCGAGGCGTCGCTGCGGTTCGTGAACCAGTAGGCCGCGTACCACGCGCGTGGTACGTTGGATGATGTGGAGGAGCGCTACAGCTTCACGCCTGAAGGGCTGCACAACATCGCGGTCTACGGGCTGACCCCGGCACAGGTCTGGTCCACGTTGACCGCGCTGCGCCGGGTCAGCCGCCACCTCGGCGACGAGTTGGACGAGACCGACACCAAGGTGGTGTTCGCGCAGACCGAAGCGGGCTATCTCGTGGTGTTCCTCGCCGAGTCCGACCGCGACGACAACGACTGGGACATCGTCGCCGCGCGACGCATGTGGCCGGACGAGGTGACCATGTTCGAGAAGCTGGCAGCAGGGGGTAGACCGTGAAGCGCGACAAGCGGATCAACGAGGCGCTCGGTGGCAGTCTCGCGGACGTGCTCGCCGGGGGAAGCGACGCGGCACTGTCCACACCGGACACGACCGGACCCATGGTGAGCCGCTCGCTGCGGCTGCCATTGGACACCTACGAGCGGCTGCAGGAGGCGGCGGCCAGCCGGCAGGTACCGATAACGACGCTGATGCGGGACCTGATCGAGGCGGGCCTCGCCGAGATGGACGACACGGCGACGGTACCGCTGGCGGACGTGCGACGGGCACTGGCCGCGCTGGCCGTCCACCGCCCGGCGGCCTGACCGGTACAACGGACGTGGGGGGGGGGCCGGCTACATACCCTCGCCCGCCCCCCCGGCCCAACAACGCGAGGAA
>CAZYCD010000057.1:21813-23016 GCA_964645345.1 uncultured Micromonosporaceae bacterium
CCCCCCCCGGGGCCGGCCCCGTTACACGGGCCGCGGCGCGTCCCGGTTGGCTACCCGGCCCCCCGCCACGCTGCCACTACAGGGCGAGTACCCGCTCCAGGAAGTCCCGGTACCGGCGCAGCGCCACGCGCAGCGCCTCGGTGTCGGGGTTGTCGGTGTGCTGCCGCGGGTCGAGGTCGAGCTGCTCGGCGAGCAGCGCCTCGGCCAGCGCCCGTACCGCGTCGGCCACCAGCGACTGGGCCTGCGACACGGCGGCCACCGGCTCGTCGACGAACAGGGCCGACACCTCCCGGAGGTGCTCGCGGAACTCGGCCGCGGCGTCCGGCTTCCAGATGGCGATGGTGGTCTGGGCGACGTCGCCGGGGCGCAGCGGAGCCACCTCGGCCACAACCACGCCGTCGATCTCCTCCAACGCGCCGTCCTCGGCGTCCTCTACGGCGACGAAGGTGGCCTCGGCGTCGTCGACCACGTCCTCGGCCGTCAACGGCTCGAGGGTGGCCACCACCACGGGTACCGGCTCGGCCTCGGTCTCGCCGCTGTCGGCGGCGGGCCCGTCCCCGGTGTCACCGGCGTCGACGGTGTCGACGGCAGCCGCGGCGATCTCCTCGGCGGCGGCGACGACCTCGTGCGGCTCGGCCTCGGCGAGCGCGGGCTCCTCGGCGGCCTCGACGTAGGTCTGGTCGTCGGTCTCGTCGTCCGGTACGGCCTCCTGGTGCACGAGTTCGGCGACGACTTCCTCGGCGATCTCCTCGGCCTCCTCGACCGATTCGGCCTCGATTGCGATGACGACGACGTCAGAGTCTTCGACCTCGTCGGCCTCGGCCGCCACATCCTCGGCCACGTCGTCCTCGGCTTCGGCGTCCTCGGCTTCGGCGGCGATCTCGTCGGCGGCCTCGACGGAGGTCTGGTCGTCGGTCTCGTCGTCGGGTACCGCCTCCTGGTGCACGAGTTCGGCGACCAGCTCGGCCTCCGCGGCCTCTTCCTCCGCGGCTTCTTCCTCGGCATCTTCCTCCGCGAGTACCGCGGCGACCGCTACCTCGGCCTCCTCGCCGCCGGCTTCCTCGGATTCCTCGGCGCTCTCGGCCTCGTCGGCTTCTGCCTCAACGTCCTCGGCGGTGTCGCCTTCGGCTTCCTCGGCCTCGGCTTCGGCTTCGGGCTCGTCGGCCTCGTCGCTGTCGGCCTCGTCGGCTTCTGCCTCAACGT
>CAZYCD010000058.1:0-22913 GCA_964645345.1 uncultured Micromonosporaceae bacterium
ACCACCCACAGCGGGATCGGCAGCTTGTCGCCGTGCGCGGTGAGGTGCCCGGTACTGACCAGCAGGGCGGCAACGACGCCCATGGTCTTCTGGGCGTCGTTGCCGCCGTGGCCGAGCGACACCGCCGCGGAGGACGCGAGCTGGGCCCAGCGGAAGCCGCGCTCGGTGCGGGCCATGTCGGCCCTGGCCAGGACCAGCCGCAGCAGCGCCATGATGAGCGCGCCCAGGAGCATCCCGGCGATCGGGCTGACCACGATGAACAGCGCGGTCTTCTCCACGCTGGACGCCTTGATCGCGGCCCAGCCGCCGTGCGCCAGGCCGGCGCCGACGAGCCCGCCGACCAGGGCGTGTGACGAGGAAGTCGGCAGGCCGAGGTGCCAGGACAGGTAGTTCCAGGTGATCGCGCCGAGTAGGGCGGCGAACACCACCGGCATGCTGAAGTACTGCGTCTTGACGGTCTGGCCCACGGTGTTCGCCACGGCGGTACCCAGGACCAGGAAGGCAACGAAGTTGAACAGGGCCGCCCAGGCGACCGCCCAGCGGGGTCGCAGGACGCGGGTGGCGACCACGGTGGCGATGGAGTTCGCGGAGTCGTGGAATCCGTTCGTGAAGTCGAACAGCAGCGCCATCGCCACCAGGCCGATCAGCGCCAGCGTCGGGGTGTCCATTCCGTTCGATGCCCGGCTATGTGACAACCAGGTGAACGGGGTACGAACACAAGCCGACGGCCCGCGGCCCCGGTGAGCTGGGGCGGCGGGCCGTCGTGGTGGCCGGTAACGGTCAGGGCCGGCGGGTCGGGCTCTCCGTGCGGGACGGGTCGCGCTCGGTGACGCCGTCGAGTACCTCGTCGATCGCCTTGAGTACCGCGGCGTCCAGCCGTACGCCGGCGGCCTTGACGTTGTCCGCGAGCTGCTCGGGCCGGGTCGCTCCGACGATCGCCGACGAGACGTTCGGGTTCTGCAGGGTCCAGGCGACCGCGAGCTGCGCCAGGGTGAGCCCGGCCTGGTCGGCGATCGGCTTGAGCCGCTGCACCCGGTTCAGCACGTCATCGTTCATGAACCGCTGGATGAAGTTGGCGCCCGACTTCTCGTCGGTGGCGCGGGAGCCGGCCGGCGGCGGCTGGCCCGGCAGGTACTTGCCGGTCAGCACGCCCTGCGCGATCGGGGACCAGACGATCTGGCCCAGACCCAGCTCCTCGCAGGTCGGTACGACCTCGGCCTCGATGACCCGCCAGAGCATGTTGTACTGCGGCTGGTTGGACACCAGCGGTACGTGCAGCTCCCGGGCGAGCTCGTGGGCCGCGCGGATCTCGTTGGCGCGCCACTCGGAGACGCCGATGTAGAGCGCCTTCCCGGCGCGAACCACGTCGGCGAACGCCTCCATCGTCTCCTCGAGGGGGGTCGAGACGTCGAACCGGTGCGCCTGGTAGAGGTCGACGTAGTCGACCTGGAGCCGGCGCAGCGAGGCGTTGATCGACTCGTGGATGTGCTTGCGGGACAGGCCCCGGTCGTTCGGGCCGGGACCGGTGGGCCAGAAGACCTTGGTGAAGATCTCCAGCCCCTCGCGGCGCTGCCCGGCCAGGGCCCGGCCCAGGACGGATTCGGCGCGGGTACCGGCGTAGACGTCGGCGGTGTCGAAGGTGGTGATGCCGAGGTCGAGGGCGGCCCGGACACAGGCGGTCGCCTGCTCCTCCTCGACCTGCGAGCCATGCGTGATCCAGTTGCCGTACGAGATCTCGCTGACCATCAGGCCGGAACGGCCAAGGTGTCGAAACTCCATCCCCCGACCCTATCGACCGCAGGTCAGGAGCGCGCGACCGCCCACTGGTTACCGGCGCCGGCCGGCGGTCACAGCATCGGCCGCGCGTCGACCAGCAGCCGGTCGATCTCCTCGGTGACGGCCATCCGGCTCGGGTGGCTCGGCGCGATGAGCATCCGGCCACGCCGGTCCAGGGCGCCCCACCGGTGCGCGCCGTCGGTGATGAGGAACGCCACCGGGTGGATGACCAGGGCCGGGTACGCCGGCTCGACCAGTACCCGACCGGCCCGGTCGACGACGCCCTTGCGCCCGCCCAGCTCCACGACCGCCAGTCCCTCGTCGGAGAACCCGTCGATGTACCGGCCGTCGGACAGCGCGGTCGCGAAGGAGTCGTACCGGAAGGCAACCACCTGCCGCCCGATGCCGTCCACGGCGCCCCACCGGCCGCCCCGGCGCACCGCGGCCATCCCGCGACGGAACGGCCGGACGTCCTCGAAGCCGGTGGAGATCGTCACCGTGTTGGCCTTGTCAATGGCGATCCACCGCGCCGTACCGTCGCGGGACACCCAGGCCAGGCCGTCGGAGAAGCTGCTGACCCCGAGGTACCCGGCCGAGTTGGCGATCAGCGTCTGCCCGGACTCGTCGATCAGCTCCCAGGCCTGCTGGCCCGGCCGCTGTACCCACGCCACCCCGTCGCGGAACGGCTGAACGTCGCTGTAGTGCGCCGGTACCTTCGTGTCACCGCTGTCGTCGGTGAAGCCCCACAGCCCTGTCCGCTCGTCCATCGCCGGAGTGGGCGGGCGGCGCAGCTGGAGGATCTCGTCGCGGGTGCGCGGGTACGGACCCCAGCCGTTCTCGGCGACCCGACGGAACACGGCGTCCAGGGCAAGCTCGGTATGCGCGATCATCTCGGGGTCCTCGGCCTTGCGCAGTTCGAGGGCCTTCTCGAAGTGGTTGCACGCCTCGATGTACCGGCCCTGGTCGTACGCGCACTTGCCGGAGTGCTGGTACATCGTCGCCCGCAGCCGGTCCGGCAGCTCGGTGGAGTTGGCCAGCGTGAACAGCCGGTCGGCCTCCTCGAACTCGCCGCGCCACTGCAGCACATGGGCGAGCCGGGCCTGGGCGATCGCGACGCGGCGCAGTTCGCCGGTCGCCTCGGCATGTGCCAGTGCGAGCTTCCCGTCGGCCTGCGCCTTCTGCAGGTCGCCGAGGATGCGCGAGACCACCGCCCGCAGGCTCAGCAGCCGCGCCCGGGGCGCGTTGTCCTCGTGCGCGTTGAGCTTGGCGGTCAGCGAGTCGCGGATCTCCTCCAGCCCCTCGCGGTCCTCGACGACCTCGCGGAGCGTGTCCGGGTCGAAGACCCACTCCCAGCCGGACAGGATCTGCTCCGGGTCGGCGGCCGGTGGCCCGGAGACCGGCGGCCCGGACGTCGGTGGTGCGGATACGGGGGGCGCGGAAACCGGCGGTGCCGAGGTGGGCGCCGCCTCGAACGCGGGCGGTGCGGAGACCGGCGGCGCGGAAACCGGCGGCCCGGAGACCGGCGGTGGGGAGACCGGCGGTGCGGACACGGGCGGAGCGGACACGGGGGCCGGGTCGAGTTCGGGGGGCGCGGAGACCTGCGCAGCCACCGGCTCGTACCGCTCTGGCTCGTACCGCTCTGGCTCGTACCGCACGCCGCCGGGTGGCGTCGGTGCGGTCAGCGCCTCGACGAGGTCCGGGGGCAGTCCCCGCGGGATGCTGTCCGGCCCGACGAACACCGGTTGCCGGGGTCGCGGCCCGGCCGGTGCCGGCGGCGCGGCGGGCACCCTGGCCCGACCGGTGCCGCGAGCCGGCCCGCCGAAGCTCTCCCGGGCGGCCCCGTCCCGACGGCCGCGTTCGTCGCCCCGCCGGTCGTCGCCCCGTCGCTCGTCGGCCCACCGGTCCTCGCCGCGGCCGGCACCGCCCTCGGCCCGGTCGTCG
Source organism: uncultured Micromonosporaceae bacterium (assembly GCA_964645345.1). GTDB lineage: Bacteria > Actinomycetota > Actinomycetes > Mycobacteriales > Micromonosporaceae > Rugosimonospora. The sequence continues at coordinate 3,718 of CAZYCD010000058.1, forward strand.
AACCAGCCCTCCGGGGCGGGCCGCTCGCCACCCCACCGCTCGTCGGGACGCCGCTCGTCGGGACGCTCGCGCCGTGGATCCGGCCGGCCGTTTCCGCCCCACCAGCCAGTGGCGGCCGGCCGATCATCGGCCGGCCGCGCGTGCCCAACGCCGCGGGCGCCGCTGTCGTGATACCCCTCGTCGAAGCCACGCGGGCCCTCACGGGGCGGGGCGTCCGAACGGGGACGGGTGACGAACCGCATGGCAGCGGCCGCCTCGGGTGGCGGGGGGAGCCTCGGGCCTGACCCGTCCGGCATCCGGCCCGCGCCCTGGTTGGGCGGCGGGGGAGCGGGCCGGTCGGGTGCCGGCGCTCCCGGGCGGGCGACACCCCTCGCTGCACCGCCGGTGCCCTGGCCGGGTCGGCCCGCGCGCCCGGCGGGCTCGCCGACGGCCGGGCTGACCGGCACCGCCGGGTCGGCGTCGGCCCGTCGCTCCTGCTCGTGGCGGCGCTCGTCCTCGTCGCGCTGCTCGGGCGGTACCCGGGACCACTGCATGGTCGGCACGGTCGCCCACGCCGGACCGGCCGGCCGGCGCCGGTCGTCCGTGTGGTCGTCGCGCTCGGTCACGCGGGATCACCTCGTCTGGGAAGCAGCGTCAGCAACAGCATAGGTACCGAGTGACGGGACTCGGCCAGGCTGCGGAAGGAGGGTACGGGGTGGGTAACGTCACCGCCAACGGAGCCCGGCGAGTGGCCGCTGTGGTCCCAGTACGATATCGGAGTTTCACCGCTTTCGTTAGAGCGACAGCCCGGCGCGGGCCGACGAATCCGCCGCTCAGCGGTGCTCCATCACGAGCACGGCCCAGGTCCCCGGCTCCAGCGCCTGGTACAGGTGCGGGGCGTCCCCGGCGAAGGCGGCGTAGTCGCCCGGGCCGAGGTCGATCGGCTGGTCCGCGGGGCCGGTGCGGATCCGGCCGGCCGACACGATCAGGTGCTCGACGGTACCGGGGAGGTGCGGCTCGGCCTGCCGGTCTGTGCCCGGCTCGATGGTGATGACGTAGATGTCCCGGCGGGTGTGCGGGGTACCGGCGGCCAGCAGGGTACCGGTGAACTCGGCCTGCTCGGCCGGGATCCGCGGCCCTTCGCCGGCCCGTACCACCCGGACGGACGGCGGCCGCGGCTCGACCAGGCGGCTGAACGGCACATCCAGCGCGACGGCCAGCGCCCACAGGGTCTCGACGCTCGGGTTGCCGGTACCCGACTCGAGTTGGGAGAGGGTTGACTTGGCCAGGCCGGCGCGGCGGGCCAACTCGGTGAGGGACAGGCCGACTCGCTCCCGCTCGGCCCGCAGCGCGCGCGCGATGGTGTCGAGTGGGGCGCTCGGTGCCGTCATGTTCGCTCCAGCGGTCGTCGTGTTCGGCTTGACGAACGGTATGCCTGCCGTTCATCATAGGCGGCGATGCGTACGATTTGGCGAACGGCAGACCGAGCGTTGTTCCGGGATGTCGCCGCGCTGGCCGCCGCCGTCGGCTTCGTGGGGCTGTCCTTCGGCGCTATCGCGACCGCGGCACACCTGCCGCTGTGGGCGATCGTGGCGATGTCCGCCCTGGTCTTCGCCGGGGGCTCCCAGTTCCTGGCCGTGGGGCTGATCTCCGCCGGCAACCCGGTCGCTGCCGTGTTCGCCGGGCTGCTGCTCAACGCCCGGCACCTGCCGTTCGGGATGGCCGTGGCGGACGTCGTGGGCCGCGGGCCGGCCCGGCTGCTGGGCGCCCACCTGATGGTCGACGAGTCGGTCGCGTTCGCGCTGTCCCAGCCGGAGCCTGCCCGGCGCCGGGCCGCCTACTGGCTGACCGGCGGCGCGCTGTTCGTGGGCTGGAACGTCTGCGCGCTGGCCGGTGCGCTGCTGGGTGCGGCGGCGGGCAACCCGGCCACCTTCGGGCTGGACGCGGCTTTCCCGGCCGGGCTTCTCGCGCTGCTGCTGCCGGGCCTGCGGGTGCCGGGCCGGCAGGATCCGGCGGCGCCGTGGGTGGCCGCGGCGGGCGCCGTGGTCGCGGTGGCCGCCACCCCGGTCGCCCCGGCCGGGCTTCCGGTGCTGCTCGCGCTCGTCGCGCTGGGGCTGGCATTCCTGGTACCGGTACGGAAGGCGGCGGTACCGTGCTGATCGTCGTGATCCTGCTGCTCGCCGCGGGTACCTACGGCTTCCGGCTGGGCGGAGTCCTGCTGCGCGACCGGATCGCCCTGCCGGCGACCGTCGCCCGGCTCCTTCCGCTGGCCGCGGTCGCGCTGCTGGCGGCCCTGGCCGCGACCGCCGCGCTGACCGAGGGGCACGGTTTCGCCGGGGTGGCCCGGCCGGCCGGGGTACTGGCCGGGGCGCTGGCCGCTTGGCGCCGGTTGCCGTTCATCCTCGTGGTGCTGATCGCCGCCGGTACCGCCGGGCTGCTGCGGCTGGCCGGCGTGCCGTGAGCTTCGCAATAGCCGGCCCGCCGACCGGACCGGTACCCGTGCCGGAAGGCGTCGCCGCGGCCACCGTCGGGTACCGGCTGGAACCGGTCTGGCGCAACGAGCTCGGCGGCCTGGCCTTCGCCGCGTTCCCGGACCACGGCGGCGCAGCCCGGTTCGTCAAGTGGGCGCCCGCCGGCAGCGGCCTGGACCTGGCGGCGGAGGCGGCGCGGATGGCCTGGGCCGCGCCGTTCACCCCGGTGCCCCGGCCGGTGGTCGAGGGTCACGACGCCGAGGGCTCCTGGCTGGTCACCGAGGCGCTGCCCGGCGAGAGCGCGGTTAGTCCACAGTGGACACGCCGGCCGGCGGACGCGGTCCGCGCGATCGGTGAGGGGCTGCGCGCGCTGCACGACGCGCTGCCGGTGGCGGACTGCCCGTTCACCTGGTCTGTCGAGGAGCGGCGGGCGAGGATCCTCGACCGCGCGCGGGCCGGCGGGCTCGATCCGACCCGCTGGCACCCCGACCACGCCGGGCTCGACCCGTCGCGGGCGCTCGCGCTGCTGGCCGATGCCCCGCCGGTGGACCGGCTGGTGGTCTGCCACGGCGACGCCTGCGCGCCCAACACCCTGATCGGCGCCGACGGCCGGTGGGCCGGCCACGTCGACCTCGACCGACTGGGCGTGGCCGACCGGTGGGCCGACCTCGCGGTGGCCACCTGGAGCCTGGACTGGAACTACGGGCCCGGCTGGGGCGCCGAACTCCTGTCCGCCTACGGCATCGCCGACGACCCCGGGCGCACCCGCTGGTACCGGCTGCTCTGGGACCTCGCGCCCTGAGGCGGCCGGGTCAGATCTTGTCGCCGACCCGTACCCGCGGCTTGGGTACCCGCAGTCGCCGGAAGCTGAGCGTCCGCATGATCGCGTACCCGTAGACCCCGCCCCGCACGTCCTCCTTGGGCAGCCGCTCCCTGGCCAGCTTGCGGATCCGGCGGCAGAGGAACACCGCGTCCACCACGAACGCGAGGACCATGAACAGGAACAGCAGGTTGGCGCCCGCCTGGACGGCCGGGGGCATGGCCCGCGTGGAGCCGACCAGGATCACGAACAGCGCGACGATGAACCAGGTCCCGACGTTGAAACGCGAGTCCACGACGTCCCGGGCCAGCGCGCGGACCGGGCCGCGGTCGCGGGGCATCAGGTAGCGCGGGTCGCCCTTCATCATGCCCTCGCGCTGCTGCTGTCGTGTCTCCCGGTCCTTGTCCCGGGCGCGCCGCAGCGCCTCCTTGCGGTCGGCCGGGGCCGTCCCGACCACGCGCCGGCCGGCCATCACCCGCTTCGGGGTCGCCTCGCCCTTCTTCGGCGTGTACCCCTTCGGGGTGGACTGCTCGGCCGGCTCGTCGACGACCGGCTCCTCGACCGCGACGTCCGCGGGCTTGCGTCGGAACATGCTCAAAGGGTAGCCGAGCTCAGCCGCGCTCGGCCCGGGCGCCGAGTGCGGCGAGCTTCACGTCGAAGTCCTCGTACCCGCGGTTGATCAGGTTCACCCCGAAGACGTGCGAGGTACCCTCGGCGGCCAGCGCCGCGATCAGGTGGCTGAACCCGCCGCGCAGGTCGGGGATCACCAGGTCGGCGGCGTGCAGCTTGCTGGGGCCGGCGATCACCGCGGAGTGCTGGAAGTTGCGCCGCCCGAACCGGCACGGCGTCCCGCCCAGGCAGTCGCGGTACACCTGGATCGTGGCGCCCATCGCGCCCAGGGCGTCGGTGTACCCGAGGCGGCGCTCGTAGACCGTCTCGTGCACGATCGACAGCCCGCGGGCCTGGGTGAGGGCGACCACCAGCGGCTGCTGCCAGTCGGTCATGAACCCGGGGTGCACGTCTGTCTCCAGGGCCACCGCGTTCAGCTCGCCGCCCGGGTGCCAGAAGCGGATTCCGCCGTCGACGGCCGAGTCGTCCACCTCGAAGGCCCCGCCGACGGTGGTGAACACGTTCAGGAAGGTCATCATGTCGACCTGCCGGGCGCCCCGCACGGTGATGTCGCCGCCGGTGGCCAGGGCCGCGCAGGCCCAGCTCGCCGCCTCCAGCCGGTCCGGTACCGGCCGGTGGGTGTACCCGCGCAGCCGCGGTACCCCCTCGATCTCGATCACCCGGTCGGTGTGCACCTTGATGATCGCGCCCATCTTCTGCAGGATGCAGATCAGGTCGATGATCTCCGGCTCGACCGCGGCGTTGCGCAGCTCGGTGACGCCCTCGGCGCGTACCGCCGTCAGCAGCACCTGCTCGGTGGCGCCCACGCTCGGGTACGGCAGCTCGAACTTGGTGCCGTGCAGGCCGTTGGGGGCCGTCAGGTGCAGGCCCTGCGGGGTCTTGTCGACGATCGCGCCGAACTGGCGCAGGGCGGCCAGGTGGAAGTCGATCGGCCGGTCGCCAATGTGGCAGCCGCCCAGGTCGGGGATGAAGGCCCGGCCCAGTCGGTGCAGCAGGGGACCGCAGAACAGGATCGGGATCCGGCTCGAACCGGCGTGCACGTTGATCTCGTCGATGTCGGCGGTACCGACGTTGGCCGGGTCGAACACGAAGCCGCCGTCGTCCTCGGTGACCTTGACGCCGTGCAGTTCCAGCAGGCCCCGGACGACCTCGACGTCGCGGATCTTCGGTACGTCGGCCAGCCGGCTCGGGCCGTCCCCGAGCAGCGCGGCGACCATCGCCTTGGACACCAGGTTCTTGGCGCCGCGTACCGTGATCGTGCCGTGCAGCGGCGCACCGCCGTGCACCTCAAGGACGTCGTCGTGGCGTACCGGAGTCACGCTGCCTCCACCGTCGGAGTCGGTTGACCGGCCTGGCGGCGGCGGGGTGGGGGGACCCCCGGCGCCGGCCGGCAGCTGTGGATCAGATCTCGCCGGGGCAGCATATAGGTAACGAACGGGCCACGCTGTAGACAACGGATGGAACTACGCACCGTCAGGGCAGGTCCAACATCCGGTCAAGGGCAATCCGGGCGTACCGGGCGGTTTCGTCGTCCACCGTGATCCGGTTCGGTACCCGCCCGGCCACCAGCTCCTCCAGCGCCCACACGAGGTGGGGCAGGTCGATGCGGTTCATCGTGGAGCAGTAGCAGACGGTCCGATCGAGGAACATGACCTGCTTGTCCGGGTACCGGTTGGCCAGCCGGCGCACCAGGTTCAGCTCGGTACCCACGGCCCATGCGGAGCCGGCCGGGGCCGCCTCGAGGGTACGGATGATGTACTCCGTCGACCCCACGTAGTCCGCCGAGGTCACGACGTCGTGCCGGCACTCGGGGTGTACCAGGACGTTGACCCCGGGTACCAGCGCCCGGACCTGGTCGACGCTGTCCTTCGTGAACCGCCCGTGCACCGAGCAGTGCCCCCGCCAGAGGATCATCTTCGCGTCGGCAAGCTGCTGCGCGGTCAGCCCGCCGCCCGGCTTGTGCGGGTCCCACAGCACGCAGTCGTCGAGCCGCAGGCCCAGCTCCAGCACGGCGGTGTTGCGGCCCAGGTGCTGGTCGGGCAGGAAGAGAACCTTCTGACCCTGCTCGAAGGCCCAGTCCAGGGCGCGCTTCGCGTTGGAGGACGTGCAGACCACGCCGCCGTTGCGGCCGACGAAGCCCTTGATGTCGGCGGAGGAGTTCATGTAGGTGACCGGCACGGTGACAGCCGCTGGCGAGCGCTGGCCGGAGGCGGCTCCGCGAGCGTCGCCGGCGAGCCCCAGCTCGACCAGCCGGTCCCAGGCCGTCTCCACCTGGGACAGCACCGCCATGTCCGCCATGGAGCAGCCGGCGGCCAGGTCGGGCAGGACGACCGCCTGCTCCGGGGTGGTGAGGATGTCCGCGCTCTCGGCCATGAAGTGCACACCGCAGAACACGATGTACTTCGCATCCGGCCGCGCCGCCGCGTCCCGGGCCAGCTTGAACGAGTCGCCCGTGACGTCGGCGAACCGGATCACCTCGTCGCGCTGGTAGTGGTGGCCGAGGATGAAGACCTGGTCGCCGAGGGCGGCCTTGGCCGCCGTGGCCCGGGCCACCAGGTGCGGGTCGCTGGGCGGCGGCAGTTCGCCCGGGCATTCGACGCCCCGCTCGGCGGCGGGGTCGCTGCCCCGGCCGAGCAGCAGCAGTGCGGTCGCGGTGGGGGACGGCTCCACAAATGCGGTCACGGTACCCATGGTCCCACGGTCGCCGCCCGCTCCGGGCACGCGCGGGAGTGACGTGGGAGACTGCGGCCGCCGGTACGCCGCCGTGCGAGACTGCCGCCGTGCGGGTATTGGTCTGTCCGGACAAGTTCGCCGGGACGCTGTCCGCGGTCGAGGCGGCCGACGCCATCGCCGCCGGGTGGCGAGCGGGCGCGCCCGGCGACGAGGTGACAGTCCGGCCGCTCGCCGACGGGGGGCCGGGCTTTCTGGAGGTACTCGCGGCGGCCGTGGGCGGGCGGCTGGTACCGGCGGCGACCGTGGACCCGCTCGGGCGCCCGGTGTCCGGCTCGGTACTCGTGGCGGGGGAGCGGGCGTACCTGGAGTCCGCCCAGGCCTGCGGGCTCCAGCTGCTCGAACCGGACGAACGGGATCCCAAGGTCACTACCTCCTTCGGGCTCGGCCTGCTCCTGCTCGCGGCCGTGGAGACGGGGGTACGGGAGGTGGTCGTGGGCCTGGGCGGCTCGGGTACCAACGACGCCGGGGCCGGGATGCTCGCCGCCCTGGACGCCGCCCCGCTCGACCCGGCCGGGTACGCGCTGCCCTACGGCGGCGCCGCGCTGGCCGGCTGCGCTGCCCTGGGTGGGGTACCGCGGCTGCGCGACGTGCGGCTGGTCGCCGCGACCGACGTGGACAACCCGCTGACCGGCCTGTACGGCGCCTCCTCGGTGTACGGGCCGCAGAAGGGCGCCAGCCGCGAGGACGTCCTGCTGCTGGACGCCGCCCTGGAGCGCTTCGCCGGGGTACTGGAGAAGGCCCTTCCCGGCTGCCCGCCCGGGCTGGCCGCGCTGCCCGGCGCCGGTGCGGCCGGCGGGCTGGGCGCCGCCCTGCTGGCCATGGGCGGCCGGGTGACCTCCGGCATCGGCCTGGTACGCGAGCTGACCGGCCTCGACGCCGCGCTGGACAGCGCCGACCTGGTGATCACCGGGGAGGGTTCGTTCGATGCCCAGTCGCTGCGCGGCAAGCTGGTCTCCGGTGTCGCGGAAGGCGCCCGGGACCGCGGACTGCCCTGTCTGGTACTGGCCGGGCAGGTAACCGCCGGGAGGCGTGAGGCCGCGGCGGCCGGTGTGACCGAGGCGCACAGCCTGGTCGGGTACCTGGGCAGCGCGCAGCGGGCCATGGCGGAGGCCGGCGCCGGCCTGACCGGGCTCGCCACCCGGCTGGCCGGTCAGTGGTCCCGGGAGTGACCGGCGTCCCTCGCCCGACCGGTGCCGGAGCGGCCGGGTCGTGCGACGATGGGAATGTCGTGCCGGCGGAGTAGCGTTGGCACTGAGGACCAGTTCACCATCGCAGGGAGCAGGGATCGTGTCCGTTACCGAGAGCGAGCAGGCCCAGACGACCGTCGTGCTGACCGAGGTCGCGGCGCAGAAGGTGAAGGCGCTGCTCGACCAGGAAGGCCGCGACGACCTGCGGCTGCGTGTGGCCGTTCAGCCGGGCGGCTGCTCCGGCCTCCGGTACCAGCTGTTCTTCGACGAGCGTTCGCTCGACGGCGACCTGGTCAGCGAGTTCCCGACCGCCGAGGGGGCCGTGGAGGTCGTGGTCGACCGCATGAGCGCGCCGTACCTGACCGGCGCCACCATCGACTTCGCGGACCGCATCGACGCCCAGGGCTTCACCATCGACAACCCCAACGCGCAGGGCTCCTGCGCGTGCGGTGACTCCTTCCACTGAGTCCCCGCCGACACGTCGCGGACGGCCGTTCCCGCAGGGCGGGGGCGGCCGTCTGCCGTCGGCGGTAGGCTGTGCGCGCCCCAGCCGCCAAACCGGACCAGCGGAGCGAAGCGATGAAGATCGCCGTCACCGGCTCGATCGCGACAGACCACCTGATGCACTTCCCCGGCCGGTTCGCCGAGCAGTTGCTCCCCGACCAGCTGCACAAGGTGTCGCTCTCGTTCCTCGTTGACGATCTGGTTGTCCGGCGTGGCGGCATCGCCGCCAACATCGCCTTCGGCATGGCCGGCCTGGGCCTGCGGCCCGCACTGGTGGGTGCGGTGGGCGCCGACTTCGATGACTACCGCTCCTGGCTGGAGCGGCACGGCGTGGACTGCGGGTCGGTGTACGTCAGCGAGGTCGCGCACACCGCCCGGTTCGTGTGCACCACGGACGAGGACATGTGCCAGGTGGCCTCTTTCTACGCGGGTGCCATGGCCGAGGCCCGCAACATCGAGCTGACCCCGGTCGCCGACCGGCTCGGCGGGCTGGACCTCGTGCTGATCAGCCCCAATGACCCGGTCGCCATGCAGCGGCACACCGACGAGTGCCGCCAGTTCGGGTACCCGTTCGCCGCCGACCCGTCGCAGCAGCTCGCCCGGATGTCCGGCGAGGAGATCCGCGGCCTCATCGACGGCGCCGCCTACCTGCTGACCAACGAGTACGAGAAGGACCTGCTGGAATCGAAGACCGGCCTGTCCGAGGAGGACGTGCTCGACCGGGTCGGGGTACGGGTCACCACGCTGGGCCGGGAGGGCGTGGCGATCAGCGGCCGGGGCATCGACCCGGTCCGGGTACCGGTCGCCCGCGAGATCCAGGCGTACGACCCGACCGGCGTCGGCGACGGCTTCCGCGCCGGGTTCTTCTCGGCCATCTCGTGGGGCCTGTCGCTGGAGCGCAGCGCCCAGGTCGGCGCGCTGGTCGCCACCCTCGTGCTGGAGACGGTCGGCACCCAGGAGTACTCGATTCGCCCGGCCGAGTTCGTCAAGCGGCTCGCGGAGTCCTACGGCGACGAGGCCGCCGACGAGGTCGTGGCGTACCTGAACTGACCCGGCCGGCGGAACCGGCGGCGCGACCGGCACTCCGTCCTTTGTGGACACGAAGTCGGGTCCTTGACGCCGGCGCCCGTCCTCGGCGGCAGGTTCCCAGAAGCGTCGGAGTCAGACCTTGCGGCGCACGTCGAAGGCCGGCGCGCCGGACGCGTCGACCCGGCCGAGGTACTCCTGGCCGCGCAGCCGGCACCAGGCCGGTATGTCGTTGGCCGCGGCCGGATCGTCGGCGACCACCCGCAGCACGCCCCCGACCGGCAGTTCGGGCAGCCGGCGGGCCACGGCGATGACCGGCAGCGGGCAGCGCTGCCCCCGGCAGTCGAGGATCTCCGGCTCCGCGTTCACAGGCCCACCACCCCCGCCTCGGCGCGCAGGTCGGCGACGATGCCGGGGAGCACCGCGAGGAACCGGTCGACCTCCGCATCGTCCACATCGGACGGTAGGGACACCCGGATGTTGCCGTGCGACAGCACGCCCATCGCCTCCAGGACATGGCTCGGCCGCAGGGTTGAGGCGGTGCACGAGGAGCCGGACGAGACCGCGAAGCCGGCCCGGTCCAGCGCGTGCAGCAGCGCCTCGCCGTCGACGTACAGGCAGGAGAAGGTGACCAGGTGCGGCAGCCGGTCGTCCGGGTCGCCGACCACCTCCACGTCGGGTACCGACGCGGCCACCCGGTCGCGGATGCGGTCCACCAGCCGGTGCAGCCGGTCATGCTGCGCGGCCGCCTCGGCCGCCACCGCGCGCAGCGCCGCCGCCGCGCCGACGATCGCGGGCAGGTTCAGGCCACCGGGCTGGTCAAGGCCACCGGGCGGCTCGGCGCCCGGCCAGGGCGGCGTCCAGCGCACACCCTTGCGCACGACCAGGATCCCCACGCCGGCCGGGCCGCCCCACTTGCGCGCGCTGGCCGTCAAGGCGGACCAGCCGTCCGGTACCGGCAGCCGGCCGACCGACTGCGCGGCGTCGACCACCAGCGGTACCCCGGCGGCCGCGCAGGACTGCGCGACGGTGGCGACCGGCTGGACGGTACCCACCTCATGGCTCGCGCTGATCAGCGCCGCCAGCGCGACTCCCGGCGCGCCCACGGCGGCGGCGAACGCGGCGGTGTCCACCCGGCCGAGCCGGTCCACGGGCACCGGCACGGACGGCCCGGAGGCGGCCTCGTGCAGCACCGCGGAGTGTTCGATGGCCGAATGCACGACCGTGTCGCCGGCTCTGCGCCGGGCGGCCCGGATGCCCCGGACGGCGGCCTGTACGGCGGCCGTTCCGCTGGCGCACAGCCCCACCTCGTCGGGGCGCACCCCCAACTGCTCGGCCAGTGCCGCCCTGGCGGCGTCGAGCAGTTGCCGGGCCCGGCGGCCGGCCGCGTAGAGCTTGCCGGGATCGGCCCAGCCGTCCGCGGCGGCCGCCTGCATCGCTTGCCGCGCCACGGGATGCGGCGGCAGGCCGGCGGCGGCGTCGAAATAACCGGTTGGGGCCACGACACGACGGTATCCCGGCAGACCCCCCGACCATCCCGCCCGAGCATGGTCGAGTAGTCTGCGACCGTTGGTGCCGCCCATGCCCTGCGTGCGCGGATACCGGCACTGCCAGCCGGCGAGGCCCGCGGGGCCGGCCGCCGGCGGCTCTCGACGAGAAGGGCAGGAGCAGGTGGTCGCTGGAGGTTCGGGGTCCGGCTCGATGAGCCGGCGGCGTCATTCCGTAGCCCGGGTTCTGGGCCTCGGTGCGGTCGCCGTCACCGCGGTGGTGCTGCTGTCCGGATGCTCGGTGTCCAACGCGTTCTACTTTGGCTGGCCCAGGAACCACATCACCGACCAGTCCAACCGGATGTTCAGCCTGTGGATCGGCTCGGTCATCGCCGCGCTGGTGGTTGGCGTCTTCGTGTGGGGCCTGATCTTCTGGTGCATCATCCGGTACCGCAAGCGCAACGAGGACCTGCCGGCGCAGACGCGGTACAACATGCCCATCGAGATCCTGTACTCGGTGCTGCCCTTCCTGGTGATCTCCGTGCTCTTCTACTACACGGCGATCGTGCAGACCGACGTCGACAAGATCCGCCCGAACCCGGACGTGACCGTCCACGTGGTCGCCTCCAAGTGGAACTGGGAGTTCGAGTACCCGGACCAGAAGGACGCCTCCGGCCAGCCGATCCGGACCATCGGGGCCAGCGACTACGTCCCGGTACTGGTGGTGCCGACGCATAAGCGCATCCGGTTCGTCGAGGACTCGCAGGATGTCATCCACTCGTTCTGGGTACCGGCGCTGCTGTTCAAGCGTGACGTGTTCCCCGGCGGGGTACAGAACAAGTTCGAGGTGACGATCGACAAGGAGGGTGCCTACGTCGGCCGCTGCGCCGAACTGTGCGGCACCTACCACTCGATGATGAACTTCGAGCTGCGCGCGGTACCCGACGCGGAGTACCAGCAGTTCGTGAACTTCAAGAAGCAGGGAATGAGTACGCCGGACGCCCTGGTGGCGGCACAAGACCCGAATGGTGGCCTGGCGACGACCACGCACCCGTTCGACACGTCGCGTACCGCCAGCAACTACAACCGCTGAGCGCGGAGTCAGGATCGAGGACAGACCATGAGAAGCGAATGGCGACTGTTCGGGTTGATCTCGGCGTTCCTGTTCGTCGCGGCGATCGTCTACGGCTTCTGGACCCGGGGCTCCGACCCGCTGCACCACGTCGAGTGGGTCGGCACCACCGCGCTGGTGCTGTCCGGCCTGCTGTGCACGATGTGCTTCGCCTACTTCGCCTTCGTGGCGCGCCGGATCGACCTTCGCCCGGAGGACCGGCCGGACGCCGAGATCTCCGACGGCGCCGGTGAGGTCGGCTTCTTCAGCCCGGGCAGCTACTGGCCGTTCGGCATCGCGGTGGCCGCCCTGGTCGCCGGCCTCGGCCTGGTCTACTGGCAGGTCTGGCTGCTCGCGGTGGGCCTGATCGCGGTGCTCACCACCGCCGGTGGCCTGCTGTTCGAGTACTACACCGGGGCGCGCCGGGCGGCCGAGTAGCCGCCGTGGCGGGCGGACCGTCGATCGTCATCGCGGAGGCGACCCCCGTCGACGCGGGGGAGATCCTGACCGTGCAGCGCGCCGCGTACCTGAGCGAGGGCGCGCTGCACGGCGATTTCCGTCTGCCGCCCCTGGTGGAGACGGTGGAGGAGATCCGCGCCGCGATCGAGCACGGCACGGTACTCAAGGCGCTGCTGGGTACCCGCATCGTCGGCGTGGTACGGGGCCGGGTGGCCGGCGGTACCTGCCATGTGGGGCGGCTGGCGGTCGCGCCGGACCTGCAGGGCAGGGGCATCGGCAGCCGCCTGGTGACCGCGCTGGAGGACCGGTACGCCGGCGAGGTGCTGCGGTTCGAGCTGTTCACCGGTCCCAGGAGCGAGCCCAACGTCCGCCTGTACCGGCGGCTCGGGTACGTGGACATGCCGACGCCGGAGGGCAGGCACCCCTTGGTGTACCTGGAGAAGCGGGTCGCGGCTAGCGCCTGACCGGCGGGCAGGCGCGGCGCGTCAGGTAGGGGAAACCTGAGGTCCGGGCCGGCTGCCGCCGGTCGGAAGCGGAACGCCCGCCGGACCTCCACGGTCCGGCGGGCGTTCGTGCGTTACCCCGCTGAGCGGGTCAGGGCCGGCCGCCGCCGATCTCCTGGTGCTGGGGTGCCGGCGAGATCGGCGCCTCGGTCGGCACGTGCCCGTCCGGGGTGGGCGACTCCACCGGCTTGAAGAAGCCCCGCAGCGTCGGCAGCAACCCGCCGACCCGGTTCATCTTCTTCGGGACCACCCAGCCCGCGTACTCCAGCTCGCTGTGGCCGTGGTCGTCCACCGGCCCGAGCGGCTGGTGCACCTCGTAGAAGCGCCCGTCCGGGTCGCGCCGGATGATGCCCGTCTCGACCCCGTGCGCCAGCACCTCCCGGTCGTGCTGCTGCAGGCCCAGCGCGATCCGGTAGGCCACGAAGTAGGCCAGCGGCGGGATGATGAGCAGCCCGATCCGGCCGGCCCAGGTCATCGCGTTCAGGCTGATCTTCAGCTTGTCGGCGATCACGTCGTTGCCACCGGACACGAACAGCACCAGGTAGAACGCGATGGCCATGCACCCGACCGCGGTCCGGGTGGGTACGTCGCGGGGGCGCTGGAGCAGGTGATGGACGGCCTTGTCCTTGGTGAACCGGGCCTCGAGGAACGGGTAGAACAGCGGCAGCATGGTCAGGATGCCGGGCAGCACGACCGTCGGCCAGAAGACCGGCGGCAGCGTGTACCCGTGCCCGAACAGGTGGAACCGCAGCTCCCAGGCGGGCATGAGACGGGTCGACCCGTCGAGGAACATGACGTACCAGTCGGGCTGGCTCGCCGCGGAGACGACCGCCGCCTTGTACGGCCCGAACAGCCAGATCGGGTTGATCTGGAACAGGCCGGCGAGCAGCGCGATGACCCCGAAGACCAGCATGAAGAAGCCGCCGGCCTTGACGGAGAAGGCCGGGAACATCCGGATGCCGACGACGTTGCTGTTGGTCCGGCCCGGGCCCGGCCATTGGGTGTGCTTCTGCTTGACCAGCAGGGCCAGGTGGACCGTGATGAGGGCCAGGATGATGCCCGGGACCAGGAACACGTGGGTGATGTAGAGCCGGTCCAGGATCACGTGCCCGGGGAACTCACCGCCGAAGATCGAGGTGGTCACCCACGAGCCGACGATCGGGATGGACAGCATGATCGCGGAGGCGATCCGCAGGCCGGTACCGGACAGGGCGTCGTCCGGCAGCGAGTAGCCGCAGAAGCCCTCCAGGAAGGCCAGCCAGAACAGCAGCACGCCGATGATCCAGTTGAGCTCACGCGGCTTGCGGAAGGCGCCGGTGAAGAACGTCCGGAACATGTGCACGACGATCGCGGCCACGAACATGAGGGCGGCCCAGTGGTGCATCTGCCGCAGGAACAGGCCGCCCCGCACGTCGAACGAGAGGTCCAGGGACGACCGGTACGCCTGGGACACCTCGATGCCGCGCAGCGGCGTGAAGCTCCCGTCGTACTTCGTCTCCTGCATCGAGGGGTCGTAGAACAGGGCCAGGAACGTGCCGCTCAGCAGAAGCACGATGAACGAGTACAGCGCGATCTCGCCCAGCAGGAACGACCAGTGGTCCGGGAACACCTTGTTGAACATGCGCCGCAGCGGGCTGGCGATCTGGAGGCGGTCGTCGATCTGGACCGCGCTCGCCTCCGGCAGGGCCGTCAGGTCAAACTTGCGTCGCTTCATGGCCTCTCCCAGAATCCCGGGCCGACCGGCTCCTGGAAGTCGGACTTGGCCACCAGGAAGCCGTCCTTGTCCACGGTAATCGGCAGCATCGGCAGCCGGCGAGTGGCCGGCCCGAATATCGGTCGAGCGTTGTTGGTGATGTCGAACTGCGACTGGTGGCACGGGCAGAGCAGGATGTTCGTCTGCTGCTCGAACAGGCTGGCCGGGCAGCCCGCGTGGGTACAGATCTTGGAGTACGCGACCAGGTTGCCGTACATCTTGTCGCGGTTGGCCGGCACCAGGTTGCTTCGCAGCTTGGCGGCGTCCGGGTCACGCAGGTGGATCAGCAGGGTCGGCGAGTCGCCGTGCTCGTTGGTGTTGCCGCCCGGTATGCCGGGGAACACGGTCATCTGCCCGCCGACGCTCACGTCCTCCGGCCGGATCGGCGTCATGTCGTCCCGGACCAGCTGGATGCCCTCGGCCCAGGCGGTGTGCATGAGGATGTCCGGCTTGTGCGGGTCCTTGATCAGGCCGCCGATGAGGGGCGCCGCGGCCGCGATGCCGACCGGTGCCAGCCCGAAGAGGGCGGCCCGGCGCAGCAGCGGCCGGCGGGCGATGCCCAGCTCGTCGGCCATGTTGACTATCGTCGCCCCGGTCAACCGGCGCTCGGTGTTGTCCGGGATCTGGTCGTGCCGGTCCTGCACGGCGATCTCGTCCGGCAGCAGCTTCTTGCCCCAGGTGATCATCGCGAGGGCGAGGAAGACCAGCGTCAGGCCGAGCGTGATGCCCAGCATCGGGGTGTACCACTTGTTGATGTTGAAGCCCGACTTGTACTGGAACGGCCAGGCGATGTAGCTGACCACGAACGCGAGCCCGGCCAGCCCCGCGATGACGAACATGAAGGAGATCGTCCGAACGATCCGCTTCTCCCGCGCGGTACCCGGTACCGGGAACCGCGGGGCGTAGTGGACGATCTCCACGCCGTCCCGGCGGGCGCCCTCGCGGACCAGGTCGAACCTGGTCAGCCCGGGGGCTTCGAGGTCGAAGTCGTCGTTGTGGTGTCCGGCGCTCATGACTTACCCGCAATCCACAGTGAAGCGAAGATGAGGGATACCAAGCCGACCAGGAAGATGACCAGCGCCTCCGGTACCGGACCGAGCCGGCCGATGCCCCAGCCGCCCGGGTCCTGGTCGCTGGTCTGGTGCCGGACGTAGGCGATGATGTCCTGCTTCTCCTGCGGGCTGAGCTGGTTGTCGCCGAACACCGGCATGTTCTCCGGGCCGGTCAGCATGGCCGCGTATATCTGCCGGTCGGTCGCCTCCGCCAGGCTCGGCGCGTACTTGCCGGACGACAGCGCGCCGCCGCCCATGCCGAAGGCGTGGCAGGAGGAGCAGTTCACCCGGAACAGCTCGCCGCCGGCCGAGATCTGGCCGTTGGAGTGGAAGTCGTTGCCGTCGGGCAGTTGGGGGCCGCCGCCGATCGCCTCGATGTAGGCGCCGATGTCGCGGGCCTGGTCGTCGCTGAACGTCGGCTTCTTGCGGTCCGCCTGGTTCTGCTGCTGGGTCAGCGGCATGCGGCCGGTGGTCACCTGGAACTCCACCGCCGCCGAGCCCACGCCGATCAGGCTGGGTCCCTTGTTGGGTACCCCCTGGGCGTTCTGGCCGTGGCAGGTCACGCAGCTCGAATCGAAGAGCACCTGGCCCTGCTGGGCCGCCCCGGACAGGGTCGAGGTGTCCTCCGCCTGTACCCCCGGGGCGAACGCGGCGTAGAGCCCGCCGACGAGGGCGAGCGCGGCGGCCATCCGGACCGCGGAGCCGAAGCGGCGGCGCGCCTTGCTACGCGGAGCCGTAGGGGTGGCCAGCCGGCGCAGGATGCGCGTCCCACGGGGACGGGGCGGCCGGTCTTCGGCGTCTCGGGTCATGGCCTCACCTTGAATGTCGATGCGGGCAGCGACGGGGACAGTGACCTCATGATGATCACCGGATCAAGTAGATCATGGTGAACAGCGCCACCCAGACGATGTCCACGAAGTGCCAGTAGTAGGACACCACGATCGCCGCGGTGGCCTGCGCGGGCGTGAACCGGCCCATGGTGGTGCGGATCAGGTAGAAGATGAAGGCGATCAGGCCTCCGGTGACGTGCAGGCCGTGGAAGCCGGTGGTCAGGTAGAACACCGACCCGTACCCGTCGCCGTTGATCTTCGTACCCTCGCCCACCAGCATCCGGTACTCGTTGGCCTGGCCCAGCAGGAAGATCAGGCCGAGGAAGAAGGTCAGCGTGAACCAGCGCCG
This sequence comes from uncultured Micromonosporaceae bacterium, assembly GCA_964645345.1. GTDB lineage: Bacteria > Actinomycetota > Actinomycetes > Mycobacteriales > Micromonosporaceae > Rugosimonospora. The sequence goes on from CAZYCD010000058.1 coordinate 20,612, forward strand.
CAGCCCGAACACGTTGCCCTTCTCGGCCGCGAACACGCCCATCTGGCAGGTGACCGAGGACAGCACCAGCACCGTGGTGAACGGCGTCGCGTACCAGAGATTGAGGTGGGGCGTGTGCTCCTTCCACATCCCCGGATCCGCGGCGCGGATCGAGAAGTACATCGCGAACAGCGCCGCGAAGAACATCAGTTCGCTGGACAGCCAGACGATCGTCCCGACGCTGACCATGTTGGGCCTGGTCAGGGAATGGATCCGGCTCTTCTCAATCGCTGAGGCCGCAGTCACGCGGTCATTATTGCCCCCGAGCCCGACCGGCCTGCGCCGGGGTGGGTCTTGGGGCGTGTCGCGGGGGGCATAGCCTGCGCGTATGGTTGCGCTCGCCGCGCTGCCGCCGTTCACCGGGGCCGCGCTCTTCAGCGAGGCCCGGCTGGACTCCTGGCTGTCGGTACTCCTCGTGGTCGCCGCCGGGCTGTATCTCTATGGGGTACACCGGTTGCGGGCGCGCGGCGACCACTGGCCGGTCGGGCGCTCGGTCGGGTTCATCGCCGGGCTGTTCGCCATCCTGGCGGTGACGGCGAGCGGGATCGAGGCGTACGACACGACGCTGTTGTCCGTGCACATGGTCCAGCACATGGTGCTGGCGATGATCGCGCCGGTCTTCCTGGCGCTCGGTGCCCCGGTGACTTTGGCGCTGCGTACTCTCCCGTCGGTCTGGCGGCACCGGCTGGTCGCGGTGCTGCACAGCCGGGCGGCGGCGGTACTGGCCTTCCCGCTGGTCTCCTACGCGATCTTCGTGGCCAGCCCGTTCGTGCTCTACTTCACCGACCTGTACCGGCTGAGCCTCGAGCACACCTGGCTGCACGAGATCGTCCACGCCCACTTCATCCTCAGCGGGTGCCTGTTCTTCTGGCCGCTGATCGGGCTGGATCCACTGCCCGGCCGCTGGCCGTACCCGGGCCGGGCGCTACTCATGCTGCTGTCCACGCCGTTCCACGCGGTACTCGGCCTGACGATCATGCAGAGCAAGACGCTGATCGGCGCCGGCTGGTACCAGTCGCTGCACCTGTCCTGGGTCGACCCGGCGGCGGACCAGGTGCTCAGCGGCGGCATCCTGTGGGCCGGCGGCGAGATCGTCAGTGTGACCATGCTCGCGGTCCTGGTGGCGCAGTGGATGCGGCACGCCGACAAGGAGGCGCGACAGGTGGACCGGAAGCTGGACCTCGCGGCGGCGGCCGCCCGCCGCGCATCTCCCGCGACGGCCGGCGCCCCCGCCCCGGCGGCTGCGGCCGGGGCCGGACCCGCGACGGCGGCCGCCTCCGGCCCCGAGCCCGACGACGACCTGTGGCAGGTGCCCTGGTGGGAGACGGACCGGCCGGGGCCCAGCTGAGGCACGGGCCGTCGCGCCCCCGCCTGAGCGCAGCCGGAGCCGGGTTGTGGCGGAGGCGAGTACATGTCCTCGCACCCCCGCCTGAGCGCGGCCGGAGCCGGGTTGTGGCGGAGGCGAGCACAGGCCCTCGCACCCCGCCTGAGCGCAGCCGCTACGATCGGCGCGTGACGTACACGGTCCTCCTCTACAGCGACGATCCGAAGGTCCGCGACCGGATGCGGCTGGCCATCGGCACCCGGCCCGCGGCCGACCTGTCCGTGGAGTTCGTGGACTCGTCGAGCTACCAGGACTGCCTCACGCTCATCGACACCTACGAGATCGACCTCGTGGTGCTGGACGGCGAGGCGGTGCCCACCGGCGGCATCGGCATCGCCCGGCAACTGCGCGACGAACTGGCGGACTGCCCGCCGATCGCGGTCGCCATCGCCCGGGCGGCGGACCGGTGGCTGGCCGCCTACGCCCAGGTCGACGCGGTGCTGGCCCACCCGCTCGACCCGGTCGCCACCGGCGCCACGGTCGCCGCCCTGCTGCGGCAGCGCGCCACCGCCTGACCCGTCCCCTCGACCCCGGAGGCCGGCATGTCGCACGATGAGCGCACGTGGCCGATGCTCACCGCCGCGCTGCTGCGCGGGGCGGAACTGTCCACAGAGGACACCGCCTGGGCGATGGGGGAGATCATGACGGGCTCCGCGACGCCCGTGCAGATCGCCGGCTTCGCGGTGGCCCTGCGCGCCAAGGGAGAGAGCCCCGGCGAGATCGCCGGACTGGTCCGGTCGATGGTCGCCGCGGCCACCACGGTACCGCTGACCGACGAGCTGCGCGCGGACGCGGTCGACGTGGTGGGTACCGGCGGGGACCGGGCGCACACCGTGAACATCTCGACGATGGCCGCGATCGTGGTGGCCGGAGCCGGGG
>CAZYCD010000059.1:0-22797 GCA_964645345.1 uncultured Micromonosporaceae bacterium
GCCTCGTCGACCAGCACAACCTCGCGCTCCTCGTCGAAGGAGCGGCGCTCGTCCTCCATGCGCACCAGCCTAACGGGCGATGCTCCGGAGGCCGGTTGCGGCGAGCGGTTGACGGGCCGATTGGTAGCGTCGTGGCATACACCCGGTCAACCGCGGCCACGGCCGCCGGGCACCGCGAGGGGGCGGCGTGAGCGACGACCTGCAGTGGCGCCGCCCGGTCGGTGGCGACCCGGCCGCCGACCGGTTGCCGGCCGCGACCAACGGCTCCGCGCCGGTCCCGGAGTACGCCGGGCCGCCGCGCTCCGCCCCGCCGCCGCCGGACTGGCGCCCGCGGACGCTGATCCAGGTACCGGCGCCCCGCCAGCTGCCCTCCCAGGACGACTCGAGGCTGGACGCCGAGGAGAAGGCGGCGCGCACGACGACGTACGGCGTCGGCATGGTCGCCGGCGCCGTACTCCTCATCGTCCTGTTCATCCTCTGCGGGCGCGCCCTGTTCTGAGCGCCGCCGCGCCCTCCCAGAGTCCGGCGGTCAGGATCCGCCCCAGGCGATGTGTGCCCCGGTGTCGCCGGTGCGGAACACGTAGTACCCGCTGGCCAGGCTCAGCCCCACGGTGAGCACGACCAGGGTCAGCGACAGCGCCTTGCCCTGGCGCGCGGCGGGAAGCAGCGCCAGCAGCAGCGCGACCACTCCGAGCGCCGCCGCCAACCAGACCAGGACGGTCCCCAGCTGACGATGCCCGTCGATCTGGCTGAGCAACTGGGCCGACGCGTGCCTCCCGGCCAACCGGGCGCGGAAGGCGTCGCCCGACAGCTTGGACGCCAGCGCACACAGCGGGGCGATCACCGCCAGTCCGACCAGCAGCCAGCCCACGCGCTGCCGCAGGCTCGGTACCAGCGCGTAGGCCAGCGCGGCGACGACCAGCAGCGGTACGAAAACGACGGAGAAGTGGACGAGCAGGGGATGCAGGGGGATACCCAGGAAGGTCTCGAACACACCGGTGGACACGCGCAGATCATCTCACCTGTTCATCGATGGCTGCTTTCTTGAGTCGTTCCAGCTTGGCGTGGTGCAATGGTCCGATGTACGCCGAGGACCAGCTGCGCTCCCGGGGCCTGCGGGTCACCCGGCCCCGGCTGGCCGTTCTCGAGGTTCTTGCCGGCGGCGGCCACCTGGAGGTCGAGGAGATCGTCGCGAAGGTGCGTGGTCGGCTCGACTCGGTCTCCGTCCAGGCCGTCTACGACGTGCTCAGCGCGCTGGCCCGGGCCGGGCTGGCCCGCAGGATCGAACCGGCCGGCTCGCCCGCCCGCTACGAGGCGCGGACCGGCGACAACCACCACCACATCGTCTGCCGGGGCTGCGGGATGGTCGCCGACGTGGACTGCGCCGTCGGCGAGGCGCCCTGCCTGGACCCGTCGGTCACCCACGGCTTCGAGCTGGACGAGGCCGAGGTGACGTTCTGGGGACTGTGCCCGGCCTGCCAGGCGAAGCGCGTCACCGACTAGCTAGGCTGCCCCGCATGGGCGATGACGCCGGTACCGTCGGGGATCTCGGCCTGTTCGGGCCCGGGTCGGTCAGCTGGCGGCTCTACGCTGAGCCGATCCTCCTGGTCGGCGGGCTCCGGGCGCTGTACCTGCAGGCGCTGCACCCGGTCGCGGTCGCCGGGGTCGCACAGAACTCGGACTACAAGGGCGACCCGTGGGGCCGGCTAAGGCGCACCAGCGACTTCATCGCCACTGTCGTGTACGGCACGACCGAGCAGGCCCGCGCCGCCGGTCGCCGGGTGCAGGCGGTCCACCGCCGAATGCGCGGGATCCACCCGGTGACCGGCGAGTTCTTCCGGATCGACGATCCCGAGCTGCTGCGCTGGGTGCACGTGACCGAGGTCGAGTCGTTCCTCACGACCGCCGTACGCGCCGGGCTGGACCTCGGTACGGACGAGATCGACCGGTACTACGACGAGCAGCGGCGCTGTGCGGAACTCGTCGGGCTGGACCCCGCGTCGGTACCCGGTACCGCCGCCGAGGTCGAGCGGTACTACGAGGACATGCGGCCGCAACTGCGCCTGACCCGGGACTCGGCCGACGCGGCCGTGTTCCTGGTCGCGCCGCCACTGCCCGGCCGGCTCGGGTTCACCCCGGTCCGGCTGGCGTACACCGGCGTCGCGGCGCTCGCGATCGGCCTGCTGCCGCCCTGGGCGCGCCGCCGGTACGGGCTGCCCGGCCTGCCCACCACCGACCTGACGGCGCGGCTGTCCGCGCGCGCCCTGCGCACGGCTCTGGCGGCGATCCCACCGGGCATGCGGATGAGCCCGCAGCGCCGGGCCGCGCTGGAGCGTGCCCGGGCCACCGCGGTCTGACCGCCTCAGACCCCGACCGGCTCGGGGCGTCGCGGCGCGCTGGCCGCGATCCGGAACGAGGGTGCCAGCCCGACGATCCCCAGGCACAGGACGGCCGGTACCGCGAAGGCCCAGCGCAGCCCCGCCGCGTCGTTGACCAGCCCGATGAGCGCCGCGCCGACTACGAAGCCGATGTAGTTGAACAGGTTCACCCGGGAGATCGCGATGCCGCTGCCGGTCGGGTCGAGCGCGCCAGCGGCCGAGAAGGACTGCGGTACCACGACGCACAGTCCCACCCCGACGATCGAGAAGCCGAGGATGGCCAGGGCGGGGGTCCGTGCCAGGGCGACGAGGACCATGCCCGCGCAGCCGACCAGGCCGCCCACGGCCACCGGCAGCACCGGACCAAACCGGCGTACCGGCAGGTCCGCGACCAGCCGGCCGGCCATCTGGAAGAACAGGTACCCGGCCAGGCCCAGCGGGGCCACGCTGGACGTCGCGTGCAGCACGTCCTCCAGGTACTTGGCGCTCCAGTTGGAGGTTGCCGAGTCGCTGATGTACATGAGCATCACGGCGAGGCCGACCAGCACGATCGGCGCCCACGGAATCTTCGGTGGGGCACCCTCGGGCGGCAGTTCGACGGCGAGCGCCGCGGCCTCCCTGTGCCGGTACAGCGACGGGCCGACGCTCAGCGCGATGACCAGCCCGACCAGCGCGATGACGCCGAGGTTCGGCCCCAGCGACAGGTGCAGGCGGCCGGCTCCCGCGTTGGCCAGCGAGCCGAGGATGCCGCCGATGCTCCACGCCCCGTGGAAGGAGACCAGGATGCTGCGCCCGTACCGGTGCTGGACGGCGACGCCCTGCATGTTCATGGTCGCGTCGACCGCGCCGAGAGCCAGGCCGAACGCGGCCACCGAGGGGTAGAGCAGCGCTCGGCTGGGCGCGAAGCCGACCGCGGTCATCGAGGCGCACACCGCCGGGCCGGCGATCCGCAGCACGATCGCGCTGCCGAACCTCGGCGCCAGTACTCCCGCCAGTACGCTGCCCACCCCGGCCACCACCGGTACCACCAGCAGGATCAGCAGCAGCCCGTTGTCGCTGAAGTGGAAGTTCTTCTGCAGCGTCGGTACCCGGGTGACCAGCCCGGCGAAGCAGAGCCCCTGGACGAAGTAGGCGCCCGCCGCACCGACCCGGGCCCGCCGGTCGCGTGGCTCGATCGGCACGGTACCTCCCTGGCGATCCGAGGATGACTCACGTTGTGCGCGGATCCTCTCCCGCCCACCCGGAGTCCCGCAAGCCCGACTCCGGCAAGCCCGCGTCCCGCAGGACTCCGGCCCACGGCTCACGTACCGGTGCCTGGGCGGCGGAGCAGGTACGCCGGTAGTCGCACCACCCGCAGAGCGCGCCCGGCCGGGCCGGGAACGCCTGGTCGGGGTCGCCCCCGTCCGCGACGGCCCGCTCCGCGGCGACGATGTCCCGCGCGGTCGCCTCGGCCCGGGACAGCTGCCGGTCCAGCGACTGCTCGGTGTGGTCGTGGGCGGCCACCGTACCGGTCGGCAGGTGGTGCAGCTCCACCCGCCGGCACTGGCGGCGGAACACCCGCCGGGCGGCCACCGCGTAAAGCGCCAGCGCCTGCGAGCCTCGGGCGTCGTCGGCACCGAGGCCGGTCCGGCCCGTCTTGTAGTCCACGATCACCAGCTCGTCGCCGCGCCGGTCGATCCGGTCCACCCGGCCGGACAGCGCGAGCGTGGCCGTCTTCACCGCCACCACGCGCTCCACGCCCACCGGCTCGTCAGCCGGGTCGAGCTCCTCGACGTAGCGCTCGAGCCAATCCAGTGCGGTCGCGAACGCGGCGCGCTCCTGCTCCTGGTCGCGGTAGCCCTCGCCGACCCAGGTCGCACGCAGCAGGGTGGCCAGTACCTCCGGCCGCCGTTTGGCCCGCTCGAGCATGAACCAGCCGCGCAGCGCGGTGTGCACGCTGGCGCCGAGCGAGTTGTGCGCCCAGGCCGGGCCCTTGGGCGGCGTCGGACGGTCGACGTAGGAGAACCGGTACCGCCGGGGGCAGTCCTCGTACGCGCCGAGCTTGCTGGGCGTACAGACGAACAGCCGCTCGGGCATGCCGTCGAACGCTGCCTGGCGCCACTGCGACGAGCCGCGCGGCGGCGCGAACCCCAACTGCCCCGGTTGCGGCCCCCGTGGAGCGGGTGTCCGGTTCGCACTGGAAGGCCGGGCTGTGTCTGGCACATGGCCGATCCTGCCACCCGGGTGCGACACTGGTCCGGGCGGCGCGAGCGACGCGCCGGAACGGAAACAGGTCCGGGAGCAGATCGATGGGTTTGATGCGCTGGATGCGCGGCGGCGACGACAACTCGGCCACCGCGGCGGCGGTCTCCGCGGGCCTGGCCGAGATCGACGGGCTGTTCCGCCCATCCCGGCACAAGCAGACCGAGCACGTCGAGGAGGCCAAGCGCAAGCGGGTCGACGTCGCCAACGGCGCGGGGATCGACCTGGAGCGCGGGGTGGCCATGGTGCGCTCCGCCGACGCCGGGCCGGCCACCGACGACGGTGACGGGGTGGCCGCGCCGGCTCTCGCCGTACCCCGGCCGCGCACCGTGTTCGTGCCCAGGAAGCAGACCTGGTGGGGCCGGATCGCCCGGGCCCGTCGGCGGCGCGCCCGGGCCCGCGCGGCCACCCGCTCGTCATCCGCCGCCTGACGGGCGCGCCTTCAGTGCGGTGAGTGCTGGTACGCGGTGACGAAGGCGCCCACCGCGTTGGCGATCAACTGGACTGCGATCGCCGCGAGCAGCAGGCCGGCGATCCGCGTCAGCACCTCGATGCCCGACGGCCGCAGGATCCGCACCACGACTCCCGAGAACCGCAGTACCAGCCAGACCGCCGCCAGTACCAGCACGATGGCCGCCGCGATCGCGAGGTAGTCGGCCAGGTGCCCGGCCCGGCGCACGAACAGCATCGTGGCCACGATCGCGCCCGGCCCGGCCAGCAGTGGCGTACCCAGCGGTACCAGCGCCACGTTGGTCGTCGTCACCTGCGCCGGGTCCTCCTGCTTCCCGGTCAGCAACTGCAGCGCGACCAGTACCAGCAGCAGTCCTCCGGCGCCCTGCAGGGCGGGTAGGTCGATGCCCAGGTACCGCAGGATCTGCTGCCCGCCGGCCGCGAAGATCACGATGACCACGCCGGCCAGGGCCACCGCCTGCCCGCCCGCGCGGTGCCGCTGGCGGGCGGGGAGGGCACCGGTCAGGGCCAGGAAGATGGGTACCATGCCCGGTGGGTCCATGATCACCAGAAGCGTGACGAAGGTGTCGCCGAACAGCCGGAAATTCACGCCCGATGCATAGCACGCTCACCCGGTGACCGGGCCGACCCCGGTGGCCGCCGTGACGATCTTCTCGTAGACCGCCGGATCCGTCAGGTTCGCGCCCAGCGCCACCGTCTTGTTGCTGCCGTGGAAGTCCGACGAGCCGGTGACCACCAGCTTGAGATCGGCGGCCAGGGCCCGGACGTGTACCCGCTGCTGCGGCGTGTGGTCCTCGTGCTCCGCCTCCAGCCCGAACAGGCCGGCCCCGGCCAGCTCGACGATCAGGGAGTCCGGAACGATCCGGCCGCGTACCGAGGCCCGCGGGTGGGCGAAGACGGCCACGCCGCCGGCCGCCCGGATCAGCGACAGGGCATGGAAGACCTCGATGTCCTCCTTGGGCAGCCGGTACCGCTCGCCGAGCCAGGCCGGTCCGAACGCCTCGCTGACGGTCTCCACCAGTCCGAGTCGCACGAGCGCGCGGGCCAGGTGGGGCCGGCCGACGGTACCGCCGGCCGCGTCGGCCAGCACGTCCGGCCAGGCCACGTCGATGCCGTCCGCGCGCAGCAACTCCACCATCCGCTCGGCGCGCCGCTCCCGGGCCAGCCGTACCCGCGACAGCTCGGCCGCGAGCCTCGGCTCGGCCGGATCGAACAGGTACGCGAGCAGGTGCAGCGCGATCCCGGGCCGGACGCCGTGCCAGCGGCAGGACAGCTCGGCCCCGGGTACCAGCGTCACCCCGGGCGGTAGCGCGCCCGTCGCGGCCGCCCAGCCGGACGTCGTGTCGTGGTCGGTCAGCGCGACGGTGTCCAGCCCGGCCGCCGACGCCGCGGCGACCAGCTCGGCGGGGGTGAGCGTGCCGTCGCTGGCCGTCGAGTGGGTGTGCAGGTCGATTCTCAACCGGTCACCGGTTGCCCAGCGCGGGTACCAGGTCCCAGCCGGAGGCCGGCAGCCCGTCGACGGGGATGAGCCGGCGGGTACCGTCGAGCCCGCAGCGCACCAGGCCGTTGTCCGTCTTGACCAGCACCGCCCGGCTGTCCTCCCAGACCGGTGCCGACCGACCGCGGATCGGACAGATCCGGGTGGTGGCGGGCGCCGCCCCGGCGAGGCTGACGAACATCACCCCGACGGTCGCCACGGCCACCAGCCATTGGCCGTCCGGCGACGTCGAGCCCTCCCGGATGCCCGGGGACAGGTCGAGGCCGCAGTCGACCGAGTCCGCCATGGCCGCCTCCAGCGCCTTCGGTTCGGTCATCGAGTACCGGATGAGGCACGGCCCGCTGGGCGCGCGCATCGGGCTGAGCGCCGCCGGTGTCCCGTCCGGCGCGGGCGCGCCGGAGGGCGCCGCCTCCTTCGCCTGCCCGGTGTCGACCTCGGCGCCCTTGACCGGCTCGGCCAGGCCCAGCAGCCGGCCGTCGCCCGCGTCGCCGTAGACGCTGGCCAGCTTGATTCCCCAGGTCGGGCTGAACGCGGTCGTCGACGGGTCCCAGACGTCGTAGGCGCCGGCCTGGTCCGACCCGCCGGACCGGCCCACCATTACGTCCGGGCCGACGATCGCCACCGGCTGCGCCTGGTCGGGCAGCCTGGTGCGGGCCAGCGGTTCGAGGCCACCCGCGGTGAGCTGCCCGACGGCCAGCATCGTGGCGCCGGCGCCAAGGGTCGACCAGGCGATCCGCTGCCCGTCCGCGGACACGACCGCGGCGTCCGCGGGCTGGTCCAGGCCCGCCGGGGCGCCGTCGGTGGAGAGCATCCGGAGGGTACCGGCGGTGCCGCCGTAGACCCACCCGGCCGGTACCCGGTAGGCCCAGGTCACCGAGCCCGCCCCGGGCAGGTCCAGGTGCCGGCCGTCGGGAGTCCAGAGCTGGTTGCCCACGCGCAGGTCCAGCCGGATGCCGAGGCCGGCGGTGATCGTCATGACGGACGGCTCGGCGCCCGCCATCCGTACCGCCGCACCGCGCTGCCACGGCACCCGGAGCACCCCGACGCCGACCAGGCTGACCGCGAGTACCACGGCCACGCTGACCAGCACGGCCTGCCGCCGCTGGACCCGGCCCGCCCGGCGGATCGCCCGCTCGGCCGGATCGTCCAGTACCGGCAACTGCGCGGTACGGGCGGCGAACGTCGCCCGCAGCTCGTCCTCCAGCCTGGTCACCGCTTGCCCCCGATGGGCAGTCCGGCCGCCGGCTCGATTCCCTCCGCCGCCAACCGGGCACGGAGGCTGGCCAGGGCACGCGCGCACTGGCTCTTGACGGTACCCACGGAGACGCTCAGTAGCCGGGCCGTCTCCGCCTCGGACTGGTCCTCGTAGAAGCGCAGCACGAGGACGGCCCGCTGCCGGCTGGGCAGGGTGATCACGTGGCGCCACAGCCGGTCGCGCTCCAACCGCTCGTCCAGTCCGTCCGAGGCGGGCGTGTCCGGCAGCACCTCGGTCGGCCGCTCACCGTGCCAGCGCCGCCGCCACCAGCTTGTCGCGGTGTTGACCAGCACGCGCCGCGCGTACGGCTCGACCGCGTCGATCGTGCCGAGCCGCAGCCAGGCCAGGTACGTCTTGGTGAGCGCGACCTGCAGCAGGTCCTCGGCGGTGGCCCAGTCCCCGCCGAGCAGGTAGGCCGTGCGCAGGAGGGCCGACGATCGGGCCGTGACGAACTCGCGGAACTCCCGTTCGATGTCGGCCGGGTCGGTCCGCGCGACCGTGCCGGCGCCGACCGCACCGTGGACGCTCGCGGCGACCGGTCGGACGGCGGACACGGACAGGGCTGAGTCGTCGGCGGGCTCGACCGCGAGAGCGCTCACGTTCATCAGACGCGTGAGCGGCGGCCAAACGTTGCGCGCCATCGGGCCGAACGTCGTCAGCTGTCCGCGGCCGCCGCCTCGTCGGCGGAGCGGGCCAGCCGGGCCTCCACGGCCTCGGGCTCGTACATCTCCTCGACGATGCGCAGATAGAGCTCGTTCGGGTTCGGCAGGGTCTTGACTTCGCGCAGTGCCTGGTCCAGGCCCGCCGACTCGACGACGAACGTGCCGTAATTGAGCATCCGGCCCAGCGGCGACTGCGTGTACTTCATATCCGTGACGCGTACCAGCGGCATCATGCCGACGGTACGGGCGACCAGGCCATTGACCGTCATGATCCGCTTATTGGTCAGGATGAACCTGTCGTAGTACCAGTCGGCCACCCGCCAGCCGACATAAGCCATGACAATGATCCATATGATCACCACGACGCTGACCAGGCCACTGAGGTTGTGGCCGGCGAGGTAACCGGTCAGCCAGCCGATAAGGAAGGTGGCCACCGCCCCGATCAGGAATTCCTTGACCAGATGGATCCAGTGCTTCTTCCACTCCCCGCGGAACTTCTCGGTGGGGAACAGGTACCGCGACACCAGTGCGCTGGGCTCCTCGTCGAGCGGCTGCACGCTGCGCGGACCGAGCGGTACGCCCTTCTCCTGGTACCGCAGGCCCTCCAGTTCCTCCTCGGGGATCTCCGGGGGCAGGAACTCGGCGGTGTCCGGGCCCTCCTCGTAGTCCCCGGCGGTCTCCGGGCGCGGTGGCTGGATCGGGTCCCCGCCCCGCGATCCGGGACGGCGTCGTCGCTGCGGGTCGTCGTCGGGCGGGAAGGGATCGTCAGTGGACATCGATCACGCGACGAGGCTGGAGAAGAAGGAGCCGACGCCGGTCGCTATGTCGACCAGGCCGTTACCGAGCGACTTGAAGACCGCGGCCGCGCTCTCCGGCCGGTACGCGATAAAGAAGATCAAAAATGCGACCAAAGCCCAGGTGAGGACCTTCTTGACCATCTCGGCCATCCCTCCCCACGGTGCCGGACACCATGTCCGCGGCAGGTACTAAGCGTATCAGTTGCACTTCTTGCGGTGAATCTCCCGTCAGGTACATTCGACCGCCCGCGCGCACCGTACACGAACCGCGCCACCCTTCGAGCCGACCTGGGGCGGCGACACGAACATCGTGTGCGAGCCGGGTACCGGCCCGGGCGACTAATTGCTACATAAGCCGCGAATCATTGTCGTTCGTCAACGGGTACCGGTCCAGCTTCCGGCGGCGGTCCCGCGTGCTGGCCGATCCACGAGTACATGGCGATTCCGCTGGCCACGCCGGCGTTGATCGATCTGGTGGAGCCGTACTGGGGGATGAAAAGCACCCGGTCGCACGCCGCGCGCGCAGCCGCCGACAGCCCCGGACCCTCCTGCCCGAACAGCAGCACGCAGTGGCGGGGCAGGGCGACGCTGTGCAGCGAGGCGGCGCCCGGCAGGTTGTCGATACCGATCAACGGCAGCCCGGCGGAGCGGGCCCAGCCGGTGAAGTCCTCGATGGTCTCGTGGTACCGCAGGTGCTGGTACCGGTCGGTGACCATGGCGCCCCGACGGTTCCACCGCCGCCGGCCCACGATGTGCACCTCGGCCGCGAGGAAGGCGTTGGCGTTGCGCACCACCGTGCCGATGTTCAGGTCGTGCTGCCAATTTTCGATGGCCACGTGGAAGTCGTGCCGCCGCCGGTCCAGGTCCTCGACGATCGCCTGGTGCCGCCAGTACCGGTACCGGTCCAGCACGTTGCGCCGGTCACCCGCGGCCAGCAACTCCGGGTCGAAGCGCGGGTCGCCGGGCCAGGTGCCGGGCCACGGGCCCACTCCGACCGTCGCGTCCCGCTCGTGGTCAGATCCGCCGCCGTCGAACCCCTCGCCGCCCATCGGCTGGCCAGGCTACCCGGCTCGTTGAACCGGCTGGAGCCGGCTAGTCAAATGCCGCGGCCAGTTCGGCGAGGAAATGCCACTCGGCCTCGCTGACCGGCGGTCCGCCGAAACCCAGCAGATCGCTACCCCGGGAGGCGTGGCAGACCCGCGCCGCGATGGCCTCGATCCAGTGCCGGTACGCGTCGGCGTCCTCGCGCGCTGTCCGTACCGCCAGCACGCCGGCCGCCTGCCGGCAGGCCGCCAGTACCCCGGCGATGCCGGCGGCCCGGTCGCGGTACTCCTCGGCCGCCGGCGGGGTGTCCGTCTCGTGGTAGATCTCGGCGACCACCTCGCGGACCAGCCCGCTCGCGGAGTCCCGGCCGGCCGCGATGGCCTCGATCCCGGCCAGTCCCTCGCTCACCGTGCGCCGGGGCGAATCCGCCTCGGCGGTCGTGGCCGCGACGACGACCTGGCCGGGCAGCCGCACCAGCAATTCCCACTCATCCGGGCGGAACGCCGGACCCGCGCGCCGTGGCGCGGACGATCGGTAGGACATGGCTGACCTCCCGGGGTGAGCATATGCCCGCCCCGAGCGGGTCGAACCGCGAAAAGGCCCGCGGTCAGCTGGCGGCCGGCTCCGGGAAGCTGGGCAAATCCGGGCCGGCGTGCTCCCGCTTGGGCACCATCACCCGCCGCTTGAAGACACAGACCAAGGTGCCGTCCTGCTTGTACCCCCGGGTCTCCACGGTCACGACGCCACGGTCCGGCTTGGACTCGGACTCCTTCTTGGCCAGTACCGTCGTCTCGCCATAGATGGTGTCCCCGTGGAACGTCGGCGCGACGTGCCGCAGCGACTCCACCTCGAGGTTGGCGATGGCCTTGCCGCTCACATCCGCGACGGACATGCCGAGCAACAGCGAGTAGATGAGATTCCCGACCACCACGTTGCGACCGAAGCTCGTCGCCGTCTCGGCGTAGTGCGCGTCGAGGTGCAGCGGGTGGTGGTTCATGGTGATCAAGCAGAAGAGGTGGTCGTCCGCCTCGGTGACGGTCTTACCGGGCCAGTGCCGGTAGACCGCGCCGACCTCGAACTCCTCGTAGTACCGGCCGAACTGCATGCTTATTACTTAGCAGTAACCCCGGACGCAATGAACGGCGGGGCCCTCCCCGGCGCCCGCCGCCCACGCTCTGATGTCACTTATTGTTACGAAGTACGGGTCAGAGGCCAAGAGATGTAGGTCACAGTTACTCAACCGTGAGATTATCTGGACGCTGGGTATCTCGGCCCCTACCGAGCGTTGGCGGGAAGCGCGCAGGTGGGAGTCCCACCCGGCATGTGGTGCCGGTTACGTGACAGCCAGTGATAGACCGGCCAACTGACAAACCGGACCGGAGGGTGTACAAGCAACCAACCGAGCGGTCGCCAGCACGAACCGGCATCCTGCAACAGGCGCCCGATCGCCACGGGGCCAGCGGCGTGCCCGCCGTCGTCGCCGACCCACTGCACGGCCGCGTCGCACTCCTCGGCGGTCAGCCCGAGTCGGCCCAGGTCCGCCCGCTGCCAGGGCCGCACCTCGGCCCCGCTCGGGATGTGCCGCTGGATCCACCTCGCACACGCGCTGCAGAAGCGGCAGTCGCCGTCGTAGAGGAAGGTTGCCATGGCTCCATCATGGTCCTGCCCGGACGCCGTGGCTGTGTTCCCGGCCACTGGGAGGTGGACCGCGGGGAATGTCCGGGCGACCGGCGCGGTTTTCCGGTACGCATGACCATGGATGGAATCGGAGATGTGATGGCTACCAAGACCCTGACCGCGGCCAACTTTGGCGAGGTCACCGAGGGCAACGGCATAGTGCTCGTGGACTTCTGGGCGTCGTGGTGCGGCCCGTGCCGGACCTTTGCACCGGTCTTCGAGAAGGCCTCCGAGAAGCACGGCGACATCGTGTTCGCCAAGGTGGACACCGAGGCCGAGCAGTACCTCGCCGAGCAGTTCGACATCCGCTCCATCCCGACCGTGATGGTGATCCGGGACGGCGTGATCGTGTACGAGCAGCCGGGCGCCCTGCCCGAGGCGATGCTCGAGTCGCTGATCAGCCAGGTCCGGGAGCTGGACATGGACGAGGTACGCAAGCAGCTCGCCGCACAGAGCAGCTGATTCCGGCCGGTACCCTCGCACCGTTCGAACACATGTGCTAACGTGTCGAGGTGCGCTGGGACGGCCTGCTGAACGGAGCTGACGAGGCGCGAGCGGCACCACCCCTGCCGCTCGCGCTCCCAGGTGCGGTCGTCCGCACCTTCGACACACCGGCCTTCGCTGGAATGACCTTCTATGAGGTCCGGGCAAGGTCCATCATCAACAGGGTGCCCAGCACCTCCCGCGTGCCGTTCGAGTGGACCATCAACCCCTACCGGGGATGCGGCCACGCCTGCACCTACTGCCTCGCCGGCGACACTCCGATCCTGATGGCGGACGGGACCACCCGTCCGCTCGTCGACCTGGGCGCCGGCGACCTGGTCTATGGCACGGTGCGGGACGGCCACCGCCGCCGTTACGCGGTCACCCAGGTCCTGGACCACTGGTCAACGGAGAAGCCGGCCTACCGGGTCGTGCTGGCCGACGGCACCCGGCTGGTGGCCAGCGGCGACCACCGGTTCCTCACCGCGCGCGGCTGGCGGTACGTGACGGGCGGGACGGAGCGGCCACAGCTGTCCGTGGGCGACCGGCTGGCCGGGACGGGGGGCTTCGCGGGCACGGGCGCGATCGACCCGGCCCCGGTCGGGTCACCGGACTACCGCCGTGGATACCTCAGCGCCACGACCCAGGGCGGCGTGGCGACCGGCCGTGATGAGCGCGCGATGGCGCGGGTACGGGACTGCCTCGACGCGCTCGGCGTACCCGTCCAGGTCTCCGGGTACCGCCGGGACCCGTCCGGCGGGGCTGTGCTGTCGCTGGAGACCGCGGCGTCCATCGACGAGTTGACCAGGTTCCCGGCCGCCCCCGCAGACGACTGGCGCAAGGGCTTCCTCGCGGGCGCCTTCGACGTCGAGGGCAGCCTGGAGACCGCCGTCGAGCGCGGCACCGAGCGGGTGCGCGTCCGGGTCGGGCGCCGGGACAGCGAACTGATCCAACTCTGCCTCAAGCATCTGGGCCTCGACTTCGAGGCGGCGCACGACGGCACCGTGCGGCTGGCTTCCGGGCTGACCACGGCCGTCCGGTTCGGCCAGCTCGTCGGGCCGGCGACCGCCCGGAGGCTGGGCGTGCTCGGCCGGACGGTGCCGGTCCCGGCCGGGCTCGCGGTGACCGCGATCGAGCCGCTCGGCCTGCGGCTGCCGATGTTCGACCTGACCACCGGTACCGGTGACTTCATCGCCGCCGGCGTGGTCAGCCACAACTGCTTCGCCCGCAACACGCACACCTATCTCGACCTGGATGCCGGCCGGGACTTCGACACCAAGGTGGTCGTGAAGGTGAACGCCGGCAGCCTGTTGCGCCGCGAGCTGGGCGCCCGGAAGTGGGCCGGCGCGCACATCGCCATGGGTACCAACGTCGACGTGTACCAGCGGGCCGAGGGCCGGTACCGGCTGATGCGCGAGATCCTGTCGGCGCTGCGCGACTACGCGAACCCGTTCTCCATCCTCACCAAGGGCACCCTGATCCTGCGCGACCTCGATCTGCTGCTCGAGGCGGCGACGGTCACCAGGATCGGGCTGAGCATGTCGATTGGCTTCGTCGACGAGTCGCTGTGGCGATCCGTCGAACCGGGGACGCCCTCGCCGCGGCGCCGGCTCGACGCGGTACGGACGTTGACAGAGGCCGGCTTCCCGGTCAGCGTGCTGATGGCGCCGATCCTGCCCGGACTGACCGACGACGACGCCTCGATCGACGCAACGGTCGCGGCGATCGCCGCCTCGGGTGCGGTCAGCGCCACGCCGCTGCCGCTGCACCTGCGACCCGGCGCCCGCGAGTGGTACCTGACCTGGCTGGGGCGCACCCGGCCGGACCTGGTACCCCGGTACCGCGAGCTGTTCCACGACGGCTCCTACTCGCCGTCCGCGTACCAGCGGGAGGTCACCGGGCGGGTACGGGAGGCGGCCCGGCGGCACGGGATCGGCGCGGCCGAGACGCCGCAGGCGCGCCGCATCGGTCCGGAGCCCGAACCGCCGGGGCCGCGGGCGAGGCCGGAGCCCGAAAGGCGGGACAAGCGGCAGGAGCCGGAGTCGCGGGTGGTTCAGCTCCGGCTGCTCTGACGGGTCGGCGGACCCGGGACGACGTAGGGTCGAGACATGCGGACACCCGAGCAGATCCTGCGCGACTCGACCACGATCGCGGTGGTCGGCGCCTCTCGGCACCCAGGCAAGGAGGCCCACGCGGTACCCCGGCAGATGCTCAGGCACGGCTGGCGGATCATCCCGGTGAACCCGTACGTCGACGAGATCTGGGGCCAGCGCTGCTACCCGACCCTGGGAGCGATCCCCGAGCCGGTGGACCTGGTCAACGTGTTCCGGCCGTCGGCCGACACCCCTCCGATCGCCAAGCAGGCCGTCGCGATCGGCGCGAAGGCCCTGTGGCTGCAGCAGGGCATCGCCTCCGCGCAGGCGCGCGAGATCGCCCAGGCCGCCGGCCTGGACTACGTCGAGGACTACTGCATCGCGGTCGAGCGCGCCCGAAGCCAGCTCAGCAAGCTCAGGAGCGATACTCCCTGAGCAGCCCGCGCGAGATGATCGTCTTCTGGATCTCGCTGGTACCCTCGCCGATCAGCAGGAACGGTGCCTCACGCATCAACCGCTCGATCTCGTACTCCTTGGAGTACCCGTAGCCGCCGTGGATACGGAACGACTCCTGCACAACCTCCGCGCAGTACTCCGAGGCGAGCAGCTTGGCCATCCCGGCCTCGACGTCGTTGCGCTGCCCGGCGTCCTTGAGCCGGGCGGCGTTGACCATCAGCGCGTGCGCCGCCTCGATCTTCGTTCCCATCTCGGCGAGCTTGAAGGCGATCGCCTGGTGCTGGTACAGCGGTTTGCCGAAGGTCTGGCGCTGCTGCGCGTACCCGACGGCAAGCTCGAAGGCGCGGATCGCGATGCCGCACGCCCGGGCGGCCACGTTGACCCGGCCGACCTCGATGCCGTCCATCATCTGGTAGAACCCGCGACCGGTACCGGACGGACCGCCGAGCACCGCGTCCGAGGAGACCCGGTGCCCGTCGAGGATCATCTCGGTCGTCTCGACGCCCTTGTACCCCATCTTCTCGATCTTCCCCGGGATGGTCAGCCCGGGCGCCGTCTCGCCGAAGCCGGGCTCCTTCTCCAGCAGGAAGGTGGTCATGTTGCCGTACACGCTGTCGGCGCCGAGGTCGGTCTTCACCAGCGTGGCGACGACCGACGAGTACGCACCGTTGGTCAGCCACATCTTCTGTCCACTGAGGACATACGTGTCCCCGTCGGGTACCGCCCTGGACCTGATGGCCGCCACGTCGGACCCGCAGCCGGGCTCGGACATCGAGAACGCGCCGCGCATCTCGCCGGTGGCGAGCTTCGGCAGCAGCCGGCGCTTCTGCTCCTCGCTGCCGTGCTGCGCCACCAGATAGGCCACGATGAAGTGGGTGTTGACGATGCCGGAGATGGACATCCAGCCGCGGGCCAACTCCTCCACCACGAGGGCGTAGGTCAGCAGCGACTCGCCGAGGCCGCCGTACTCCTCGGCGATCGTCAGGCCGAACAGCCCCATCTCGCGCATGCCCTCGACGATGTCCGCCGGGTACCTGTCGTCGTGCTCAAGGTGCTGAGCATGCGGGATGATCTCCTTCGTGACGAACTCCCGCACGGTCGCCAAAATGGCCTGCTGGACGTCGGTCAGGCCGGGCGTCTGGGCGAGCCTGGGCATCGATGCCTCCACCACGTTACTGAGCGGTAGTTCAGTAGCTTGGGTGCAGTATCGTCGCGGCTGAGCCGCCTTTCCAAGCGGAGCGGGCCAACCGGTCCCTGTGAGACCTCTCACCGCCTTGACGATAGGGTGACTCGACCCGAGGAGGAGACCCATGAGCTGGCCCCCGCAGGATGGCGACCAGGACCAGAATCAGGCGGCGTACGGACAGCCGCAGTACGGGCAGCAGCCCCAGTACGGCCAACCGCAGTACGGCCAGCCCCAGTACGGTGAGCCCCAGTACGGTGAGCCCCAGTACGGGCAGCCGCAGTACGGGCAGCCGGCCTACGGCACGCCGTACGCGGCGCCGCAGGCCGCCCCAGGTACCAATCTGATGGCGATTCTGTCGCTCGTCTTCGCGTTCATCGTGCCCGTGGTGGGCATCGTGCTCGGCCACATCGCCAAGCGGCAGCTGAAGACCAGCGGCGAGAGCGGCGACGGCATCGCCACCGCTGGCCTGGTCATCAGCTACATCTTCACCGGCCTCACGCTGGTGGCCTGCTGCGGCTTCGGCGCCCTGGCGCTGTTTGCGAGCCAGCACAGCACCACCGGCTAGAGCGGCGCCGGCGCTAACCGGCGCTGCGGGCGTCGCGGGTTAGCGGTAGTCCGCCTCGCGCACGCTGTTGCCGCCGTCCACCACGAGCATCTGCCCGGTGATGTAGGACGCGGCCGGCGAGCACAGGAAGGCCACCGCGGCGGCGACCTCGTCGGGCGTACCGGGCCTCCCGATCGGGGTACCGAGTCCGTGCTTCAGCTCGACGAAGGTTGACGCCGCGGTGTGGATGATCCCGGGTGCGACGGCGTTGACGGTCACGCCGTCGGCGACGAGCTCCATCGCCAGCGCCCGGGTCAGGCCCACCACGCCGGCCTTGGCGGCCGCGTAGCCGGCCTCGGTGGGCAGCGCGTTGACCGGTCCGGCCGTGGCCGCAAGGTTGACCACGCGACCCCAGCCGCGCTCGGCCATGCCCGTGACGAACGCGCGGCTGACCAGGAACGCGGTGGTGAGGTTCCGGTCGATCTCGGTCCGCCACTCGTCCAGCGAGAGCTGGGCCACCGGTCGCAGCACCTCGGGGCTGGCCTTGCTGGCCAGGCCGGCGTTGTTGACCAGCACGTCCACCGGGCCGAGCTGCTCGGCGACGGCGTCCGCCAACGCGCCCACCTCGGCCTCGACGGTCAGGTCGGCCACGAAGCCGGTCACCTTCAGCTCACCGGCCCGCTCGTGGATGCGCCGCGTGGTGGACACGATCGCCACCTCCGCGCCGAGCGCCGACAGCCGGCGGGCGATCGCGTAGCCGATGCCGTCCGGGCTGCCGGCACCCGTGACGAGGGCGACCCGTCCGTCCAGGCGGTCGGAGGCGACCTCCGGCGACGGGTCCGCTCGCACGCCGTCGGACCAGGCGGCGTCGGGCCACCCGGTATCCGGCCGCGCGTCCTCGCCAACCCGCTGCCCGACCAGCCGGTCGGCTCTCCCCGTATCCATGCCGCTGATCCTGCCGGTAGCCGACGATTGGGGCAACACGTCATCGGACACCGTCACGAGCGCCACACCGGTACCCTGGGCGCACCGTTAGCGAACCCGGAGACACCACTCATGACCTACCCCCCGACCTCGCCCGGCGGCTGGCAGGACCCGACTGCGGGCAGCCCGCAGCCGGCACCCCAGCAGCCGACATACATCGACCCGATCAGCGGACAGCCCGCGACCGTCGCCAACCCCGGCGCGTACCCGACGCCGACCACGGCCCCCGGGTACCCGAGCGCCTACCCGAGCTACGGGGCACCGGAGCAGGCCTATGGCGGCTCGTACGGCCAGCCCGACTACGGCCAGGCCGCCTACCCGCAGCCGGGGTACCAGCAGTACCCGGGCTACCCGGGGTACCCGGGGTACCCGGCAGCGGTCGTGGCCGTGGGCCGGAAGACCAACGGGCTGTCGATCGCCTCGCTCGTGGTCTCCCTGTGCGGCGTGGTGTTCCTGTTGTGCTACGGCGGCGGCGCGGTCCTGGGCCTGGTGGGCGCCATCCTCGGCCACGTGTCGCGCGGGCAGATCCGGCAGCGCAACGAGGGCGGCGGAGGCATGGCGCTGGCGGGCATCATCGTCGGCTGGATCACCGTGGCCCTCGGCGCGGTCATCATCGGCCTCGTGATCTGGGTCTTCGCCCGCTACTCGAACAACGCCAACACCTACTGACGCCCGGCGGGCCGGCGGGCGGGCATCGACCCGCCGGTCCCGCCGGTCCCGCCGTCCCGTCGGGGCCGCGGACTGGCCGGGGTCAGCCGGTCGTGTCGGGCGGCGTGAAGGTACTGGTACGGGCCAGCCCGGCCGCCCGGCCTTTTGCGGCCACCACGAGCGCCATCTTGCGGGACGCCTCGTCGATCATCTCGTCACCGAGCATCACCGCGCCAAGCCGGCCGCCCGCCTCCGAGGTGTAGTGGGCGTACGCGTCGAGGATCAGCTCGGCGTGGTCGTAGTCCTGCTGGCTGGGCGAGTACACCTCGTTGGCCGCGTCGATCTGGCCGGGGTGCAGCACCCACTTGCCGTCGAAGCCGAGCGCTGCCGAGCGCCGGGCGACCTCCCGGAACCCGTCGACGTCCCGGATCTGCAGGTACGGCCCGTCGATCGCCTGGAGGTCGTGGGTACGGGCGGCCATCAGGATGCGCATGAGGATGTAGTGGTACTGGTCGCCCGGGTAGTCGGGGTGCAGGGCGCCGACCACGAGCGACTTCATGTTGATGCTCGCCATGAAGTCGGCCGGGCCGAAGATGATCGTCTCCAGCCGGGGCGAGGCGGCCGCGATGGCGTCGACGTTCACCAGCCCCTTGGCGTTCTCGATCTGCGCCTCGATGCCGATACCGCCGACCGGTAGGCCGAGCGCCTTCTCCACCTGGGTCAGGGTGAGGTCCAGCCACTGGACGTGGCCGGCCTCCTGCACCTTCGGCAGCATGATCGCGTCCAGGTACCCGCCGGCGCCCTCGACAACCTCGATCACGTCCTGGTAGGTCCACTGCGTGGTCAGGTCGTTGACCCGGACCACGCGGGCCTTGCCGGCCCAGTCGCCGTCACGCAGAGCGGCCACGATGTTCTTGCGGGCGCCCGGCTTGGCCAGCGGCGCCACGGCATCCTCCAGGTCGAGGAAGACCTGATCGGCGGGGAGGCCCTGGGCCTTGTCCAGCATCTTCGGGTTCGACCCGGGGACGGCCAGGCAGGACCGTCGGGCGTGGCCGGCAGTACCCATCGCGGACTCCTTAATTACCACTAGGTTACTTCCGGGTACGGTAGCCTCGCGGCGTGGCTGACGAGAACGAATCTGTGGGCGATTTCACCGGCCGGGTCGTCGTGGTGACCGGGGCCAACTCCGGCATCGGCTTGGCGGCGGCGGACGAATTCGCCAGGCGTGGCGCGCGGGTCGCCCTGGTCGGGCGGGACACGGGCCGACTTGACGCGGCGGTGTCGCAGGTACGGGCGACGGGCGGCGAGGACGCGGAGGTCCGTGGCTTCCGCGCGGACTTCGCGGTGTTCGACTCGGTACGGGAACTGGCCGCGTCGCTCGACGAGGCGTACCCGAGGATCGACGTGCTGTGCAACAACGCCGGTGGCGTCAACCCGAGCCGGCGCTCCACTGTGGACGGTCATGAGTTGACCATGCAGGCCAACCATCTGGGCCCTTTCCTGCTGACCAATCTGCTGCGCCAGCGGCTGGCCGGCGGCCGGGTGGTGAACACCTCCTCCGATGCGCACGGCTCGGGCGCGCTGGACCCGGACGCGCTGGACTCCCCCGGCCGGTACCGGCCGATGACGGTGTACGGGACGAGCAAGCAGGCCAACATCCTGTTCGCGGTCGAGGCGGCGAAGCGGTGGCCGGAGATCCAGTCCTACTCCTACCACCCGGGCGTGGTGCGCACCCGGTTCGGCCGGGACAGCGCGCTGTTCACGTTCTTCTACAAGCTGGCGCCCTTCCTGCGGACCCCCGAGAAGGGGGCGGACACCATGGTGTGGCTGGCCGGCGTCGAACCGTCCAGAGTGGACAACGGTGGCTACTACGTCGACCGGCGGCTGACTACGCCCTCGAAGAAGATCGCCGACCCGACGCTGCCGGCGCGGCTGTGGGAGGCGAGCGAGAAGGCGGTCGGCCTGAGCTGAGGGCGGCGGCTGCGACCTCGGCTGGCAGTAGCCGCTCGCCGGGGCTGTCAAGCGCTGGCCTGAGCCGGCTCCGCAGGCGTCGCCGGCACTCGTCGGCCGGGGTCGGCGGTACGCGCGCCGGCGACCACCACGACGACGCCGATCAGAATCAGCGCCAGCCCGGGTACCTGACCCGGCCTCGGTACCTGGCCCAGCCACAGCCAGCCGATCAGCGCCGAGCCCGGTACCTCCAGCAGGATCAGTACCGAGACCGTCGTCGCCGCCACCTTGTGCAGCGCGTAGTTGAACATCGAGTGCCCGAGCAGCTGCGGGCCGATCGTCAGCGCCGCGATGGCCAGCCAGGTCGCCGCCGGGTACCGGTGGAGGTCGACGCCGCCGGCCAGGCAGACCGCGAGCAGCAGGACCGCGCAGGTCCCGTAGCAGATCGCGGTGTAGGTCGTCGTGCTCGTGGTCGCCCGGGCGCGCTCGCCTAGGGCGGTGTAGACCGCGGCCATCAGCCCGCCGGCCAGCGCCAGCAGGTCGCCCGCGAAGGCCCGGCCGGACGCCACGAAGTCGGTGCCGGTCGCGACGACCGCCCCCGCCACGGCGACCCCGATGCCGACCCAGATCAGCCGGGGCAGGCGCCGCCCCTGTACCAGCGCGATCAGTCCCTGCCACACCGGCTGGGTGGCGACCAGCGCGGTGGACGCGGCGATCGTGGTGAACTTCGCGCTCGGTACCCAGGTGCCGAAGTGCGCGGCCAGGGCCACCCCGGCCAGCACGCAGGCGAGCACGCCGCGGCGGCCCAGCCCGGACAGCTCGGGCCGGCGGGTGGCGGTGACCACGGGGGCCAGCACGGTCGCCGCGAACGCGTTGCGCCAGAAGGCGATAGCCAGGGCCGGGGCGGCGGCGTACGCGATCAACGGGGCGGAGGAGGAGACGGCGAGGACGGCGACCGCGAGGGCGGCGACGGTCAGCGGGCCGGCTGGAGGGCGGGACGGTGCGGTTGAGCTGGGCGGCGGCACAACCCAGGACTATTGCATGCCGAGTGTTCGGTATCCGACACGACCAGTACCGGAACGGTAGGTACACGGCTGGTTACGAAAATGGATAGGCTCAGGCGGATGCCTCTCCCCTCGGAGGTCACCGGCCATGCCCCGGATCCGCGCGGTGCTGTTCGACTTCTTCGGCACTCTGACCTCCGCGGTGCACCGGGGACCGGCGCACGCCACCATCGCCCGATGGCTGGGCTGCGACCCCGAGGTATTCGCCGCGGAGCTGGACCGGTCGTTCCGGGTACGGGCGCGGGGCGGGTTCGGCCCGCAGGGCGACGCGCTGCGCCGGGTCACCCGCCGGGCGGGAGGCCGGCCGTCGCCGCGGCGCATCGCGGTCGCCCTGTCGGCGCGCCCCGCCGCGGTACGGGCGGACACCCGGCTGCGGCCCGACGCGGTACCGGTGCTGGCGGCCCTCCGCGACGCCGGCCTGCTCACCGGCGTGATCAGCGACTGCGGCCCGGAACTGCCCCTGTTCCTGTCCACGCTGCCGGTGGCGCCCCTGCTGTCCACCTGCGTCTACTCGGTCGAGGTGGGCGCCTGCAAGCCGCACCCGAGGATGTACCTGACGGCCTGCGCCCGGCTCGGGGTGGAGCCGGTCGAGTGCCTGTACATCGGCGACGGCGGCGGCCGGGAGCTGAGCGGCGCGCGGGCGGTCGGCATGACGGCGGTCCGGCTGGCAGCGCCCGACCTGGGCCGGCACCTGCAGTTCGACGCGGATACCGGCTGGACCGGCCGGACCGCGCCGTCGCTCACCCAGGCGGTGGACGGGTTCGTCCCGCTCGGCCCCGAGCGGCGGTGACCGGCCGGCCCGGCTGCGTCAGGTCCGGTCCGAGGACGGGTGCTGGTAGTCGACGCGCTCCGGTGGCAGCGGGAAGGTCTGGTCGTCGCCGAACGGAGAGGCGGCGCCGGCCCGGCCGAAGGCGACCTCGTTGACCGGGAGCCTCCCGTCCGGCCCGACCGCCACCGTGTACGAGCCGCGCTCCCGGTGCCACACGACGCCCTCGGGCAGTACCGGCTCGGCCAGCGGTGGGCGTACCGCGGCGGCGGTGAGCGCGGCGACCTCGGCCTCGCGGGCGGCGACCAGGGGGTCCGGGCGGGGTACCCCGCCGAGGCCGGACTCCTCGGCGGCGATCCGCTCCTGCAGCCGCAGGATGCCGTGCAGCAGCGCCTCGGGGCGGGGCGGGCAGCCAGGCACGTACACGTCGACCGGGATCAGCTGGTCCACGCCCTTGGTGACCGAGTAGGAGTCCCAGTACGGGCCGCCGCAGTTGGCGCAGGCGCCGAAGGAGATCACGTACTTGGGCTCGGGCATCTGGTCGTAGAGCCGCTTGATGGCCGGGGCCATCTTGTCGGTGACGGTACCCGAGACGACCAT
>CAZYCD010000060.1:0-22716 GCA_964645345.1 uncultured Micromonosporaceae bacterium
TTGACCACGGTGACCGTGTAGTGTCGCGCGCTGTGATCGTGCGGATGTGGGAGGTGCGGGCGCACCCGGAGGGCATGACCGACCTGCTGTCCTGGGTGTGCGAGGCGGCCCTGCCGAGCCTGGAGGTCAATCCGCTGTACGTCTCCGGCGAGGTGTTCAGCTCGACCGACAACCGGGTCGTCGCGATCGTCCGCTGGCGCAGCAACCCGCTGCCGATGCCGGATCCGCCGGGCCATCTGGTGACCCGGGCACCGCACGTGTGGGACTTCAGCCCAGTCGATCGCTGAGTCGGGGGCTGAGCCGGCGGCGACGGCCAGCCGGGGCTCAGGCGGCCGGGCTCAGGCGGCCGCGATGGCGGCCTCGACGGCCGAGGTGAGCCGGACCAGGTCCGCCGGCGCCACCTCGACCTGCAGGCCGCGCCGGCCGCCCGACACGAACACGGTCGGCCAGCCCCGGGCGGACACGTCCACCACGACCGGCAGCCGGGACCGCTGGCCGAACGGCGAGATGCCGCCCGTGACATACCCGGTCGCCCGCTGCGCGTCGGCCGGGTCCGCCATGCCGGCCCGCTTGCCGCCGACCGCCGCGGCCAGCGCCTTGAGGTCCAGCGATCCGGAGACCGGTACCACCCCGACCGTCAACCGCCCGTCGACGGTGGCGACCAGCGTCTTGAACAGCCGGCCGGGCGGTACCCCGAGGGCGGCCGCCGCGGCTTCGCCGTAGGACGTCGCATGCTCGTCCACCTGGTACCGGTGTGCCGTGAACGCGACGCGCTGCCTGGTCAGCAGCACGGTCGCCGGGGTACCTTCGCCTGCCACCCGGACAGGGTAGGGCCAACCCGGCACCAGCCAACCGGCGGGCAGGGCTGACACGGCGGCATAGGGCCTTCTACCGTGGGTACCCGTGAGTGGAGGTGGAGTCGTGTCGGGCGGACGCCGGTGGCGCTGGCTCGCGGCGGGTGCGGCAGTGGTGATGTCGGCCGGGCTGCTGGTGGCCAGCGGAGCGCCCGCGGGCGCCGAGGCGTGGGCGGACCGGCGCGCGGCCGGCTGCCAGAGCGTCACCCGGCCGCTACCGAGGGCGTCCGCGTCGCAGCGCCCGCAGGCCCCCGCCGACTACCGAGCGGATACGTTGCGCGCCGCCGAGTGTCGGGCGTGGCTGCGGCTGCACCACCGCAAGCGGGTGGCGACCCGGCCCGGCAGGGCGGCCCACTGACCCACCTAGTGCGCGGGCGGCGGTACCGGCCGGGCCAGCAGGGCGACCGGTGCGTCCGCGACCCGGGTGAGGATCACCGTCGCCTCGGCCGGCCCGGCCAGCCTCAGTTCCCTGCGCAGCCGCTCGGGCTCCAGCGCGGAGCCGCGCTTCTTGATGGTCAGCCTTCCCACACCCCGCTCGCGCAGGACCGCGCGCAGCCGCTTGACCGACATGGGCATCGACTCGTGTAGCTCGAAGCACCGGCCGAACGGGGTATCGGCCGGGGAGTCCGCGTAGACGTAGGCGATCCGGGGGTCCGCGAGGTTACCGTCCACAATGGACGCGAACTCGGCTACCAGGTGTGCTCGCACCACAGCGCCGTCCGGATCGTAGAGGTAGCCGCGCACCGGGCCGACCGGGGCGGCGAGGGTACCCGAGCCCGACAGGCTCGCGCCCGCGGGTAGCAGCGAGGCCCGGCGCGGTACCCGGGCAAGCGGCCCGTACCAGAAGGCCGCCTCGACGACGTCGCCGTCCACCGATACCCACTCCGCCTCGGTACCCTCGCCGACCAGCGCGTGGTCCACGCCTGGGGCCAGTTTGAGGACCGTGTGCGGTACCCGTCGCGCCAGCCCGGAGACGAAGTCCCACGGTGGCGTGAAGGACCGGGGGTCGAAGACCCGCTGGCCCCGCTCGCGCCGGGCCGGGTCGCAGAACACCCCGTCCACAGCGGACAGATCGACGGCGGTCGCGTCCATACAGGACACCTCGATATGGTCGGAAAGGCCCAGTACCCTCGCGTTGGCCGCCGCCACGGCCGCGGTCAGCGGGTCGATCTCCACCGCGAGTACCCGCATCCCGGCCCGCGCAGCGGCGATCGCGTCCGCGCCGATCCCGCAGCCGAGGTCGGCCAGGCGGGTCACCCCGGCCCCGGCCAGCCGGGTCGCCCGGCGGGCCGCGACGGCCGGCCTGGTGGCCTGCTCCAGCCCGTCCCGGGTGAAGAACATGGCAGCGGCGTCGGTGCCGAACTTGGCCCGTGCCCTGGCCCGCAGCACGGCCTGGGTCAGCGCGGCGGTGGCCAGAGGCGCCGGGATGCCCCGGGCCCGCAGGGCCGACGCGGCGACGAGCGGGTCGGCACCGGCGAGGTCACCGGCCGCGCGCAGCGCCTCCGCCCCGTCCGGGGTGTCCAGCGCGGCGAGCAGTTCGGCGTCCACGCCGCCGATTCTCCGCCACGGCCAGGCCCGGGCGGCGCGCACGGCGGCCGCCGCCCGGTGCGCCGACCCGACCAGGGCCGGCGCCGGGGCGGAGCGTCAGGAGTGCGGCATGAACAACACGTCGTGGATGCGGTGCTGCGGCGACTCGCTCGGTACCACGCCCGGGTTGAAGAACCGGAACGCGATGTGGTCGCCCGCCGGGTTGGTCCACGCCAGGTACGACGAGCCGGCCGCGCCCTGGCTGTCGCTGAAGGTCCAGCCGTCCGCCTGGTGCGACGTGGGGATCGCGTTCAGGTGGGTCACCGCGTCCGGGGTCAGCAGCAGGCCGATGCGCGCGTTGTTGTGTACCAGCCAGGCGTCCAGCGCCTCCTGCGCGTACTGGCGCATGTCTCCCGGGAACGTGATCGCGTGGAAGTCGCCGCTGACCACCGCGTGCGGCGCGCCGAGCAGCTGGTTGCTCACCCGCAGGTCCAGCTCGTCGCCGGCGTTGTTGAACACCCGGCAGTAGGTGGACCCGGCCGCGCCGTCGCAGCCGTCCAGGTGGAAATGGTGGTCGTAGGCGGGCGAGGAGATGGTCTGGAAGACCTGGTTGGCCGCGTCGCGCAGCTGGTCGAGCCGGGCCTGGTCGCCGCCCGCCCAGGCGGTGAGCGCGGCCTGCGCGTAGTCCTGGGCGTTCGACGGGTACCCGGCGGGGGCGGGCGAGGCCGGTCCGCCTGTCGAGTTCGGCGAGGCGCCCCCACCACCACCACCACCACCGCCGCCGCCGGTACCGCCCGGGGTCGCGCCGGTCGACGGGGTCGCGCCGCCGCCCTGGGTGGATGAGTTGGTGCACCCCGCTACCGCCAGCGCGGCGGTCGCGGCGAGCAAAATGATTGCGGCCCGGGTCCGGGTGGTCACCAGCATCGCTGCCTCCATGATCGAGGGCCCGAGGGTACGGTCCTACGGTCCGCCGGGCAGCGGATTGTCGCAACCCCGACCGTCAGGCGCCGATCAGGTTCTCGTCCACCTCGTGGTCGTCCGGGGGCTCGCGATGGTCGTCCGGGGGCTCGCGCGGTGCGGGCGGCTCCGCCCCGACGGGCCGGTCCTGGCTGACCTCCAGCGGGTCGGCGAGCAGCCGCTGGAAGGCCAGTTCGGCGGCGCCGATCAGGGCCGCGTCGTCGCCGAGTTCCGGGGTGCGCAGCCGCACGTGCTCCCGGGCGGCGGGCAGGCCGTTGCGGTTGAGCCGGCTGCGTACCTGCGCCGCCGCCGCCAGGTACACCTCGCGGAGGGTACCGCCGAAGATGACGGTCTCCGGGTTGAAGATGTTCACCAGGTTGGCCACGCCGAAGCCGAGCCAGTCGCCAACCTGGCGGACGGCCGCCTGGGCCACCGCGTCGCCCCGCTGGGCCGCGTCGACGACCGTGTAGATGCCCTCCCGGCCGCTACCGTCCCGGTTGGCCGCGGCCAGCAGCGCGTGCTCGCCGACCTCGGTCAGCCAGCAGCCGCGGGCCCCGCAGACGCAGGGCTTGCCGTTCGGGTTGACCACCATGTGGCCGACCTCGCCGCCGTACCCGCCGTGCCCGGCGACCGGGCGGCCTCCGGCGATGATCCCGCCGCCGATGCCGACGTCGCCGTGCAGGTAAATAACGTTGTCCGAGTCCGTCGCGCAGCCGCGCGTGTGCTCGGCCAAGGCGCCCAGGTCGGCGTCGTTGCCCAGGTACACCGGAGCGTCCATGGGCAGCACCTCGTGTACCGCGGCGCCTAGCGGCGCGTCGACCAGGCCGATCAGCGGCCCGAGCCGGACCAGGCCGTCCTCGCGCCGCACCATGCCCGCGACGGCCACCCCGGTACCGACGCAGAGCGCGCCGGCCGCGGTGGACCGTTGCATCTGGGCGACGAACTCGGCCATCGGGGCGATCAGGTCGGCGGGGGTGAACTCACCCCGGCCGCGCACCTGTTCCCGGCGGTCGAGCACCTTTCCGCCGAGCCCGACCCGGGCCGCCACCAGCCGGTCCACGCCGATCCACAGGGCGTACACGTACACCCGTTCCGACTCGGCCCGTACCACCAGCGACGGCCGCCCCGCACGACCGGTCTCCTTCGGCAGCTCCTCGCGGACCAGACCGGCGGCGGTCAGGTCCGCGGTGAGCGCGCCGATGGTGGAGCGGTTCAGGCCGAGCATGGTGGTCAGCTCGGCCCGGGATACCGCACCGTGTACGTGGACCAGGCGCAGCAGGGCTCCCAGGTTCTGCCGGCGGATCTCCTCCTGACTGGGGCCAGCACGCATGGTCGGTGATCTCTGCTCCTCCTGAATGGGACGCCGGGTCAGCGTAGGCCGCTGGCCGCGGCCCGCCGCCGGGAGAACGCGTCCACGGTCGCGGCCAGCAGCAGCACCACGCCGGTGACGATGTACTTCAGGCCGGCGCTGTATCCCAGCAGGCCCATGCCGTTGTCGATGACCGCGACGACCGCACCACCGAGTACCGCGTCGATGATCCGGCCCTTGCCGCCGAAGAGGCTGGTACCGCCGATCACCGCCGCGCCGACGGCGTACAGCAGGATGTTGCTGCCGCCGGTGTTCGGGTCCACCGAGCGGCCGCGGCTGACCGCCACGATGCCGCCGATCGCCGCCATGCTGGAGCTGATCATGAAGGCGGCGATCCGGATCCGGTCCACGTTGATACCGGCCCGGCGCGCCGCCTCCTTGCTGCCGCCCACCGCGTAGATGTGCCGGCCGAAGGTGGTGCGCCCGAGGATGAAGGTCCACAGCAGGAGCAGCACCAGGATGATCGGCACCACGATCGGTACGCCCTTGAGCGAGCTGAACAGCGGGTTGCGGCTGCGCTCCTGGTTGAGGAAGTACACGGCCAGGCCGGCGATGAGTAGTACCGCACCGACCCGGAGGATGACCAGCGACAGCGGGTCGGTACCGAGGCCACGCTTGGTCCGGGTGCGGATGCTCCACACCTGCACGATCGCGTACCCGGCGACGCATACGCCGACCATCAGCCAGCCCATCCACGGCTGCAGGTTGTTGTTGTCGATGGCGACAATGACGTTGTCGAACACCGAGATGTTCTTGCCGCCGGACAGCAGCTCCAGCACCACGCCCTGGAACGCCAGGAACGCGGCGAGGGTAACCACGAACGACGGGATGCCGACCTTCGACACCAGGAAGCCCAGCAGGAAGCCGATGCCGGTGCCGATCAGGACCGCGACGAGCACCGACACGTACCAGACCACGTGGTGCTCGGTCAGCAGCACGCAGAGGACCGCGCCGCACAGGCCGCTGGTGAAGCCGGCCGACAGGTCGATCTCGCCGAGCAGCAGCACGAAGACCAGGCCCATCGCGATGATGACGACGTGGCCGCCCTGGGTGAACAGGTTGGCGAAGTTGCCGGCCGAGAAGAACACCGGCCGCAGCGCGGTGAAGACGAGTACCAGTACCACCAGCCCCAGGACGGCGGGCAGGGAGCCCATGTCGCCACCGCGCAGACGGCCGACGTAGTCGCGGAAGTGCTGGCCGAGTGGACGGCTGACCGAGCCGGGTACCTCGGGCCGGCTCGTCGTCTGAACGCTTGCCATCACTCTGCTCCGTTCAATTCGCCGAGATCGATCGCGGCGTCCGAGCCGTTGCCGGCTGCGCCGACGGCGGCCGCCGGCAGGCCGAGGTCGCCGCTGCGGCCCGCGGTGATCAGCTCGACCACCTGCGAGTAGGTGACGTCGGTCGCCTTCACCTGTGCCGCCATCCGGCCGAGGTACAGGCAGGCGATCCGGTCGGCCACCGCGAAGACGTCGTTCATGTTGTGTGAGATGAGCACGACCGCCAGGCCGTTGTCGGCGAGCTGGCGAACCAGCTCGAGGACCTGTGCCGTCTGCGCCACGCCGAGCGCGGCGGTCGGCTCGTCGAGGATGACCAGCTTGCTGTTCCAGAGCACGGCCTTCGCGATGGCCACGGTCTGCCGCTGGCCGCCGGAGAGGCTGGAGACCTGCTGGCGGATCGACTTGACGGTACGCACGGACAGGCGGTCGAGGGTCTCGCCGGCCATCCGCTCCATGCTCGGCTCGTCCAGCACGATGCCCCGGGTCCGTTCCCGGCCCAGGAACATGTTCTGGACGATGTCGAGGTTCTCGCAGAGGGCGAGATCCTGGTACACGATCTCGACGCCGAGAGCGGAGGCGTCGCGGGGGCTGTGCACGGAGACCGGCTTGCCGTCGAAGTGGTACTCGCCCGAGTCGATCGGGTAGATGCCGCCGATGCACTTGACGAGCGTCGACTTGCCGGCGCCGTTGTCGCCGACAAGGGCGGTCACCTCTCCGGCCCGGGCCGTGAAGTCGACGTTGCGCAGAACCTGCACCGGGCCGAAGCTCTTGTCGAGTCCGCGCAGTTCCAGCAGGGGTGTGGCGCTCACGAGCGGTTGCTCCTGTCAAACGGTTGGTCGACGCACGACCAAGGGGGCCATCCGGCACCGAACCCGGCGCCGCGCCTGGGGCGCGGCGCCGGGACGGGCGCTGTACCGGTCAGTATCGGACTTGGTTAGCTGATACCGGCGGCGGCGCACTTGGCGGCGTAGTCGCCAGTGCACAGGTCGGCCTTGGTCACGTATCCGTCGTCCACGACGGCCTTGACGTTGTCCTTGTAGATCGCAACCGGGGTGGCGAGCACGGACGGGACGTCCTTGTTCAGCGTGGTGTCCTTGACCGTGTTGGGCGCGGTCGGCTTCTGGCCCTTGGCCAGCGCGATGGCCAGGTCAGACGCGGCCTTGGCCTCCGTCTTGACGGCCTTGTAGACGGTCATGCACTGGTCGCCGTCGAGGACGTGCTGCAGGCCCTGGACGGTCGCGTCCTGGCCGGTGACCGGGAGCTGCAGGTTGTTCTTCTTCAGCACGGAGATGACCGCGTTGGCCATGCCGTCGTTCGCCACGAGCACGCCAGCGATCTTGCTGTTGCTGGTCAGCATCTGCTCGAAGATCGTGCCGGCCTGGGCGTTGTCCCACTTCGGCACCGACTGGTTCGGGCCCTTGGCGTAGGTGCCGTCCGCGTACAGCGGGTCGAGGATCGAGTTGTAGCCCTGGGCGAACAGGGTGGCGTTGTTGTCGTCCGGCGAACCGTTGAGTTCGGCCACGATCGAGCCCTTCGGGGCCTGCTTGTCGGTCATGCACTTCTGCAGGCCCTGGCCCTGGAGCTTGCCCACGGCCACGTTGTCGAACGAGACGTAGTACTGCGCGCCACCGCCGAGGGTCAGCCGGTCGTAGTCGATGACCGGTACACCGGCGGCCTGGGCCTTCTTGATCACGGCGGTGCCGCTACCGGCGTCCAGGTCGGTGATGATCAGGACGTTGACGCCCTCGGTCAGCATCTGGTCGGCGATGGTCTGGAACTGGGCGGGGTCGCCCTGGGCGTTCTGGATGTCCGCCTTCACGCCGGCGCTGTCGAACGCCTGCTTGAGGAAGGGCTTGTCCGCGGTCTCCCAGCGGGCGGAGGACTTGGTGTCGGGAAGGATGACGCCGACGAACGGAGCCTTGGTGTTGCCGCTCGCGCCGGAGCTCGGTGAGTTGGACTTGCTACACGCGGACAGTCCGCCGGCCACCACCAGCCCGGCGGCGGCCAAGGCGAGGATCCCCTTGCGCATGTGCACGGGTCCTTTCGGGGTATGCGCCGCACCAGGCGGCGGGAGGGTCGTGCTTTTCGGTTGTTTGTCCGGCTCGTCGCCGGACCTCTGGAGCGCGGGTTGACCCGGGGGGGTTCCGCCACGAACCGATTGTTGTGCCGGGCAACGTATTCCGGCGATAGGGCCTGGCACAAGATGACTGCCGGGTTAAGTTTGTTGCCGGCAGTAACAATTCGGCAACGTGCTCATCGCTGCCAGTCGTGCGCCCGACGCTACCCACGGTTAGGTGAACTTCGCCGGCGGGCTGGCACTCTCCTTGACGGAGTGCTAGCCGGCGGCATAGCCTTCGGTTAGCACTCTCGATCCGAGGGTGCCAGCCGGTTGGCCGCTGGCCGGCCGGTGCACGCCCGGCGGAGCCGGCACCCGCGACGACGGAGCCGCCTGGGGCATGTGGCAGACATAGATCCAGTACCCCAGGAGGGTATGCCCGTGACTACCGCGACCAAGGTTGCGATCAAGCCGCTCGAGGACCGCATCGTGGTCCAGGCGAACGAGGCTGAGACGACCACGGCGTCGGGCCTGGTTATCCCCGACACCGCCAAGGAGAAGCCGCAGGAGGGGACCGTCCTCGCGGTCGGCCCCGGCCGTATCGACGACAAGGGCAACCGGGTCCCGATCGACGTGAAGGTCGGCGACACGGTGCTCTACTCGAAGTACGGCGGTACCGAGGTCAAGTACGCCGGCGAGGAGTACCTGGTGCTCTCCGCCCGCGACGTCCTCGCGGTCATCGAGAAGTGATCATCCGGCCGCGCGGCGGCCGGATCGAGATGAGCATGACGGCTGCGAGCAGCGGCCTGATTCATCAGAAATGACAGTGCCGTCCCGGCGCCCGGCCTGCCGGGGGTCGGGACGGCACTTTCTGTGAAGGGAAACACATGGCGAAGATCCTGAGCTTCTCGGACGACGCCCGGCACCTGCTCGAGCACGGCGTGAACACGCTGGCCGACACGGTCAAGGTCACTCTCGGCCCGAAGGGCCGCAACGTCGTTCTGGACAAGAAGTTCGGCGGGCCGGTGATCACCAACGACGGGGTGACCATCGCCAAGGAGATCGAGCTCACCAACCCCTACGAGAACCTGGGCGCGCAGCTGGTCAAGGAGGTGGCCACCAAGACCAACGACATCGCGGGCGACGGGACCACCACCGCCACCGTGCTGGCCCAGGCCATGGTCCGCGAGGGCCTGCGCAACGTCACCGCCGGGGCGAACCCGAGCGGCCTTAAGCGGGGCATCGACGCCGCGGTCCGGAAGGTCAACGACGCGCTGCTGGAGAAGGCGACCGAGGTGGCCGGCCGGGAGGAGATCGCGCACGTGGCGACGATCTCCGCGCAGGACTCGGCGATCGGCGACCTGATCGCCGAGGCCATGGAGAAGGTCGGTCGTACCGGTGTGATCACCGTCGAGGACGGCTCCACCATGGCGACCGAGCTCGAGGTCACCGAGGGCATGCAGTTCGACAAAGGGTACATCTCACCGCACTTCGTGACCGACGCCGAGAGCAGCGAGGCGGTGCTCGAGGACGCGTACCTGCTGATCACCACGCAGAAGATCAGCGCGATCGAGGAGCTGCTGCCGGTACTGGAGAAGGTGCTGCAGGCCAGCAAGCCGCTGGTGATCATCGCGGAGGACCTGGACGGTCAGGCCCTGGCGACCCTGGTGGTCAACTCGATTCGCAAGACCATCAAGGCGGTCGCGGTGAAGGCCCCGGCCTTCGGCGACCGGCGCAAGGCGATCCTCCAGGACATCGCGGTCCTCACCGGCGGCGAGCTCATTTCGCCCGAGGCCGGGTACAAGCTGGACTCGGTGACCCTGGACCAGCTCGGCACCGCCCGGCGGGTGGTGGTCACCAACGACACCACCACGATCGTCGACGGTGGGGCCAAGGCGGAGGACGTCGCCGACCGGGTCGCCCAGATCCGCAAGGAGATCGAGGCGTCCGACTCGGACTGGGACAAGGAGAAGCTCAACGAGCGGCTGGCGAAGCTCGCCGGCGGCGTCGCCGTCATCAAGGTCGGCGCGGCCACCGAGACCGAGCTGCGCGAGAAGAAGCACCGCATCGAGGACGCCATCTCCGCGACCAAGGCGGCCGTCGAGGAGGGCATCGTGCCCGGCGGCGGCGCGGCGCTGGTACAGGTCGCCTCGGCCCTGGACGGGCTGTCGCTGTCCGGTGACGAGGCCACCGGCGCGACCATCGTGCGCAAGGCGCTGGCCGAGCCGCTGCGGTGGATCGCCCAGAACGCCGGCCACGACGGGTACGTGGTGGTGGAGAAGGTCCGCGGCAGCGCCTGGGGCGAGGGCCTCAACGCCGCCGAGGGCACCTACGTCGACCTGGCGAAGTCCGGGATCGTCGACCCGGTGAAGGTGACCCGCAACGCGCTGGCCAACGCGGCGTCCATCGCCGGGCTGCTGCTGACCACCGAGAGCCTGGTGGTCGACAAGCCGGAGAAGCCGGAGCCGGCGGCCGCGGGTGGTCACGGCCACGGCCACGGCCACCAGCACGGGCCGGGCTTCTGACCGGTACCCGCGAGGAGCGGTGGGGCGGTACGCGACACGCGTGCCGCCCCAGTCCTTAACGACCTCTTACCGCCCCTACCCAACCCTGATCCACCGGCGCCACACTAGCTGCCGTGACGCAGCAGAGTCGGGTACCGGGCTGGGTCGGGCCGCTCATCGGGCTCGCGGCGGCCGCCGTCGCGCTGGCCGTGGCGGAGATCGTCGCGCCGTTCACGGGCGGCCGGTCAGCCCCCCTGGTCGCGGTCGGCGGAGTCGTCATCGACGCGGTACCCGGGCCGGTCAAGAACTTCGCCGTCGCCACGTTCGGTACCCACGACAAGACCGCCCTGCTGACCGGTACCGCCATCTTGCTGGCCCTGTTCGCGGCCGGCATCGGCGCCCTGGCGGTGCGGGACGTCCGCTTCGGCATCGCCGGCATCGCTCTGTTCGGCCTGGTCGGCATCGTCGCGGCGGCGACCCGGCCGAACGCCGGCCCCGGCGCGGTGTTTCCGTCCCTGCTCGGTGCCGCGGCCGGCGCCGGCGTCCTGCTGGCCCTGCTGCGCTGGGCGCCCCCGGCGGCGGCGCGGCCGGTGGACCTGGACGCGGAGTCGGCCCGGCGGAGGTTCCTGCTGGCCTCCGGCGGCGCGCTGGGTGGCGCGGCGGTCGCCGGACTGATCGGCCACCAGCTCGGCGCGCGGCGCAACGTCAGCGCGGCCCGGGCCGGGGTGGTCCTGCCCAGCCCCGGCAGCCCGGCCCCGGCGCTGCCCGCCCAGGCCGACCTGTCGGTACCCGGGCTGACCCCGTTCGTGACGGCCAACGCCAGCTTCTACCGCATCGACACGGCGCTGTCTGTACCGCAGGTGGACCCGAACGCCTGGCAGCTGCGCATCACCGGCAAGGTGCGCAACCCGATGACGCTCACCTTCGCGCAGCTTCTCGCCCGTCCGACCATGGAGCGGTACGTCACGCTCACCTGCGTGTCCAACGAGGTCGGCGACAACCTGGTGGGCAACGCGAGGTGGCTCGGGGTCTCGCTGCGCGACCTGCTCGCCGAGGCCGACCCGATGCCGGGTGCGGACCAGGTGGTGGGCCGGGCGGTGGACGGGTTCACCGTCGGCGCGCCGACCGAGGTGCTGATGGACGGCCGGGACGCGATGCTGGCCTTCGGCATGAACGGGGTACCGCTGCCGGTGGAGCACGGGTTTCCGGTGCGGATGGTGGTACCGGGGCTCTACGGGTACGTGTCGGCCACGAAGTGGCTCGCCGAGCTGGAGCTGACCAGCTTCAGCGACTTCTCGGCGTACTGGGTGCCGCGCGGCTGGGCGCAGCAGGCGCCGATCAAGACGGAGTCCCGCATCGACACCCCTCGGGACGGTTCGACGCCACGCCGTGGACCGGTGACCGTCGCCGGTGTCGCCTGGGCGCAGCACCGCGGAATATCCACAGTGGAGGTTCAGGTCGACGGCGGCGACTGGCACACCGCCACCCTCGGCGCCGTACCGTCCGTCGACACCTGGCGGCAGTGGTCGTGGACCTGGCAGGCCACCACGGGGCAGCACCAGATCGCGGTACGCGCGACGGACAACGGCGGGGCCACGCAGACCGAGACGGTGTCGCCGCCGGATCCCGACGGGGCGACCGGCTGGCACACCATCGTGGTGAACGTGACCTGACCGTTCGACTGAGCTGGCAGGAGTGTGTCGTGCGTGGCCGGCGGCCCCGAACGGGGTGGGCTGCCTGTGTGACTCACCCGATCGACCCATCCCTAGACAGGCATACGCACGCCACAACGTTGACTGACCCCCGGCCCGGCCGGGGGTCAGTCTCCGCGTCGAGTCAGGCGGCGACCCGGGCCGGCTCCAGCCGGGCCTCCAGCCGCGCCACGTCAACCTTGTGGCCGTACCGGTCGGCGGTGTCCTCCCAGCCGACGGCCAGCAGCCGCAGCCGTTCGGCCTCGGTGAACCCGCCCCACACGCCGTACGGCTCGTGAGCGGCCAGTGCGTGGGCGGCGCACTGGGCGCGGACCGGGCAGCGGCCGCACAGTTCCTTGGCGCTGCGCTCGCGCCGGTTGCGCGACGAGCCGCGCTCACCGTCCGGATGGAAGAACTGGGCGCTGTCGCGGCCCCGGCACAACCCATCCACCTGCCATTCCCAGATATCGGCGATGGGGCCGGGCAGCCTGCGTACGTTGGCCATCGCTGCTTCCTCCTGCTATAGGTGCGGCTCAAGTTGACAAACCTTGAACCCGTGATACCCCCTCCCCTTATCGGCTAAGCATCCGGCGAAGTGCCGGATATCAGGCGGGCTCCGGGCACTTCGGCGAATTAACCCCACTATCCCCCGAATTCGTGGTCCCCTTTCAGGGGAGAAAGGAGCCCGAGTGCGAACGGTTCTGGTGTGCGTCCGGTCCGCGGCGGCGGCGCAGGCGATCACGGTGTACGCGGGTCGGGTGGGTGCCGGTACCGCGGTACGCACGGCGCTCAGCGGCGCGGAGGCGATGGCACGGCTGGCCGAACGGGCCGCGGACACGATCCTCGTGGACACCCTCCTGGCCCGCCCCGACCCAGTCGGCTTCGTCCGGCGGATGCTGTCCTACGCCCCCGCCGCGACTGTGGTGCTCGTCGGGCCTGAGGACAGCCAGGTGGCCGCGGCCGCGGTGGCGGCCGGTGCCCGGGGCGTGTTCCGCAGTGGCGACCAGGAACTGGTCAGCGCGGTCACCCGGAGCCTGCTGATGCTGTGCCTGCCGGGCCGGGCGCCGAACGGCGCGGCCCGCGACGCGGCGACCCGGGACGCGGTCGCCCGGGATGCCGGTGCCCGCCCCGAGGGGCCCGAGGTCGGCGCGGCGGACCGTGCGGCGACCGGGGCACCGGTACGCGCGAACGGTACCGGCGAGGCCGACGCCACCCCGAGGCCGGAGCCCACGGTGCCGCCGGCGGAGCCCTCGGCCGGTACCGAGCCGGCCGGCGGGGCGGCGGTGGCCACGGGTACCGGCGTGGTGGGGGAGGCGCGTGAGGCGCTGGTACCGAGCCAGCGTGAGGAGGACGGGGTCAGGATCCGGCGCCCGGCGCTCACCGAGCGGGAGCTGCAGGTCTTGCGCGGGATGGCCGACGGCAAGAGCAACGCGGAGATCGGCCGGGACCTGTTCGTCTCCGAGGACACCGTGAAGACCCACGCGCGGCGGCTGTTCCGCAAGCTGGGCGCCCGGGACCGGGCACACGCCGTCGCCGCCGGCTTCCGCACCGGCCTTGTGAGCTAGGCCCCGCCTACTCTTAGTTCCTACTCCTCGTCCTCGGCCAGCGTGTCGTTCACGCCGTCCGCGTAGCCCCGCGCGTACTCCCAGGTCACGTAGTGGTCTGGGTCGGGGTCGTAGGCCGGCTCATGCACGCGCGGCCGGCCCGAGTCGAGCAGGTGCCGCAGGTTGCCGCGCAGCAGGTCCCAGTCGAAGTAGTGCGGCTCGTGGCAGTCCTCGCACTCGATCACCAGGCCGCGTACGCCCAGCGGGGTCAGCAGCGTCTGGTAGATCTCCAGGTCCGCGAGATCCTCCAGCACGTCCTCCCGTTCGGTCACGGACAGCGCGTCGCCAGGCTCCTCCGGCTCCACATCGTCGAGATCGGCAAGCTCTCGCGAGGGGTCGGCCGGGTCGCCGGCGAACGGATCGATGGGCTCGTCGTGCACGCCTCCACGTTAGTCCCGCCCGGTCGGGTTGGCGGGAGCGGCATGCCTGCCGCCGCGTAGCTTGTCGGAGCGGCGCCTGCCGGAGGTTTCCAGCCGGATAGGATGTGGGAACGCCGCCGAGGGGGGTCAACCGCCGTGAACCACGCATCGTCCGACGACAACGCCGCCGTCGAGCTGCCACTCGGCCTCACGTTCGATGATGTCCTGCTGCTGCCGGCCGAGGCGGATCTCGCCCCGAACGACCTGTCCACCGCCACCAGGCTGACCCGGCGCATCGAGCTGGCCGTACCGCTGGTGTCCAGCGCGATGGACACGGTGACCGAGGCGCGGATGGCCATCGCGATGGCCCGCAACGGCGGCATCGGCGTGCTGCACCGCAACCTGTCCATCGAGGACCAGGCCCAGCAGGTCGACCTGGTGAAGCGGTCCGAGGCCGGGATGGTCACGAACCCGATCACCTGCTCGCCGGACGACGCGCTGCGCGACGTCGACGCGCTGTGCGGTCGGTTCCGCATCTCGGGGGTACCGGTCACCGGGCCCGACGGTGCCCTGCTCGGCATCGTGACCAACCGGGACATGCGCTTCGTTGCCGACAAGGCCACGCTCGTGCGCGACGTCATGACGCCGATGCCGTTGGTCACCGCGCCGGTCGGGGTGAGCAAGGAGGATGCGCTCGCGCTGCTGCGCCGTCACAAGGTGGAGAAGCTGCCCATCGTCGACGAGGCGGGCCGGCTGCGCGGGCTGATCACCGTGAAGGATTTCGCCAAGAGCGAACAGTTCCCGTTCGCCACCAAGGACGAGGCGGGCCGGCTGCGGGTGGCCGCGGCAGTGGGCATCGGCGACGAGTCGTACAAGCGGGCCCGCACCCTGATCGACGCCGGCGTGGACGCGGTCGTGGTGGACGTCGCGCACGGGCACAGCCGGGCGCTGCTGGAGATGGTGGCCCTACTCAAGCGGGAGACCACGGTCGACGTGATCGGCGGCAACGCGGCCACCTATGCCGGGGCGCGGGCGATCGCCGAGGCGGGCGCGGACGCGGTCAAGGTGGGGGTCGGGCCGGGCTCGATCTGTACCACCCGGGTGGTGGCGGGCGTCGGGGTACCGCAGGTGACCGCGATCATGGATGCCGCCCGGGCCTGCCGCCCGCTCGGGGTACCGGTGATCGGCGACGGCGGTATGCAGTACTCGGGCGACATCGCCAAGGCGATCGTCGCCGGTGCCGACTCGGTGATGCTCGGGGGGCTGCTGGCGGGCTGCGAGGAGAGCCCGGGGGAGCTCATCTTCATCAACGGCAAGCAGTTCAAGTCCTACCGGGGCATGGGTTCGCTCGGCGCCATGCAGGCGCGGGGCGGGGCGAAGTCCTACTCGAAGGACCGGTACTTCCAGGAGGAGGTGCTCTCCGACGACAAGCTGATCCCGGAGGGCATCGAGGGCCAGGTTCCGTACCGCGGCCCGCTCGCGGCCGTCGCCCACCAGCTCGTCGGCGGGCTGCGCCAGGGCATGTTCTACACCGGCGCGGCCACCATCGCCGGGATGCACGAACGGGGTCGTCTCATCCGGATCACCGCGGCCGGGCTCAAGGAGAGCCACCCGCACGACATCCAGATGACCGTTGAGGCCCCTAATTACCACTCCCGCTGAAGTCGGAGCCGTCCGTGCGTGACGTTGTAGAGATCGGGCTGGGCAAGACGGCCCAGCGCGGGTACAGCCTGGATGACATCGCGATCGTGCCGAGCCGGCGCACCCGCGACGTCGACGACGTGTCGACCGCGTGGCAGCTCGACGCGTACCAGTTCAAGATTCCCTGCGTCGGGCACCCCTCGGACGCCACGATGAGCCCCGAGACCGCCGCGAACCTGGGGCGCCTCGGCGGCCTCGGCGTGCTGAACGTCGAGGGGCTGTGGACGCGGTACGAGGAGCCGACGAAGATCCTCGAGGAGCTGGCCGGGCTGGATGAGGAGGCCCCGGCGACCCGGCGGCTGCAGGAGGTCTACGCGGAGCCGATCAAGCCCGAGCTGATCGCCGACCGGGTACGGGCGGTCCGCGACGCTGGGGTGACCGTGGCGGTGCGGGTCTCCCCGCAGCACACGCTGGCGTTGGCGCCGGTGATCCTGGACGCCGGCGTGGACATCCTCGTCATCCAGGGCACCCTGGTCTCCGCGGAGCATGTGTCCACTGTGGACGAACCGCTGAACCTCAAGGAGTTCATCGCGGACCTGGACCTGCCGGTCATCGTCGGCGGGTGTACCAACTACCAGACCGCGCTGCACCTGATGCGTACCGGAGCGGCCGGGGTCATCGTCGGCGTGGGCGCGGACGAGTGGTCGACGACCGACATGGTGCTGGGCATCCGGGTACCGATGGCGACGGCGATCGCCGACGCGGCCGCCGCCCGGCGCGACTACCTGGACGAGACCGGTGGCCGGTACGTGCACCTCATCGCGGACGGCGACCTGCGCACCTCGGGCGACATCGCCAAGGCGCTGGGCTGCGGCGCGGATGCGGTGATGCTGGGCGAACCGCTGTCGGTGTGCGAGGAGGCCCCGGCCGGCGGCGCCTGGTGGCACTCGGCGGCCAGCCACCCGAAGCTTCCGCGCGGCGCCTTCGGCCCGGCCGGGCCGCCGCTCGGCTCGATGGAGCGGCTGCTGTTCGGCCCCTCCGACGACCCAGACGGCGGTCTGAACCTGTTCGGCGGGCTGCGCCGGGCGATGGCCAAGTGCGGGTACCGCGACCTCAAGGAGTTCCAGAAGGTCGGCCTGGTCATCGACCGCTGACCGGCGCGGGCCGACCTGACCGGCCGGCCCGCGACGCGACTCACTCCCGTGCCCCGGCCAACTCGATCGGCCGGCGCCTGAGAGTGAGCGCCGCCGGTACCAGGCTGGACAGCACCGCGAGCACCAGGCAGGTACCGGCGATCCCGGCGGTCGGCTGCCAGGGCACCACGAGCGGTACCGTCGCCGCCACCGGCGCCAGCCCGGCGCGCATGCCGAGCACCCGCTGCCCGGCGTCTCGACGGTGCGGGCAGCCCCCGTTGACTGCGCCGGCAGGCGGCCATAGGTTACTCACGGGTAACGAGGAGGACCGGGTCATGGCGGACTACGACGTCGCGGTGATCGGCTCCGGCTTCGGCGGGAGCGTGGCCGCGCTGCGGCTGGCCGAGAAGGGGTACCGGGTGGTCGTGCTCGAGGCCGGCCGCCGGTTCGCCGACGACGAGTTCCCCGAGACCTCCTGGGACACCAGGCGCTTCCTGTGGGCGCCGGCCCTCGGCTGGTACGGCATCCAGCGGATCAGCCTGCTGCGTAACGTCCTCGTCCTGTCCGGCGCGGGCGTGGGCGGCGGCTCACTGGTGTACGCCAACACCCTGTACCGGCCTCCCCGCGCGTTCTACGACGATCCGCAGTGGAGCGACGTCACCGACTGGGCCGCCGAGCTGGCTCCCTGGTACGACCAGGCTGAGCGGATGCTCGGCGTCGTCGGGTACGCCCGCGACACGCCCGCGGACAAGCTCATGCGCCGGGTCGCCGAGCGGATGGGTGTCGGCGCCACCTTCCACGCCACCCCGGTCGGCGTCCACTTCGGACCGTCCGGAGTCGACCCCTACTTCGGCGGCGCGGGCCCCGAGCGCAACGGCTGCCTGCACTGCGGCGCGTGCATGACCGGCTGCCGGCACAACGCGAAGAACACGCTCGTGAAGAACTACCTGTACCTGGCGGAGAAGCTCGGCGTCGAGGTCCGTCCACTCGCGACAGTCGTGGACGTGCGCCCGGCGCCGGACGGCGGGTACCGGGTCGGGATCCGGCGTACCGGCGGCCGCCGCAGGGACTCGGTCGCCGCCCGGCAGGTGGTGTTCGCCGCCGGGGCCCTGGGTACCCAGCGGCTGCTGCACCGGCTCAAGGCCAATGGCGCGTTGCCCGGGCTGTCCGACCGGCTGGGCGCGCTGACCCGTACGAACTCCGAGTCGATCCTCGGCGCCAAGGCGCTGGCCGGCGGTGTGGACTACACCGAGGGCGTGGCCATCACCAGCTCCTTCCACCCAGATGCGCACACCCACGTCGAGCCCGTCCGGTACGGCCGGGGATCAGGCGCCATGGGCCTGCTGCAGACGGTGCTGGTGGACGGTGACTCGTGGCGGGCACTGCGCCTGTGGCCCACGTTCCTGCGCGCGCCGCTGAGCAACCTGCGCATGCTGTCCCTGCGCCGGTGGTCCGAGCGGACCCTCATCGCGCTGGTGATGCAGTCGCTGGACAACTCACTCACCGTCCACTATGGA
The DNA here is from genome assembly GCA_964645345.1 of uncultured Micromonosporaceae bacterium. Taxonomy (GTDB): domain Bacteria; phylum Actinomycetota; class Actinomycetes; order Mycobacteriales; family Micromonosporaceae; genus Rugosimonospora. Next base: position 18,490 of record CAZYCD010000060.1, read on the forward strand.
CGGACCTGGTACGGCCGGCGCCGGCTTACCACCTCGCAGGGCCACGGCGCGCCGAACCCGCGCTGGATCCCCGAGGGCAACCGCGCGGTGCGGCTGCTGGCCGAGGAGATGGGCGGCGTGGCCGGCGGGTCCTGGCCGGACGTGTTCAACATGCCGGTGACGGCGCACCTCCTCGGCGGCGCGGTCATCGGTGCGACGCCGGCCGAGGGCGTGGTAGACCCGTACCAGCGGGTCCACGGGTACCCCGGGCTGCACGTCCTGGACGGCGCGGCGGTCTGCGCGAACCTGGGCGTGAACCCGTCCCTGACGATCACTGCGCAGGCGGAGCGCGCCGTCTCGCTGTGGCCCAACCGTGGCGAGGCGGATCCCCGCCCCGCACCGGGCGAGCCCTACCGCCGGCTCGACCCGGTACCCCCGGCCACCCCCGCGGTACCGGCCGGTGCCCCCGCCGCCCTGCGCCCCCGGGCGGCCGGCTGACAGGCGGCGCCCCTCAGGACTCCTCGTCGTCCGGCAGGAACTCGATCAGCTTGCTGGCGTTGCGCTGCGCGTAGTCCGAATAGCAGTTGTTCATCAACACGTGCGTCTGCGCCGTCTCCGCCGAAATCTTGGCCAGCTTCGGCGCCCAGGACTTCAGCTCCTTGTCGGAGTAGTCGTAGCCGAATTTCTGGTAGATGTCTTTGCTCGTCCAGTGGTCGCTGTGACCGTGGAAGCGCATCACCGCGATGTCGCTGGTCGCCTCGAGTACCGGCGGGATCGACGACTTGTGCCCCTGCGGCATGTCGACGGCGACGAACGGAAGGTGGTGCTGGCGCAGGAAGTCCAGCGTCTCGGCCTGGTTGTCGCCGTGGAACCAGCTCTCGTGCCGCAGTTCGATGGCCACCCGCAGGGGGCTGCACCGCTTCGCCACCTCCAGCAGGTACTGCTTGTTGGAGCGGCGGATGGTGAACCACGGCGGGAACTGGAACAGCAGGACGCCGAGCTTTCCGGCGTCCACCAACGGGTCGAGCGCGGACAGGAACCGGGTCCAGACGTCCTCGTACGCCTGCGGCGACAGGTCGCCCGGATAGATGTTCTTCTTGTCGGTCTCCGGGCGCAGGTCCTTGTAGAGCTTGGCCGGCTGGGTCGGGTGCCCGGTCAGCAGGCTGAACGCCTTGATGTTGAACAGGAAGTGCGCCGGGGTCCGCCCGGCCCACAGCGCCGCCGTCTGCTCCGAGGGCGGCGAATAGTAGGTGGCGTCGACCTCGACCAGCGGGAACTGCTCGGCGTAGTAGGCCAGCCGCTTCTCCGGCGTGTCGGCCGTCTGCGGGTACCACCCGGAGGCGAGCAGGGTCTTGTCCGTCCAGGAGGCGGTACCGACCAGGATCTTCCCCACGCTCCTAAACTACGCTGGAGGCCATGTCTCTGCCCCGTCCCGTGCTCGTCGTGGACTTCGGCGCGCAGTATGCCCAGTTGATCGCCCGCCGGGTTCGCGAGGCGCGGGTCTATTCGGAGATCGTCCCGCACTCGATGCCGGTCGCCGAGATGCTCGCCCGCCGGCCGCAGGCGATCATCCTGTCCGGCGGCCCGTCCAGCGTCTACGCGCCGGGCGCGCCGCAGGTCGGTGCCGAGCTGTTCGAGACGGGGGTACCGGTCTTCGGGATCTGCTACGGGTTCCAGGCGATGGCGCTCGCGCTGGGCGGGGCCGTGGCGCACACCGGGCAGAGCGAGTTCGGCGGTACCAAGCTGTCGGTACTGGAGGCGGGGCGCCTGTTCTCCGGGCTCGACCAGGTCCAGGAGGTCTGGATGAGCCACGGGGACTGCGTGACCGCGGCCCCGGAAGGTTTCACGGTCACCGCGCAGACCCCGGGTACCCCGGTCGCCGCCTTCGAGGACCTGCCCGGGCGGCGGGCCGGCGTCCAGTTCCACCCCGAGGTCGTGCACACCCCCGGCGGGCAGCGGGTCCTCGAACACTTCCTGTACGACGTCGCCGGCATCGAGCCGGACTGGACCCGTGCCGGGATCATCGAGGAGCAGGTCGCGGCCATCCGCGGGCAGGTGGGCGACAAGCAGGTGATCTGCGGGCTGTCCGGCGGCGTGGACTCAGCGGTCGCGGCGGCGTTGGTACACCGGGCGGTCGGCGACCAGTTGACCTGCGTCTTCATTGATCACGGCCTGCTGCGCGCGGGCGAGGCCGAACAGGTCGAGCAGGACTACGTGGCGGCCACCGGGATCCGCCTGCGGGTGGTGGACGCGGCGGACCGGTTCCTCGACGCGCTGGCCGGCGTCACCGACCCGGAGCAGAAGCGCAAGATCATCGGCCGGGAGTTCATCCGGGCCTTCGAGGGCGCGGCGCGGGACATCGCCACCCACGGGGACGTCGAGTTCCTGGTCCAGGGCACCCTGTACCCCGACGTCGTCGAGTCCGGCGGGGGCACCGGTACCGCCAACATCAAGTCCCACCACAACGTGGGCGGGCTCCCGGAGGACCTGCAGTTCGCTCTGGTGGAGCCGCTGCGCACGCTGTTCAAGGACGAGGTGCGCGCGGTCGGCGCCGAGCTCGGGCTGCCCGAGGCGATGGTCTGGCGGCACCCGTTCCCCGGCCCCGGCCTGGCCATCCGGATCATCGGCGAGGTCACCCGCGACCGGCTCGCCGTGCTGCGCGCCGCCGACCTGATCGCCCGCGAGGAGCTGACCGCCGCCGGGCTGGACCGGGACGTGTGGCAGTTCCCGGTGGTACTGCTCGCCGACGTGCGCTCGGTCGGGGTACAGGGCGACGGGCGCACCTACGGGCACCCGGTGGTACTGCGGCCGGTCAGCAGCGAGGACGCGATGACGGCGGACTGGTCCCGCCTGCCCTACCAGGTACTGGCCCGGATCTCGACCCGCATCACCAACGAGGTACCCGAGGTCAACCGCGTGGTACTGGACGTGACGAGCAAGCCTCCGGGCACGATCGAGTGGGAGTAGCGGATGTTGGCGCTGGTGGTACGCATCGACCTGGTGGACGAGGCGTCGGCGGCGACGTTCGACGCCCTCGTCCGGGAGTTGGTGGGTGAGGTTACCGCCAACGAACCGGGCGCGCTCGTCTTCGCGGTGCACACGGTCGAGGAGGAGCCGCTGGCGCGGGTCCTCTACGAGGTGTACGCCGACGAGGCGGCCTACCAGGCGCACCAGGAGACGGCCTACTTCAAGTCGTTCGTGGCGGCGCGCACACCGTTGATGGCGCAGCGGCGCGGGGAGCGGCTCACGGTGACCGCTGCCAAGGGCCTGGCGGTGTGACCGGGCCGGCCCGGGTGGCGGGCCGGCTCCGGGAGCTCGGGCGGTCAGCTCTCCTCGGGCATGAGGATCCACAGGACCGGGTAGGCGAGTACCGCCAGGCCGCCGCTGACGAGGGCGACGATGGCGTACCCGACGCGGACCGCGACCGGGTCGACGCCGAGGTACCGGGCGATCCCGGCGCAGACGCCGCCGAGCATGCGGTCGGAGCGGGAGCGGCGCAGTTGCTTGTACATGGGCTGAGTCATGACTCAAGACTGGGGCCGGGCGGGCGGTCCTGACCTCGGTGAACGCCCGGAGCGGTACCCGGATCGGACCCCGACGCCCGACCCTGACCGGTGGCTGCGGGCAGCGCCGGTCGGGGTGACGGCCGGCGGTCCGACGAGGTGTCAGGAACCCGACAGTTGTCCGGGTCGAGACACATAAACCGGGCACAATGGCCCTCTGTGACCCCCGCACTTGAGCCCCTCAGGCGGATCGCCGCGTATGCGATATGCCGCAATTCGGCGGATGAGGTGCTGTTGGTACGGGCGTCGTCACGCTCCGGTACCCCCGGAATCTGGTCTCTCCCGGGCGGAGCCGTCGACCACGGCGAGCACCCCAACGACACCGTGGTCCGCGAGACGGCTGCCGAGACCGGCCTGTCCGTCGCCGTGGACGCCCTGGTCGACGTGCACGCGGACATGCGCTCGCTGCCGCACCGCGGGGTGACCATCCACACCGACCGGCTCATCTACCGGGTCCGGATGCGCGGCGGCGCGCTGATCGACCGGGTCGGCCAACCCACCGACCTGGCCCGGTGGGTCGGTGCGGAGGAGGTCCCGCAGTTGCCGCTGCGGCCGTTCACAGCGGCCGCGCTCGGGCTGCCGCCGGCAACCGCCGACCTGCGGCCGGACGAGCCGCCGGACTTCCCGTCCTTCTACGCCTACCCCGGGCCGGACGGGCTGCACCGGGCGCAGCGGTTCGCGGCCT
>CAZYCD010000061.1:0-22373 GCA_964645345.1 uncultured Micromonosporaceae bacterium
GGATCGGCGCGTTCACCAAGCGCGACTTCCACCGTCGGGTCAACGTCGCCGCCTCCCGGGCGCGCGACCAGCTCTGGGTCTTCCACTCGGTACACGCGAACGAGCTGACCGCCGACGACGCCCGCGCGCTGCTGCTCGGGTACGCACAGCGGCCGTTCGCGCCCGAGGAGGCGCCCGCCGACCCGGAGGCCGCGTGCACCAACGACTTCGAGCGCGCGGTGCTGCGCCGGCTGCGGGAGCGGGGTCTGCGTCCGGTACCGCAGTACCGGATCGGCAACTTCCGCATCGACTTCGTCATGGCCACTCCGGACGGCCGGCGCCTGGCGGTCGAGTGCGACGGCGACCGGTACCACGGCGCCGACGCTTTCGCGGGGGACCTGCGCCGGCAGGCGGTGCTGGAGCGGGTGGGCAACGCGACCTTCGTCCGGCTGCGCTCCAGCGTCTTCCACCGCGACCCCGACGTGGCGATGGCGCCGGTCTGGGAGCGGGCCACGGACCTCGGCCTGCTGACCCCGCTGGGCCTGCCGGTCCCGCTCCCGGTCCCGGCCCAGCCCGGACCGGCGCCGGCCGTGCAGCGGGCCGAGGCGCTGGAGCCGGCGGAGCCGGCCCCGGCGGAGGAAGCGCCCCAGCTACTCGACGAACCCGCCGATGGGTAGCACGCATGTGGGGGCCTGGGTCTCGGCGAGCACCCCCAGGGGCTCGGGCCGGCCGGTGTCGGGGTGGATCCGGAACCCGGTGACCGAGTCCGAGCGCTCGTTGGCCACCAGCATCAGGCCGTCCACGATGGTGAAGTGCCGGGGCCACACCCCGTCGCACGACACCTCGTCGACCGCGCTGGGCCGACCGTCGCCGTCCAGCTCGAACGTGGTGATCGCGTTGGCGCCCCGGTTGGAGACGTAGAGCAGATTCCCGTCCGGGGACAGCTTGATGTCGGCCGGGTAGTTGCGCTCCTTCGCGTCCTCCAGCGTCGCCGTCACGGTGTCCCGCAGGTGCAGCTCGCGCAGTTCGAAGTCCGGCTCGAAGACCGACAGCGTCGAGTTGAGCTCGTTGGCCACATACCAGCGGCCCGACGGGTGCGCGACCGCGTTCCGGGGGCCGGCGCCTGCGGGGCTGCGCGCGAACGGGTCCGCGCCAGGGTCCAGCCGCCCGGTCCCCGGGTCCAGCCGGTACCCGACGAGCCGGTCGAGCCCCAGGTCGACGGCGACCACCACCCCGCTCGCCAGAATGATCTCGTGCACGTGCGGCCCGCCCTGCCGGTCCGGGTCGGGGCCGTGCCCGTGGTGCTCGGTCAAGTCGGTGTGCTCGCCCAGCGTCCCGTCCGGCTCCACGGGGTGTACCGACACGCTTCCGCTGCCGTAATTGGCCACCAGCAGGTACCCGGCGGGGTGCAGCATGATGTGGCACGGGAGGGTGCCGCCGGTCGGCTGAGTGTTGAGCGGCCGGAGCCTCCCGTCCGGTTCGATCGCGAAGGAGCTGACCGAATGCGCAGTCAGTTCGTTGCAGGCGTACATGCTGCGCCTGCCGAGGTCCGCGACGAGGAACGACGGATCCGGGCTGTCCACCCGGTCGAACGGCCGTAGCCGCTGCCCGTCCCGCTCGTAGATCGTGATGCCCGAACTATAGGAACCCACGTACACCAGATCGCCCACCCGCCAACCATCTCACGCCGAGCCCGGCTCCGCTCCCGACTAAATAGTTAGGACTCTTGACAGAAAGCCCCGGGTGGCGCGAATGTGGGCCTGACTCACCCCAGAGAGGAGCTTGCATGTATCTGAAGAAGCGTCTCGCCCTCGCGGCGGCGCTGCTGCTGGGCGCCGGGCTCGCGACGGTACCCGTGACGGCCGCGTCGGCCAACGACGGGCTGGGCAACGGCGGGGCGCCGAACAAGGTGGTCTCGGCCTACTTCGCGGACTGGGACGTCTACGGCCGCGCCTACTTCGCGAAGGACATCCCCGTCGACAAGATCAACGTCATCCAGTACGCCTTCGGTGTGCCCACCTACAACGCCGCCACCGGTACCCCCGGCTGCGGGATCCTCGACCCGTGGGCCGACTACCAGCAGGTCTACTGGACCGGCGCCAACACCGTCGACGGGGTCGCCGACGACCCGAACAACCTGAACCAGCACCTGTTCGGCAACTTCAACCAGCTCATGAAGCTGAAGAAGGCACACCCGAACCTGAAGATCGAGATCTCCCTCGGCGGCTGGACGAAGTCCACCTACTTCTCCACCGTGAGCAAGACGGCGGCCCTGCGACAGGCGTTCGTGGCCTCCTGCATCGACACCTTCATCAAGGGCAACCTGCCCGGTGGGGGCTGGCCGGCGGGTGCCGGCGGCATCGGCGCCGCCGCGGGCCTGTTCGACGGCATCGACCTCGACTGGGAGTACCCGACGCAGGTGGCCGGCGGCAACGTCAACGTCGGTCCGGAGGATCGGCACAACGCGACGCTGCTGGCACAGGAGTTCCGCCGTCAGCTCGACGCGCTGGGCCAGACGAACCACACGCACTACCTGCTCACCGCGGCCCTGCCGGCGGCCAAGAGCTCGACCAAGTACTACGAGCTCAGCGCCTTCGTCAAGTCGCTGGACTGGGCGAACGTCATGACCTACGACTTCAACGTGCCGAGTGGCACGGTGTCCGGGCCGGACACCCTGTTCACCTCGGACCCGCGCGACCCGAACCACTCCGACTGGACCTGGAACACCGTGGGTACGGTCGGCTGGTACCTGATCAACGGGGTACCGCAGCACAAGATCGTGGTCGGCGTGCCGTTCTACGCCAACCAGTACATCCGCAGCAACGGGCTCTACCAGCCGTTCGACAACACGGGTCTGGACCCGAACGTCCTTCAGTGGGACCAGACGCCTCAGCCGTCGTACCACGAGCTCGTGGACAACGGTCAGATCGTCGGGGCGAACGGGTACACGCGGCAATGGAACGTCTTCGCCGGCGAGCCGTACCTGACCAACCCGGCGGCGGTGCACAACTTGAGCAACGGCACCACCATCACGGTACCGACGACCATCGTCTACTCCGACCCCCAGTCGATCGGGGAGCGGACGGCGCTCGTCAAGGCGCTGGACCTGCGGGGCGCGATGGCGTGGGAGATCAGCCAGGACTCGAACTCGCACGCGCTGATCTCGGCGCTGGGCCCGATCCTGCAGTAGTACGGGCACAACGATCCGGCCCCCGTCGATTCCTCGACGGGGGCCGGATCGTTTGCTGGGACCGGTTCAGCTCAGCAGTTGCCAGAGGGCGGGGACGTTCGGGGGTTCCCAGCCGACCTGCGAGGTGTGTGCCTGGATGCACTGGTAGTTGTGGCCGGCGTAGGAGACCCGGTCACCGATGGCGTAGGCGTGGTTGGGTACCCAGGCCGGGTACGCGCCGGTGGCGGTCGGCGTGGGCGACGGGGAGGTCGTCTGGGTGGGCGACGGCGTGGGTGAGGTGGTGGTCTGCGTCGGGCTCGGTGTCGGCGAGGTGGTACCGCCGGAGCACGGGCCCTTGTCGACCCAGACGTCGTAGGGGCCTGAGTGGGTGTCGGGCTGCTCGCCCTGGGTCCACCACTTCGAGGTGTAGGTGTGGCCGTTGTAGGTGACCGACGTACCGCCGACGTACGCGGTCGTCGCGTTCCAGACCGGGAACGTGCAGGACCCGGACGGGGCCGTGGGCGACGCGGTGGTGGGCGGCGGGGACTGCGGCGGGGTGGCGCCGGCGAACGTGGCGGTGAACTTGGTGAAGTCCCAGTCGTTCTGGGCCACGCTGCTGCAGGTACCCGACGTCGTGCCGTTGTTGTCCGGCGGGCTGCACTGCCGGTCGCGGTTGACCGACCAGTAGGTGTACCGGCCCAGCCCGTGGCTGGTCGCGTAGCTGAGCACCGACTGGAAGTCAGCCTGCAGGAAGATCTCCCCGGAGTCCGAGCGCCCGTTCATCATGGACACACCCTCGTGGTTGTACGCGAAGGTGCTGCTCCAGCCGAACGTGCTCACCAGCATGCCGTGGAAGGCCTCGAGCGCGGAGATCTGCGACGAGGCGCCGTTGAAGCCACCGTCGAACGGCATGATGGAGAAGTTGTTCGGGGTGAAGCCCAGGCTCTTGGACGTGTTGAGCACGTTCTGGCCGAAGTAGCCGGTGCCGGCGGCGGTACCGGCCGTGGTGATGGAGACGTAGAGGCCGGCGTTGTTGCTCTGCAGGATCTGCGCGGCGCCGAGTTCGTTGTTGATCGCGGCCGTGTTCTCGTACTCAGGCTCCTCCAGGTCGAGGTCGATCGCCTTGAGTGCGTACTTGTCGATCACCTGCTGGTACGCAGCGGCCGTCGCGGCCGCGGTACCACAGGTCTGGCCGAGCTTGGTGCCGCCGTACCCGCCGACCGACACGGAGACGTCGCCGCCGCGGGAGCGGATGTTGGAGATGACCGCCGCGACGGCGGTGTCCGAGGACACCGGTGCGGTGCCGTCCCATGTCGCGCTGCACCCGCCGCCGTTGGGGGCGAGGATGAAGGCCAGCTGGAACGCCTTCTGGTTGGTGGCGGCCATGACGGTGCCGATGTCCGGCGGGCTGTTGTCCAGCGGCATGTAGTACGGGGCAGACGCGTACCAGTTGTTGCTGAGCGTCGCGGCCTGAGCAGTGCCGGCCAGGGTGACGCCCAGGATCGTGCCGCCGGTGGCGAGCACACCGACCGCGACGGTCGAGATGATCCGGGATCGCCGCACTGAACCTCCCTCGATTCAGTTAACAAAGTTAATTGTTAATGGAAGGTATACCAGGGTCGTCGATGCCCGGCAACCATCGGCAAACTCCGATGACTGTGGGTTCCGGGGTGATCACGGGGCGAACGGACGGTTAACGGATCGCCGGGCAGCGAGCCCATCACGCAACGGATCCCCGCGTAGGCGCAAGTCGGCGGCATGGTTGACCGCTCATCGGCCGAATAGGTTGTGGTCATGAGCCGGTATCTGATGTGCCGACCCACGCATTTCGCCGTGGACTACGCGATCAACCCCTGGATGGACCCGACCGCCCCCGTCGACGCGGAGCTCGCTGTCGCCCAGTGGTCGACGCTCGCGCAGACCTACCGCGACCTGGGTCACACGGTAGACGAGATCGAGCCGGTACCGGGGCTGCCGGACATGGTCTTCGCGGCCAACGGCGCGACCGTTATCGACGGCATCGCGCTCGGCGCCCAGTTCCGGTACCCGGAGCGGGCCGCTGAGGGGCCGGCGTACCTCGCCTGGTTCGAGCGGGCCGGGTTCGACACCCGCGAGGCGAAGGCCGTCAACGAGGGCGAGGGCGACCTACTGCTGGCCGGCCGGTACCTGCTGGCGGGTACCGGCTTCCGCACCGAGCTCGCCGCGCACGCGCAGGCGCAGGAGGTCTTCGGGCGTCCGGTCATCGGGCTGCAACTCGTCGACCCGCGCTTCTACCACCTAGACACCGCGCTGTGCGTGCTGGGCGGCCCGGCCGGCATCGCGTACCTGCCCGAGGCGTTCTCGCCCGGCAGCCGCGAAGTCCTGCGCCGGCTGTACCCGGACGCGGTCGTCGCCGACATGGCCGACGCCGAGGTGCTCGGGCTCAACGCGGTCAGCGACGGCGAGAACGTCGTGCTGCCGGTACAGGCCCTGGGGTTCGCGGCCCAGTTGCGGGCGCGGGGGTACCGGCCGATCGGGGTGGACATGTCCGAGCTGCGCAAGGCCGGTGGCGGCCCCAAGTGCTGCACGCTGGTGGTGCGGTCGTGAACACCGAATCCGCTGTCGTCGAGGCCGAGCGCTGGACGGCGCACAACTACCACCCGCTCCCGGTGGTGATCGCCGACGCCGAGGGCGCCTGGGTCACCGACGTGGACGGCAGGCGGTACCTCGACTGCCTGGCCGGGTACTCGGCGCTCAACTTCGGCCACCGGCACCCCGCACTGGTCGCCGCCGCCCGCGAGCAGCTCGACCGGGTCACGCTGACCAGCCGGGCGTTCCTGCACGACCAGTTCGGGCCGTTCTGCCGCGAGCTCGCCGAGCTGTGCGAGTCCGAGATGGTGCTGCCGATGAACACCGGGGCCGAGGCGGTGGAGACCGCCGTCAAGGTGTCCCGGGCCTGGGGCTACCGCGTCAAGGGGGTACCCGACGGGCAGGCGACCATCGTCGTGGCCGCGGACAACTTCCACGGGCGTACCACGACGATCATCAGCTTCTCCACCGACCCGGACGCCCGGGCCGACTTCGGCCCGTACACCCCCGGCTTCCGGATCGTGCCCTACGGCGACCTGGACGCCATGGCGGCGGCCGTCGACGCGACCACGGTGGCCGTGCTCATCGAGCCCATCCAGGGCGAGGCCGGCGTGCTGGTACCTCCGGACGGCTACCTGGCCGGCGTGCGTCGGCTGTGCACCGAGCGCGGCGTGCTGTTCGTGGCCGACGAGATCCAGTCTGGGCTGGGCCGCACCGGGGACACCTTCGCGGTCCGGCACGAGGGCGTGGTACCCGACCTCTACGTGCTGGGCAAGGCCCTCGGCGGCGGCGTGGTACCGGTCTCCGCGGTGGTCGGCCGGCGCGACGTGCTCGGCGTGCTGCGGCCCGGTGAGCACGGCTCCACCTTCGGCGGCAACCCGCTGGCCTGCGCGGTCGGTCGGGCGGTCATCGCCCTGCTGCGCACCGGCGAGTACCAGGACCGGGCCAAGCGGCTGGGCGGCCGGCTGCACGAGCGGCTCGACGGGCTGGTCGGGTCCGGTGTCACGGCCGTGCGCGGCCGGGGCCTGTGGGCCGGGGTGGACATCGACCCGCGCCTGATGACCGGGCGGCAGGCCAGCGAGCGGCTGATGGCGCGCGGCATGCTCGTCAAGGACACCCACGGTTCGACGATCCGGCTCGCCCCGCCGCTGGTGGTGGGCGAGGACGAGGTTGACTGGGCGGTCGACCAGCTCGCGGCGGTACTCGCCGAGGGCTGACTTCCGCCCCGCTGGCGGCGCCGGTCCGGTGCGCCCGGGCCGGCTGCCCCCTACTTCGGGGGCAGCCGCACGACGCTGATGAAGAACTCGTCGATCTGCTTGACCACGTTGACGAACCGGTCGAAGTCCACCGGCTTCGTCACGTACGCGTTGGCGTGCAGCTGGTAGCTGCGCACCACGTCCTCGTCCGCCTGCGAGGTGGTCAGCACGACCACGGGGATTTGCCGCAGCACGGCGTCGTTCTTGATCTCGGCCAGCACCTCCCGCCCGTCGCGCTTGGGCAGGTTGAGGTCGAGCAGGATCAGGTCGGGCCGTGTGGCGTCCTCGAACGGCTTCTCCTTGCGCAGGTAGGCCAGGGCGTCCACACCGTCGGAGACGACGTTGAGCCGGTTGCCGACCTTGTGCTCCTCGAACGCCTCCCGCGTCATCAGGACGTCGCCGGGGTCGTCCTCGACCAGCAGCACCTCGATCGGCAGCGCCTCGATGGCGGGATGGGTCACGGAATCGTCTCCTTGCTCGGGCTGGCATCGGCGGTGCTGACCTCGCCCGCTGCCCCGGCGGGTGCCGGGCTGACCGGGAGTTCGGCCGGACCTTCGACGGGAAGCGTAAACCTGATCTCGGCCCCCGGCCCGGAGGAGGGCGCCAGCCAGATACGGCCGCCGTGGTACTCCACGATCTTCTTCGCGATGGCGAGCCCGATTCCGGTACCGGGGTAGGCGCCCTTCACGTGCAGCCGCTGGAAGATCACGAATACCTTGTCGCCGAACTCCGGCTCGATGCCGATGCCGTTGTCCCGGCAGGTGATCTCCCACTCCTCGCCGACCCTGGCGGCCGACACATGTACCCGCGGCGGGGTGTCCGGCCGCCGGAACTTCAGCGAGTTGCTGACGAGGTTGCCGATCAGCGCCGCCAGCAGCGCTTCCTCGCCGCGTACCACCGGCAGCGGGTCCCAGGTGACCTCCCCGCCGGTCCGCTCCAGCACGGCCTCGTGCTGGCTGACCGTCTCCTCCAGGACCGCGTTGAGGTCGACGTCGGTGAAGCCGGAGGTGACCCGCCCGATCCGGGAGAACGCGAGCAGGTCGTTGATGAGCCGCTGCATGCGCTGCGCCCCGTCCACCGCGAACCCGATGTACTGGTCGGCCCGCTCGTCCAGTTGGCCCTCGTAGCGCCGCTGCAGCAGTTGGCAGAAGCTGGCCACCTTGCGCAGCGGCTCCTGCAGGTCGTGCGAGGCGACGTAGGCGAACTGCTCGAGGTCGCGGTTGGACCGGGTCAGCTCGGCCGCCTGCTGCTCCAGTCGCTGCCGGGCCTCCTCGACCGCCACCCGGGCCGCCTCCACCTCCGCCAGGTCGTCGACGATCTTTCGGCGCATGCCGTCCACGTCCCGGGCCAGCATCGCCAGCTCGGACGGACCGTCGGTAGCCACGGCGTGCCGGTACTCGCCGGCCGCGACCCGGCGGACCTCGCCCGCCAGCCGGCGGACCGGGTTGGTCACCAGATACCGCAGCACGACCGCGAGCAGGATGCCGGCCACGATCACCACCAGCGCGGCGGCGACGAGTAGCTGGACGATCCGGTCGCTGTTGCGGATCAGCTGGTCGACCGCGGCGTCCTGCAGCCGCTTGACGGCCGCCTGCAGGTCGGCGAGGGCCGACCGGATGCGGTCGAACTTGTGGCGCGCGGAGTCGTCGATCAGCCTCTGCGCACCGGGCTGGTCGCCGGACCTGACCCGGGCGATGACCGGGTCGGCCACGGTCGCCTGCCAGTCGGAGATCGCGTCCTGGGCGGCACGCAGCTTCGCCAGGACGTCCGGGCGGCCGGCCAGCCCGCTGTTGAGCTGGTCGGTGAGCTGCTGCTGCTGGTGCCGGCCGTCGTCGTAGGGCGCTAGGTCGGCCTCGCCGCCGTTGGCCGCGTATCCCCGGACGCCGGTCTCCTCGTTCAGCATCGCGGTGACCAGCCCGTCGCTGGCGGACCGCAGGACGCCGATGTTGTTGAACACGTTGTCGAGCCCCCGGCGGTTGTTCACGGCCACCGCCGCCGCGCCCACCGCGATCAGGGACAGCAGGATCGCCGCGGCGCCGCACAGGGCGGTGATCCGGGTGCTCAACGACCACCGTGACTCAGACAACCCCGGCCGCCTTCGTCAGCAGCAGCATGGCGACATCGTCGGCCAGCGGGCCGCCGTTGCGCTCCTCGGCCTGCCCGACGAGCCAGTCCGGCAGCTCGTCCAGCGGAAGCCCGCGCCGCCGGTACCCGCGAACCAGCTCGATCAGCCCGTCCACGCCGAGTCTCCCGTCCTCCCCGTCGTCAATGCGGCCCTCGATCAACCCGTCGGTGTAGGCGAGCAACGCCCAGTCGCCGTCGGGCAGGTCGAGGTGGGCCGGACGATACTCCGAGCCGGGCAGGATACCGAGCATGATCTGCGGCTCGCCGCTGAACCTCCGTACCGAGTCGGCGGTGACGACCAGCGGCGGCGGGTGCCCGCACAGCCGCACGGTCGCGTGCCCGCCCCCGTCCAGCAGGACGTCCAGCGCGGCCAGGGTCGCGAAGATCTCCTCCGACCGGCGCTCCGTGATCAGTACCCGCTCCAGCGCGGCGAGCAGGGCGTCGTCGGGTACCCCCGCCAGGGTCAGCGCCCGCCATGCCGCCCGCAGTTCGACGCCCAGGGCGGCCTCCTCGACGCCGTGCCCGGACACGTCGCCGACGAGCATCGACAGCCTTCGCGGGGCGGTCTGGATGACGTCGTAGAAGTCGCCGCCCAACACGCCCTTGCGGCCCGGCCGATAGAACGTGTGCAACTGGATCCCCGGTACCCGCTGGATCAGCGGCTGGGGGAGCAGGCCGCGTTCGAGGCGGGCGGATTCGGCGGCCGACAGTTCCGCCTCGCGCAGCCGCCGCGCGTTGTCCTCGGCCCTGCGCCGCTCGAACGCGTACCGCAGGGCTCGGGTCAGCAGTACCCCGTCGACCTTGCCCTTGACCAGGTAGTCCTGTGCGCCCTCGGCGAGCGCGGCGATGCCCAGCGGCTCGTCGGCCAGGCCGGTCAGCACGCAGACCGCCACCCGGGAGTCGGCCCGCAGCAACTGCCGCAGCCCGTCCAGTCCGCTCGCGTCGGGCAGGCCGAGGTCGAGCAGCACACAGTCCACATCGGACAGTCGGGGCAGCGCGTCGGCGAGGCTCTCCACCACGCGCAGGTCGGCCGGGGTACCGGCCTCGGCGAGCAACTCGCCCACCAGGAAGGCGTCCCCGGCGTCGTCCTCGACCAGCAGGATGCGCAGCGGTTCGGTGCCGGGGCCGGTGAACCGCCCGGACCGGTCGCTCGGGCCCGAGAACGCGGGCCAGACACCGGTGCGCGGCGAGGCCGCCGGCCGGGTCAGGTCGGCGGCGCTCATGCCCGCGCACACCGGTCTGCCCGGGCCGTCGGCGGGGCGCCAGGCGGAGGACACATGGCCCAGATCATCCCTCACCCCGGCCGGGCGCGCACGTGTCGCCCCCGGCCGGGGCCGGAGCCATCGACACACGTTGTCCTGGGCGTTTCCGCGCCGAACGCGGGGTGAACTACTGATTACGAGCCGCTGTCGCTGATCGTCACCGAGAACGGGGCGGCGTACCGGGACACCGTCCCGCCGGACGGCCGGGTCGACGACCCGCAGCGGATCGCCTACCTGCCCGGCCACTTGGCGGCCGCGCATGACGCGCTCCGGGCCGGGGTCGACCTGCGCGGGTACTTCGTCTGGTCGCTGCTGGACAACTTCGAGTGGGCCGAGGGGTACGCCAAGCGGTTCGGCATCGTCCACGTGGACTACCCGACCCAGCGGCGCACCCTGAAGGAGAGCGCGCACTGGTACCGGCGGGTCATCGCCGCAGGCGGCCCGCCGAGGGCGTGACCGGGCAAGATAACGTTTGCTCACGGTGCCGCACCGGCGGCGCCGGCGAGCGAATGAGGGGGAGGGCATGTCCACTGCGCGAGCGCGACCGACGCTGGAGAAGGTCGCCCTGCGCGCCGGGGTGTCCCGGGCCACGGTGTCCCGCGTCGTCAACGGCTCGACCACGGTCGCACCGGACATCCGGGACACCGTCATGCGTGCCGTGCAGGAGCTGGGGTACGTGCCCAACCACGCGGCCCGCAGCCTGGTCACCCAGCGGACCAACTCGATCGCCCTGGTGCTGCCCGAGCCGTCCACCCGGGTCTTCTCCGACGACCAGTTCTTCCCGGGCATCATCCGCGGGGTGAGCCAGGAGCTGGAGGTCGCCGAGAAGCAGCTGGTGCTGATGATGGCCAACTCTGCGGCCAGCCACGACCGCATCGAGCAGTACGCGATGGCCGGGCACGTCGACGGCGTGATGCTGGCCTCGGTACACGGCGCCGACCCGCTGCCCACCACCCTGGCCCGGATGGGGGTACCGGTGGTGTGCAACGGCCGGCCGCTGGGCCGGCAGTCGGTGCCCTACGTGGACGTGGACTCGGTGAGCGGCGCCGCCGCCGCGGTACGGCACCTGGTCGGCATCGGCCGCCAGCGGATCGCCACGATCGCGGGTCCGCAGGACATGGTGGCCGGTATCGACCGGCTCGCCGGGTACCGGGCGGAGCTGCGCGGGTCGACCCGGCGGTCGATCGTGGCCGTCGGCGACTTCACCCGGGAGTCGGGAGAGTCGGCGATGCGCCAACTGCTGGACGACGACCCGCGCCTGGACGCCGTGTTCGTCGCCTCCGATCTGATGGCCACCGGCGCCTTGCGGACGCTGCACAAGGCCGGCCGCCGGGTACCGGAGGACGTCGCCGTGGTCGGCTTCGACGACATCGAACTGGCCAGGTACACCGAGCCGCCGCTGACCACCGTCCGGCAGCCGATCGTCGACCTCGGCCGGGAGCTGGCCAGGCAGTTGCTGCGGCTGGCCGGCGGCGAGGAGATCGAGCAGGCCCTGGTGCTGCCCACCGACCTGGTTGTCCGGGAGTCCGCGTGAGCGCAGTCGAGCCGGGTTGGCGAGCACACGCGAAGGCTCATCCAGCGTGAGCGCAGCCGGACCGGTTTGTGGCGCGGCGGGCACCCGCGCGGGCCGCGGCGCGTAGGCGATGCGGCTTCTGGTACTCGGCGGGACGGCCTTCCTCGGCAGGGCCGTCGCGAGCCGCGCCGTCGCCGCCGGGTATGAGGTGGTCTGTGCCGCCCGGGGGCGGTCCGGGCCGGTACCGGCCGGGGCGGCGCTGGTCCGGGTGGACCGGGACGCGCCCGACGGCCTCGCCGCGCTCGACGGCCTGCGTTTCGACGCCGTCGTCGACGTGTCCAGCCGCCCCAGCCAGGTCCGCGCGGCGGTGGCGCGGCTGGCCGGTCGCGTGGGTCACTGGTGTTACGTGTCCACCGTTTCGGTCTACGCCGACCCGGCAACCCCGGGCCAGCGGGCCGGCTCCGCCCCGGTGCTGAGCGCCGCCCCAGCGGAGCTGGACGATCCGGGGCGCCGGGCGACGCGTACGGGCGCTGCAAGGTGGCCTGCGAGGAGACCGTCCTGGAGGGCGGTACCCCGGCCTTCGTGTGCCGGGCGGACCTGATCGTCGGGCCGGAGGACGCCAGCCACCGGTTCACCTACTGGCCCGTACGGCTGGCCCGCGGGGGCAAGGTGCTCGCCCCCGGGCGGCCCGAGGACGCGGTGCAGTTGGTGGACGTCCGCGACCTCGCCGCCCGGCTGGTGTCCGCCGCCGGGGATGGGCGCGTCGGGGTGTTTGACGGGATCGCCCCGACGACCACCCGGCTGGACCTGTTGACCCGGGCGTCCGCCGGAGTCGGCCGGCCGGAGCCCGAGCTGACCTGGGTCGACCACGGCTTCCTCAATGACCGCCGGGTCCGGCCGTGGGCCGGCGAGCGGTCCCTGCCGCTGTGGTTGCCCCTGCCCGGGTACGCCGGGTTCATGGCCCGGGACGTGAGCGCGAGCGTCGCCGCGGGGCTGAAGGTACGTGATCTGCGTGACACCGCCCGCGCCACCCTCGACTGGTACCGGTCGGCGGGTGAACCGGTGCTCACCTGCGGCCTGAGCGGCCCATACCAGGCCGAGCTGCTGGCCGCCTGGCACGCGGGTACCTGAGACCCCGCTGAGGGCCGGATCCCGGCCGTGGCCGGGCTGGCAGTGCATACCCTGCGACCTCCCAGGGAATCCACAGCTAAAGATGCGAACCTGAGCTGGTCGAGATGCGTCTTAGTAAGTGGCGCCTATCTCAGCCGGTCGTCACGGAAATGGTGCGGTCGGCAGGCCGCGGGGCGGAATCAATGGGGCACCCCGTCGGTTGTGAGTGGGGCAAGTGGGGGAACGGATGCGACAGACGGGGGAGGGCCCCAAGGTGGAGAACGAGAACGTGACGGTACTTCGCACTGATGAGGTCGCCGAGGAGCGCGACCTGGTCGGCGTGTACCTCCACGAGATTTCCAGGACTCCGCTGCTCGACGCCGCGCAGGAAGTTGACCTGTCCAAGGCGATCGAGGCGGGGCTGTACGCGGAGCACCTGCTCGACGAGGGCGAGTTGCCCAAGGGCGTGAAGAAGACCGAACTGCTGCGGCTGGTCAGCGAGGGCGAGCGGGCCAAGGACCTGTTCATCCGGGCCAACCTGCGGCTGGTGGTGTCGATCGCTCGGCGCTACGTGCGCTCCGGCATGCCGATGCTCGACCTCATCCAGGAAGGCAACACCGGCCTGGTCCGTGCCGTGGAGAAGTTCGACTACGTGCGCGGGTACAAGTTCTCGACGTACGCGACGTGGTGGATCCGGCAGGCGATCAGCCGGGCCATCGCCCAGCAGGAGCGGACCGTGCGGCTGCCGGTACACCTGGTCGAGGACGTCAACCGGATGCGCAACGTGCAGCGCCAGCTCACCCGTGAGCTCGGCGGCGACCCGGAGCCGGAGCAGATCGCGGTCGCACTCGGGGTGCCGCTGGAGCGGGTACACGAGCTGATGCGGTGGTCGCAGGACACTGTGTCGTTGGACACACCGGTCGGCGACGACGGCGACACCAACCTGGGTGACCTGGTGGCCGACTCGGACTCCCCGTCGCCCGAGGAGATCGTGCTCGGCGCCCTGGAGCGGCAGCGGATCGAGGGGCTGCTGGGCCACCTCGACGACCGGTCGGCGGGCATCATGCGGGCCCGGTACGGGCTGGAGGACGGCCGCGAGCACTCGCTCACCGAGGTCGCGTCCAGGTTCTCGCTGTCCCGCGAGCGGATCCGCCAACTCGAGATCCAGGCGCTCGGCAGGCTGCGCGAGCTGGCCCGGGCCGAGGGCCTGCAGGCCGCGTAGTTTCAGCGCACAACGGCCGGTACCCGTCTCGGGTACCGGCCGTTGCTCATTCGGCGGTCTCCGCCCGCTTCGGCGCCGGGTACGGACGGTAGGCCACCACGAAGATCCGGGTGAACGGCATCACCGTGCCGTACGGCCGGGCCGGGAACGCCTCCCGCAGCCCCTCGGCGACCTGCTGCCGGAACGCCTCGCGCCGCGGTTCGTCCAGCGCGTCCAGGTAGGGCCGCAGCCCGGTCCCGGAGTACCAGGCGAGCACCGGGTCCCGGCCGGGCAGCACATGCTGGTACGTGGTCTCCCAGGCGTCCACCCGGCAGCCCAGGCCGCCCAGCAGGTCGACGTACTCGGCAGCCGGGCGGGCCACGCCGCCGCGCGCCGACGGACCGCCGGACGCGGCCACCGCCGCCAACTGCCCGGCGAACTCGGGCCGGGTGGCCACCTCCCGGAACACGCCGGCGGCCGGACCCTCGAAGTTCGCCGGTACCTGGAAGGCCAGCGCGCCCCCCGGCGCCAGCAGGTCGACCCACCGGGGCAGCAGGTCCACGTGGGACGGCACCCACTGCAGCGCCGCGTTGGAGACGATCACGTCGACCGGCGCGGCTGGCCGCCAGTCCTCGATCGCGCCCAGCTCGAAGGTCAGCCGCGGTCCGGCCAGCGCGGACGCTTCGTCGATCATCGCCGCCGACGAGTCCACCCCGTGCACCCGCGCCTGCGGCCAGCGCTCGAGCAGCGTGGCGGTCGCGTTGCCCGGGCCGCAGCCGAGGTCGACGACGCTCGCCGGCTCCTCGACGGCGATGCGCTGCACGAGGTCGGCGAACGGCCGCGCGCGCTCGGCGGCGAAGGTCAGGTACAGCGCCGGATCCCACGTCGGTGACGTCACGGCGCGATCGTCCCATACGGTACGACCTCGCAGATACCAGTTTGTGCCGCTGGTACGCCTGGTATCTGCGAGGCTATCGTGACCGGTGTGGCGGAGTTCCGGATCAACGAGGCGGCCGACCTGCTCGGGGTCAGCCCGGACACGGTGCGCCGCTGGACCGACTCGGGCCGGCTGGTGGCCCGGCGGGACGAGCACGGCCACCGGCTGGTCGACGGCGCCGACCTGGCCGAGTTCCTGCGCCGGGAGAACGCCTCGGGGGAGCGGAACACCTCGTCGGCCCGCAACCGGTTCCGGGGGTTGGTGACCGCGATCGCCAAGGACAGCGTGATGGCCCAGGTGGAGATCCAGGCGGGCCCGCACCGGATCGTGTCCCTGATGAGCCGGGAGGCGGTCGACGAGCTCGGCCTCGCGGTCGGCTCGGTGGCGTGCGCGGTCGTCAAGTCAACGAACGTCATCGTCGAACTGCCGCGTGGCTAGGAGTGTCCTATGTGGAGGTTCAAGCGTCCCCTGTGGAACCGGTTGGGGATCGCCGGCATGGCACTGGTACTGGGCGTGGCCGGCTGCGGTTCGGGCAACAGCGGCGGGTCGGGCGGCGCCGCACCGTCGGCCGCCGCGTCCTCGGACAACGTCACCGGTACCGTGACCGTCCTGGCCGCGTCCTCGCTGACCGGGGTGTTCAACTCGCTCGGCAAGACATTCGAGGGCGGGCACCCGGGCGTGAAGGTCACCTTCTCCTACGGCGGCAGCTCGACGCTGGCCCAGCAGATCGTCAACGGGGCGCCGGCCGACGTCTTCGCGGCCGCCTCGCCGGCCACCATGAAGACCGTCACCGACGCCGGGCTCGCCTCCGGTACCCCGTCGGTGTTCGTACGCAACCAGCTCGTCATCGCCGTACCCCCGGACAACCCCAAGCACATCGCGGCCCTGGCCGATCTCGCCAAGCCCGGCGTGAAGGTGGCCCTGTGCGCGGCGGCCGTGCCCTGCGGCGCGGCGGCAAAGGCGGCGCTCGCGGCCGCCGGGGTCAGCATCACCCCGGTAACCCTGGAACAGGACGTCAAGGCGGCACTGTCCAAAGTGGAGCTGGGCGAAGTCGACGCCGCGCTGGTGTACCGGACCGATGCCAAGGCCGACAGCGGCAAGGTGACCGGCGTGGAGTTCCCCGAGTCGGCCAAGGCCATCAACGACTACCCGATCGCCGCGCTGAAGAACGCACCGAACCCGGTCGGGGCCGCTGCCTTCGTCGCGTTCATCAAGTCGGCAGCGGCGCAGACGGCGCTGTCCCGGGCCGGCTTCCAGTCACCGTGAGGCGCATCCCTCCGGTGCTCCTGCTGCCGGCCGTCCTGGGGCTCGCGTTCCTGGTGCTCCCGCTGGTCGGTCTGCTGGTCCGCACGCCCTGGTCGGACCTGCCGGCCCGGTTGGTCGAGCCGGGTGTGCTGACCGCGCTGCGCCTGTCGCTGCAGACCGCGACGCTGGCCACGGCGGCGTGCGTGGTGCTCGGCGTGCCGCTGGCCTGGCTGCTGGCCCGGGTCGCGTTCCCGGGCCGGCGGCTGGTCCGCGCACTGGTGACCCTGCCGCTGGTGCTGCCTCCGGTGGTCGGTGGCGTGGCGCTTCTGCTGGTCTTCGGCCGCCGGGGGCTGGTCGGCTCGTGGTGGGGCATCCAGTTGCCGTTCACCACGGCCGGCGTCGTGGTGGCCGAGTCGTTCGTGGCGCTGCCCTTCCTCGTGGTCGCGGTGGAGGGCGCGCTGCTGGCCGCGGACCTGCGGTACGAGGAGGCGGCGGTGACCCTGGGCGCCAACCGCTGGACGGTGTTCTGGCGGGTCACGCTGCCGCTGGTGGCGCCCGGCGTGGCGGCCGGCGCCGTACTGTGCTGGGCCCGGGCGCTGGGCGAGTTCGGGGCGACCATCACGTTCGCCGGCAACTTCCCCGGGCGTACCCAGACCATGCCGCTCGCGGTGTACCTGGCGCTGGAGTCGGATCCGGACGCGGCCATCGTGCTGAGCCTGGTGCTGCTCGCGGTCTCGGTCGCGGTACTGACCGGCCTGCGCGGCCGCTGGGTGGCGCCGTGAGCGTGATGGCCCGGTGAGTGTGGTCGCGAGGTTGCTTGTGCAGCGGCCGGGGTTCCGGCTAGACGCCGAGCTGGAGGTCGCCGACGGCGAGGTGGTCGCGCTGCTCGGGCCCAACGGCGCGGGCAAGACGACGGCGCTGCGGGCGCTCGCCGGGCTGGCCCCCAACGAGGGCTCCATGGTGCTCGACGGCGTGGCGCTGGACAGGGTACCCACGGAGCGCCGCCCGATCGGCGTGGTGTTCCAGGACTACCTGCTGTTCCCGCATCTGTCCATTGTGGACAACGTGGCGTTCGGGCCGCGGTGCCACGGTACGGGTCGGGCGGAGGCGCACCGTGAGGCGATGCACTGGCTGGACCGGGTTGGGCTGGCCGGGTACGCGAAGGCCAAGCCGCGCGCGCTCTCCGGCGGGCAGGCACAGCGGGTCGCCCTGGCCCGGGCGCTCGCGGTGCATCCCCGGCTCCTGCTGCTGGACGAGCCGCTGGCCGCGCTGGACGCCGGTACCCGCCTGGACATCCGCTCCCGCCTGCGCCACCACCTGTCGGGCTTCGCCGGGGCGACGGTACTGGTGACCCACGATCCGCTGGACGCGATGGTGCTCGCCGACCGCATCGTGGTGATGGAGCGGGGCGCGATCGTCCAAAGTGGAGCGCCGAGCGACATCACCCGGCGCCCGCGCACCGACTACGTGGCCCGGCTGGTGGGCCTGAACCTCTACCGGGGTACGGCCGGCGACGGCGCGGTGGACCTGGCCGGTGGCGGGCGGCTCGCGGTCGACGACCCGGTCAGCGGCGACGTGTTCGTGGCGTTCCCGCCGTCGGCCGTGGCCCTGTACCCGGCCCGCCCGGACGGCAGCCCGCGCAACGTGTGGCCGGTGACCGTGGTGGGCGTCGAGCGCTACGGCGACCGGGTGCGGGTGGAGCTGGCCGGCGAGCCGGCCGTACTGGCGGACGTGACGGCGGCGGCGGTGGCGGAGCTGCGGCTGCTGGCCGGGCGGGAGCTGTGGGCCGCGGTCAAGGCGACCGAGACCCACGCGTACCCGGCCTGAGGCGCTGCCCGCCGGTCAGGCGCCGTCCGCCCGCGCCCCCGCGGGGAGGTCGGGGGCGCGGGCGGCACTACCAGCGCCGCCGGCTAGTGCGGGCGCCCGTAGCCGTACGGCGTCATCATGTCCACACTGGCCAGCTTGACGACCTCGCCCGGCTGCGGCGCGTGGATCACCTGGTTGTTGCCGACGTAGATCGCCACGTGCCCGAGCCCGAGGTAGAACACCAGGTCTCCGGGCTGCAACTGGCTGCGGCTGATGTGGCTCACGACGCCCCACTGCTCGGCCGCGTTGTGCGGCAGCTGCACCCCGGCGGCCGCCCAGGCGGCCATGGTCAGGCCGGAGCAGTCGTACCCGCTGGAGCTGGCGCCCGCCCACACGTACGGGGTACCGAGGGCGCCGTAGGCGAACTTGACCGCGATCCCGGCGGCACCCGGCACGTACGGCGCGACGGCGGTCGACCTGCTGGCCGTCTCCGTCGCGGAGCCGTAGAGCTTGGTACGCAGGGCGTAGAGAGCCTTGAGGTCGCTGTCGATCTTCGCCTTCTGCGCCGCCAGCGCGGCCTGCTGGGCGTTCTGCTGGGCCAGGTTGGCGTCCAGTTGCTGCTTCTGGCCGTCGTACTGCGCCTTGGCCTGCTGGTACGAGGTGATCTGAGTGTGCTGCCGCCGGCCGATCTGGTCGAGCGCGTTGAGCTGGTCGAGCAGATCCTGTGGCGAGCCGGCCTCCAGCAGCGCGGTCGCCGTGCCGCCCGGCCCGCCCATGTAGGCCGCGCTGGCGAGCTTGTCCACGTCGGCGGATGCCGAGTCCAGCTTCGCCTGCAGCGGTGCGAGCTGCTGCTGGAGCGCGGCCTCGGCCGCCTGGCTGGCGGTGAGCTGCTCGGTGACCTTGTTGTACTGCTCGACGACCTGTTCCATGCTCGCCGCCGACTGGTTGATCTGCTGCTGGATCTGCGCTGCCGTCGGATCCGCGTGGGCGACGGACGACGGCACGATAATGCCGGCCGCGGCGACCCCGAGGAGCAGGACGCGCGACGCGTTCCGCGCGATGCGCAAGAGCAACCCCTTCTTCCCTCGACGGGACCACGACCGGTGGTCTCCGTCGCCGCCTACCGGGTTAGCTGACGGATTCGGGCCGGAAGAATGGCCCTACCGCGAAGGTTCTCGCGGATTCACCCCAACGAACCTGGGTCCCCGGCTCGCGTCTCGCGATTCGGCGGTGCCGCGCGGTGCTGCCCGGGCTGGGCGGCTGACTGCCGTGCGGCATCCTCACGCTAGCCGCACCTGAGCAGGGAGGAAAGCCGTAGCGACCGGGTTGCGCGGATAGGGGGAACGATACGTAAAAGATCGGCAATGCCCGAGAAGTGCGCTTTATCCCGCAGCCCCCGGGCCCCCGGGGCCAGCCCAGGGGCAGCCCCGTCGGCTCTCAGCCGAGCTCGGCGGCCAGCCGGCGAATGAACGCGGTGGAGGCACGGGCGTCCAGGGCCGCGTGGTACAGGCGGTCGTACATCCGCACATACGGGTCGCTGAAACGGGTGTCGGAGCGCAGCACGTCGGCGCCTGCCACACCGTCGAGGTACACGGCCGGCGGGTCGTCCCGGTCGTCGAACTCGAGGATGATGAACTGCCCGAAGCTGCCGCCGACCACGTCCGCGGTGAACGGCAGCACGTGCAGGTCCGCGTGCGGCAGCTCCTGTACCTCCAGCAGCCGGCGCAGTTGCCCGCGCATGGTCGCGGTACCGCCGAGCGGGCGGCGCAGGGCGGGCTCCTCGAGTACCACGATGATCCGCGGCGGGTTCGGCTGGTCGAAGATGGCCCGCTGGCGGCGCTGGCGGACGTCGACGTCGAGGTCCACGCGCTCGTCCGCCTCGTGCCCGAACGCGGTCGCGGCGATCGCGGCCCTGGCGTAGTCCTCGGTCTGCAGCAGGCCCGGGACCATCGCCGGGTGGAAGAACTTCAGCACCGCCGCGCCCGCCTCGAGGTCCAGGTAGGACTGGAAGGCCGGCGAGTAGTGCTCCCGGTACGCGTACCACCACGGCCGCTGCCGGGCGACCCGGGCCAGTTCGATGATCCCGTCCGCGCGGGTTCGGTCGGTCACGCTGTAAAGGGTCAGCAGCGCGCGGACGTCGTTGACGGACACCGACACCGCGCCGGTCTCGATCCTGATCACCTTGGACAGTGACCAGTCCATTTCGCCGGCCACCTGCTCCTGGGTGAGCGCCGCCTCGGTACGCAGTTGCCGCAGTACCGTCCGCAGCCGCCGGCGCTGGGTTGAGGAGACCTCCGCAGAAGGCATGAGCCCCCCTTCATTCGCGGGAAGCCGACCGGGTAGAAAGAGACACCGCGCAAGTCGCCGCATAGCAACCTGCATGTGCGCTTTGGCCACGGTACACCGTTGGCCAAGTGTGCCTATTGTGGTCGGGCATGCTGACATAATGGACATGCCCGGCGCTATGTTCCAGTACCACCCGCGACAAGTGTCCGAGTTTCTTTCGTGGTTGGTCCTGCCCGGTTGCGGGCAGGGCGGCGAGCATGTCAAGGGGATCAATGACGCTGGATTGTGGTTCGGGATCGTGGCGCCGCAGCACGCGGTGCAGCAGTGAGTCGACCTGTGTCGAGGTAGCGCTGCTCAGCGACGGTCTGATCGGCATTCGCGACGCCAAGCAGCCGGCTGGCAGCCCGCACCTGGCGGTCGACCGGCAATCCTGGCGCGCATTCGTTCGCGGCCTGAAGGCGGGCGAATTCGGAGGCGAGTGAGGCGTGCCGCCACGGTGACGGGTCGACCATTCCGGTCGGCCCGTCATCATTTCCTCACCACTCGTGTTTGGCGCTCTGGTCCCGCTTGCGGAGTGCTGGTTAGCTTTGGCGCATCGGTCTCCGTCGAAATGCCACCGAGACTGAACAGGCCGGCAATTTCAGGGGAGCCGGGAATTCGACGGGTGACTCGGCGAGCGGCGGCCGGGGGCGGCTGCGGGGGTGCCGGCGGCGGGGATTCAGCCGGGCAGCCGGATGCGGTCTCCACGGTGGTCGAACAGGAAGACCTGCCCCAGATCCACCTGTACCGCCAGTGACTCGCCCACCCGCGGCACCGGCGCCGGTACCGGCACCCGGATCGAGACCGTGCCGCCCAGCGGTGCCGGCGTGTTCTCGTCACGCTCGTAGACCGGGTAGAACCCGTAGCGCGTGCGGGCCGTCGCGCGCGGCGGATCGCCGTGCTGGTGCGGTACCAGCCGGGCCAGGGTGCCCCGCAGCGCGTCGACCCCGTGCGCGACGGCCGGCTGGTCGGCCAGCGTGCCGGCCAGCCGGCCGGGCGCCTGGGGCAGCTCGAGCTGGCTGACGGCGGCGGTTGTCGGTACTCCGCCGACGTCGACCACCACGATGGACTCGTTGCCCAGGTGCTCGACGTGGCTGACCCGGCCGCGCAGCGCGCCGGGCGCCTCCGCCGGTACGACGGTCAGCGCGTCCGGGCGGATGCCGACGGTGACCCGGGCGCTGTGCAGGGACGCGAGCACCGTGGCGCGCCGGTCCGCCCACGGCACCTCGATGGACTGCTCGCCGAGGTCGAGCACCGCCGCCTCACCGGGCCTCGTGTAGACCGCCGCCTCCAGCAGGCTGGTCCTCGGGGTACCCACGAACGCGGCCACGAACAGCCGCTGCGGGTCGCCGTACACCTGGCTCGGTGTGCCGATCTGCTCGATCCGGCCGCGCCGGAGTACGGCGATGCGGTGCGCCATCGTCATTGCCTCGGTCTGGTCGTGGGTCACGTAGAGCGTGCCCACCCGTAGTTCCCGGGTGATCCGCGAGATCTCGCCCCGCAGCTCGGCGCGGACCGCGGCATCCACATTGGACAGTGGTTCGTCGAGCAGGAAGGCGACCGGCCGCCGGACGATCGCGCGGGCCATGGCGACCCGCTGGCGCTGGCCGCCGGACAGCTGGGCGGGCTTGCGGTGCAGCAGGTCCTCGACGCCGATGAGCCGGGCGACGTCGGCGACGGCGACCGCGATGGTGGCGTCGTCGGCGTGCTCGGTGTGCAACGGAAAGGCGATGTTCTGGGCGGCGGTCAGGTGCGGGTACAGCGCGAAGTCCTGGAACACCATGGCGACGCGGCGCTCGCGGGCCGGCGCCTCGTCCACCGGACGGCCGCCGAGCCACACCTCGCCCTCGGTGGCCGACTCCAGGCCGGCGACGATCC
>CAZYCD010000062.1:0-22282 GCA_964645345.1 uncultured Micromonosporaceae bacterium
CTACCCGGCCGGGCGCGGCCCACGGCGGTACCGGCCCGCTCCGCCGGGCGGGCGCGCCCCACGGCCGGTGGCGACTTGGGCGCGGCCTCGGCGGCGCCCGACGCCGGCGACTTGTCCGGCGCCGTACCCGACCCCGCCTTCTCCGCGGCCTTGCCGGAATCCTTGGCGGTACCCGAGCCGTTGCCAGCACCCCCCGAGCCGGACACCTTCGCCCGCCCGCTCGCCGGTTGGGAGGAACCGGGCACTCGGGCACGACCGGAGGGCGTTGTCATGTCACTCAGCGTACGAAATCCCGTCTAGATGACCTTCTTGCCGCGACGAGGCCGGCACGAAAGAGGGACCTAGCCCAGCCGTTCCGCGAAGAACTCGATGGTCCGGCGGAGCCCCTCCATGCTGCCCACCTGCGGCTCATACCCAAGTCGGGTCCGCGCAAGAGTCAGATCAGGGCGTCGCTTCTCCGGATCGTCCGGGGTACGGGTGAGATAGGTCACGGTGGAGGAGGAGCCGGTGAGTTCGATGATCGTCTCGGCCAGCTCGCGGATGGTCATCTCGTCCTCGGTACCACAGTTGACCGGCCCGGTCTCGGTCGAGTCGAGCAGGGCCAGGATGCCCCGTACAAGATCGTCCACGTAGCAGATCGACCGGGTCTGGGCGCCGGTACCGTGCACGGTGATCGGCTCCCCGCGCAGCGCTTGGCGGATGAAGGTCGGGATGGCCCGGCCGTCGTCCGGGCGCATCCGGGGGCCGTAGGTGTTGAAGATCCGGACGATGCCCACGTCCACCCCGCGCGAGCGGTGGTAGGCCATCGTGGCCGCCTCCGCGAAGCGCTTGGACTCGTCGTAGACGCTGCGCACGCCGACCGGGTTGACGTTGCCCCAGTACGTCTCCGGTTGCGGGTGTACCAGCGGGTCGCCGTACGCCTCCGAGGTCGACGCCATGATGAACCTCGCGCCGTCGGCGGCCGCCCGCTCCAGCACGTGCAGCGTGGCCACCGAGCCCACCCGGAGGATCTCCACCGGTAGGTGCTCGAAGTCTGTCGGGCTGGCCGGCGAGGCGAAGTGCATGATCGCGTCGAACCGGGCGGTCAGCGCTGGGTCGTTGGCCGGCAGCCCTTCGGAGACATCCGCCTGTACCAGCGAGAACCGCGGCTCGCCGACGAGGTGCGCCACGTTCTCCTTCGCGCCGGTCACGAAGTTGTCGATCGCGACGACGGTGGCTCCCCGGCCGATCAGCGCATCAACGAGGTGCGAGGGGACGAATCCGGCACCACCGGTCACCAGGATGCGATGGCCCGTTCCGTACCGCTGCGCGACTGCCATGCCCGCCAGCCTAGTCGGCGACGCTCGCGGAGCCGACACAGCCAGCGTTCGACAAGTCGGCGACGCTCGCGGAGCCGACACAGCCAGCCTTCGACGAGTGCCATAGTCGCCGGGCACCTCCAGACGACCTGGCCGGGGCCCCTGGTCCTGCCCGGCCGGTGGGCCGGGCAGGACCAGGGTGCCACCGTCAGACGGCGCCGGCTCCGGTCAGCGACCGGACCTCCAGCTCCGCGTACCGGTCGTCGTTGCGCTCGCGGGACGTCTTCGCACCGACGTAGGCCGCGAGGAATCCGAGCGGGATCGAGATCAGGCCCGGGTTGCTGAACGGAATCGGCGCCTGGGTGGTGCAGCTGAACAACGCCGTCGCGTTGTTGACCTCCTTGGAGGTCGCCGGTACCCCGCAGTCGGCCGCCTGGGTGGCGGTCAGCTTGATCGCCGGCAGGTTGCTGGTCGCGCCGCCCCAGCAGATCGGGGACAGCAGCACCACGAGTACCGCCGAGATGAGGCCGCCGTAGATGCCCCACACGGCTCCCCGGGTGTTGAACTTCTTCCAGAACAGAGAGAACAGGATCGCCGGCAGGTTCGCCGAGGCGGCGATCGCGAACGCCACCGCCACCAGGAACGCCACGTTCAGGCCGCGGGCGAACACCGCGAGCACGATCGCGATCGCGCCGATCACGAAGGCGGCGTACCGCGCGACGTTCACCTCCTCCCGCTCGCCGGTCTGGCCGCGGCGGATCACGTTGGCGTACAGGTCGTGCGCCACGCTGGACGAGGAGGCCAGGGTGAGCCCGGCGACCACGGCCAGGATCGTGGCGAACGCGACCGCCGCAATGACCGCGAGCAGGACTGCGCCCCCGTTGGTACCGCCGAGGTACTTGGTGCCCAGCGCCGCCGCGAGCTGCGGCGCCGCCGTGTTGCCGCCCGGGTCCTGCTTGGCGATCGCGGCGCTGCCGACCATCGCCGCGGCACCGAAGCCGAGCGCCAGGGTGAGCAGGTAGAACACGCCGATGATGCCGATCGCCCAGACCACGCTGCGCCGCGCGGTCTTCGCGTTGGGCACGGTGTAGAAGCGGATCAGGATGTGCGGCAGACCGGCGGTACCGAGCACCAGCGCGGCGCCCAGCGAGATCAGGTCCAGCTTGCTGACCAGGGTGGCACCGGAGTTGCCGGCGATGTCCTTGCCGTACCGCAGCCCGGGTTCGAGGAACGCGCCGCCCTTGCCCGACTTGGCCGCGGCGTCGCCGAGCAGCGAGGACAGGTTGAACTTGTAGGCCACGCCCACCAGCAGCGCCATCAGGATCG
The DNA here is from genome assembly GCA_964645345.1 of uncultured Micromonosporaceae bacterium. Taxonomy (GTDB): domain Bacteria; phylum Actinomycetota; class Actinomycetes; order Mycobacteriales; family Micromonosporaceae; genus Rugosimonospora. The sequence continues at coordinate 2,625 of CAZYCD010000062.1, forward strand.
CGCCCAGCATCAACATGAACGCCTTGACGATCTGCACGTAGGTGGTGCCCTTCATGCCGCCGATCACCACGTAGGCGATCATGAGGACGCCGATCATGATGATCGTCACGATCTTGGCGGTGGTCGGCGTCATGCCGAGGAACCTCTGGTCCGCCGTGATACCCAGCAGCAGCGCGACCAGCGAGCCGGCGCCGACCATCTGGGCCAGCAGGTAGAAGATGGAGACCACCACGGTGGACACCGAGGCGGCCGTGCGTACCGGCGCCTGCTTCATCCGGAAGGCCAGGACGTCGGCCATCGTGTACCGGCCGGAGTTGCGCATCAGCTCGGCGACCAGCAGCAGGGCGACGAGCCAGGCGACCAGGAAGCCGATGGAGTAGAGGAAGCCGTCGTACCCGGACAGCGCGATGATGCCCGCGATGCCCAGGAAGCTGGCCGCCGACATGTAGTCGCCGCCGATGGCCATGCCGTTCTGGAAGCCGGTGAACGTCCGGCCGCCGGCGTAGAAGTCGGTGGCGTTGCGGGTACGCCGGCCGGCCCAGATCACGATGCCCAGGGTGACCAGGACCAGCACGACGAACAGCACGATGGTCAGGGTCCGTGCGGTACCGGTCATGACCGGCCCCCCTCGATCTCGTCACGCAGCCGCTCGGCGGTCGGGTCCAGCCGCCGGGCCGCCCAGCGCGTGTACAGCCAGGCGATGAGGAAGGTGCTCACGAACTGGAGCAGGCCGAAGACGAGGGCGACGTTGATGTGCCCGACGACCTTCGTGCCCATGAAGCCACGGGCGTACGCGGACAGCACCACGTACAGCCCGTACCAGACCAGGAACGCCACCGTGGTGGGGAAGACGAAGCTGCGGAATGCCTTGCGCAGCGCCGTGAAGTCTCCCGATTCCTGGACGGAACGGTATCGGCCTTCGTCCGGTGGGGCCGGAGGGGCCGGGGTCTCGGTAGCCATGCCGGGAAGGTAGGGGTTGCCTCCGGTCGTACCGGGCCGGCTGCGGTGGCCTGCGCCGAGCGGCGCCGGCCGTGCGCCGAAGAGCCGACGGGTGCCGCTGGGCGCAGTCCGCCGACGCCCGCGGAGGCCCGCTCAGGCCAGCGGCCGGTACCGGCCCCGGTAATGCACCAGCGGTGCCTCCTGCGGACCCACCTCGACCTGCTCCACCACGCCCTCGACGAGCAGCGCCCAGCCACACGGCCGGTGGTCGACCAGCCGGCAGCCCGCCCAGGTCGACAGGTCCGCCAGGACCGGCCCGTACCCCGTGTCCCGCCAGGTGTCCGAGCGGAACAAGCCGCCCGGCGCGGGCATCAGGCCGGCGAACCGGTCGGCGAGCTGGCGGTCCCGCTCCCGCAGCGGCGCCACCGCGAACCGGCCGGACTCCCCGATCGCGGTCCACAGGTCGGACTCGTCGTCGACCAGGCCCAGTACCCGACCGGGATCGCCGTCGACAACGAGCATCGAGGAGACGGTGAGCCCCGCCGGCCCGGGCGCGGTCCACAGGCTGACCGGTGCGGCGAACCGGCCCCGCAGCCGGCGCAGCGGCGAGCGCTCCCCTTCCGGCGTGGCGAACGGGTCCCCGGCGTGGATGGTCACGGCGCGGCGCTCACCTCGGCCAGTACCTCGGGGCCACGCCGGTCCAACACGTCGCCGACGATGTAGGTCGCCACCAGTACCGCGCCCAGGCCCCACGCCACCCCCAGCGGCAGCGCGATCCAGGACAGGGCGGCCGGCAGCAGCAGGGCGAGCAGCAGCACCGGCGAGGCGAAGACCGCGGACCCCAGCATCCCGACCAGGGTCAGCAGCCCCTTGGCCGCGCCGGTACCCCCGCCCGAGGCGAAGATGTTGTTGGTGTCCGGTACCGGGAAGGGAGCCAGTACCGACAGCACCGAAGCGCTGCCGGTGGACGAGCCGTAGGCGGCGGCCACCACGCCCAGGGCCGGTGCCAGCCCGCGGGCGTCGTCGCTCAGCAGCCCGACCGCTACCACGATCGCGACGACCACCGGCAGCATGACGATCGATATCGCGGCCGCCCGGGCACGCAGGTCGGTCCGGCCCGGTACCACGGCGAGCAGGTGCGCGGAGTAGGCGCTGCCGTCGAAGCCGAACTGGTTGGCCAGCAGCGCGGCGGCCGTCAGGGAGCTGAACAGCACGGCCAGCGGCAGTGGCGCGCCGCCCTGGTGCCCCTCGTAGCGCGCCGGGAGCAGCCGCAGCACGATCGGTACCACGGCGCCGCCGACCGTGATCGAGATGAGCCCGGCGCGTCGGCGGGCATCCCGCGACCAGTACCGCAGTTCCTGCGCCACGATCGCGGTGAACCGTCCCGGGCGCACCTGGCGGAGTATCGCCGGCATCAGCGTGGCGACCGCCCCGCCGCGCGTCGCCCGCACCCTCGGCCCGGCCGAGGCGCCGACCATCGAGGACTCCATCGTGCGGCCCCACCACCAGAGCAGGACCAGCACGGTACCGGCGGCGATCGCCAGCCGGGCGAAGGCCCGCAGCGGCCGGCCGTCCTCGATGTCGTAGGGGGCGACGAAGGCGGCGGACAACGGCGTCCAGGCGAGGATCCCGGCCAGCCGCAGTACCGGCGCCAGGCTGGCGTGCCGCAGCGTCGAGCTGAGCAGCAGGTTCATCGGGCCGATCGAGGCGGCCAGCAGGGCCAGCAGAACGGCGGCCAGGTCACGTACCCGGCGGGTCCGCAGCAGCGCGGCGAACGCACTGGTCAGCGCGCCGCTGGCGGTCACGCACACCAGCAGGGCGAGCACGGCGCCGGCGGTACCCACGAATGCGCCGGCCGGTCCGGCCCGCAGCCCGCCCGCCACCGCGAGCCCGACCATGGCCGTGGCGGTGGCCGCACCCGGGATGCCGACCAGCGAGCCGGCCAGCAGGCCGACGGTGAGTGTGCGGCGGCGCAGCGGGAACAGCGCGAACCGCGCCGGGTCGAGGGTGTCGTCGATGCCGAAGAACAGCAGCGGCAGCAGCAGCCAGCCGACGGTGAGCGCCGCGCCGACCAGCGCGGCTAGGGCGAACCCGGCGTCCCGCCTGATCGCGCCGCTGGCCAGGAACAGGACGAGGCCGGTGGCGGCCAGGCCCAGCCCGGCGACCGCACCGAACACGAAGCCGACGACCAGCCTGGCCCGGCCCCGGAGCCGGTGCCCCATGATCCGCAGCTTGAGACCGACGAAGACGGTGATCCGTATGGGCCGCACCGGCGCCTCGGCCTCGGCGGCGCCGGGAACCAGCGTGTCCCCGCCGGTTGCGAGCCCGCTCAGAGCCATGTCGTCCGGCCCGCTCCCCAGGACGCCCCCATGCGCCACCTTCCCTCGTCGCTGCGCTCCTCAGTCCAGGCGCCGCGGCGCCCCGGTCCGCTCAGAGCCATGAAAGCTCCTCGCCGGTGGCGACGCGGCCGCCGACCACCTCCACGAAGACGTCCTCCAGATCGCGGCCGCCGCGCACGTCGTCCAGCGTGCCGACCGCCTTGATCTTGCCTTCGGCGAGGATCGCCACGTGCGTACAGAGCTTCTCCACCAGCTCCATCACGTGGCTGGAGAAGATAACCGTGCCGCCGCCGTCGACGTACCGGTGCAGGATGTCCCGGATTAGCGCGCCGGAGACCGGGTCGACCGCCTCGAACGGCTCGTCGAGTACCAGCAGCCGCGGCGCGTGCAGCAGCGCGCAGGCCAGCCCGATCTTCTTGCGCATGCCGGCCGAGTAGTCGACGACCAGGGTGCGGCCGGCGTCGGTCAGGCCGAGCACGTCGATCAGCTCCCGGCTGCGCTGGTCGACCACGTCCGGCGCCATGCCGCGCAGCAGGCCGTGGTAGGCCAGCAGTTCCGGCCCGGACAGCCGGTCGAACAGCCGCACCCCGTCCGGTAGCACCCCTAGCCGGCGCTTCGCCTGCACCGGATCGGCCCAGACATCGCGGCCGAGCACGAAGGCCCGGCCCTCGGTCGGGCGCAGCAGGCCGACCGCCATGGATAGCGACGTGGTCTTGCCCGCGCCGTTCGGGCCGAGCAGCCCGTAGAACGAGCCGGTCGGCACGTCCAGGTCGACGCCGGCCACGGCGATCTTGGTGTCGAAGCGCTTGACCAGGCCGCGCAGCACGAGTGCCGGCGGCAGGTCGGTGGAGATCGGTGGCCTGTCGTTCACGCTCCCGACGGTACCGGGCGGGCCGGACCTTACAGGCGCAGGGCGTCAGGAGCGTGCAGGCGCAGCATGGTGGCGCCGACGTCGTGCGGTACCCGGCGCCGGCTGATCATCGATACGCCGGCCATGACCAGGAAGGCCAGGGGTACGGTCCAGGCGGCCGGCTGCCCGACCAGGATCGCCGGCCAGCCGGCCAGCGATGGGCCGGCGACCGTGGCCACCACCGAGCAGACCGCGGCACCGCCACCGGCCAGTACCCCCGCGATCGCCCCGGCGGCGGTCAGTCCCCGCCACCAGATGCCCAGTACCAGCAGCGGGCAGAAGCTGGACGCGGCGACCGCGAAGGCGAGCCCGACCACCTGGGACACGTCCAGCCCGCCCGCGCGCAGCGCCAGCGCCAGTGGCACCAGCCCGGCCGCGATGGCCGACACCCGGAAGTCTCGCACCGATCCGCGCCCGATCACGTCCGTCGAGACCACGCCGGCGACGCTAGTCAACAGCCCGGACGAGGTGGACAGGAAGGCGGCGAACGCGCCGGCCGCGACCAGGGCGCCGAGCAGTTCGCCGGTGAGGCCGCCCAGGGCCGCCCCCGGCAGCAGCAGCACCACCGCGTCGGTATCGCCGGTGAGCAGCAGTTGTGGCGTGTACACCCGGCCGAGCACGCCGTACATGGTGGGCAGCAGATAGAACAGTCCGACCATGCCGAGCACGACCAGGGTGGTGCGCCGGGCGGCCGAGCCGTCCTTGTTGGTGTAGAAGCGGACGAGCACATGCGGCAGGCCCATGGTGCCCAGGAAGGTCGCCAGGATCAGCGAGTAGGTCGCGAACAGCCCGCGGTCCCCCCGCTCGGTCGAGCCGGGCAGCAGCCAGTCCAGCCCGTACTCCGCGGCCAGCCCCCGTACCCGCGGGATCGGCGTACCGGCCGGGAACACCACGCTCTGGTGTGCGGCAACGTCCACCGTGGACCCGTCCGGCCGGACCAGCGTGGCGGCGTGCTCGAACAGCACGGTGGTCTGGTGGGCGAAGGCCGAACCGGCCGGCGGGGCGAGCTGCGGCCGGCCGTCCATCTGCCAGTGCAGCAGCAGGAACATGACGGGCACCGCGAGCGCGGTCAGTTTGAGCCAGTACTGGAAGGCCTGAACCAGAGTGATCGAGCGCATGCCACCGAGCGCGACGTTCGCGATCACCACCACGGCGACCAGCAGGACACCGAGCTGGTACCGGCCGCCGGCCACGGTCTGCAGGGTAAGCCCGGCGCCCTGGAGCTGGGGCAGCAGGTACAGCCAGCCGATGAGGATCACGAAGACGCTGGCCAGTCGACGCAGCCGGGGCGAGCGCAGCCGCAGCTCGCAGAAGTCGGGCAGGGTGAACGCACCCGACCGGCGCAGCGGGGCGGCCACGAACAGCAGCAGGGCGAGGTACCCGGCGGCGAACCCGACCGGGTACCAGAGCACGTCGACCCCCTGCTTCAGCACCAGCCCGGCAATGCCCAGGAAGCTGGCGGCCGACAGGTACTCCCCGCTGATCGCGGCGGCGTTCCAGGCCGGGCTGACCTCCCGGGAGGCGACCAGGAAGTCCGAGGTGGTACGGGCGAACCGCAGCCCGTACGCGCCGATGGCCACGGTCGCACAGGTGACCGCGACGATCGCCGGGATCGCGTACCCGTTCAGTGCTTCTCCACCACGTCGGTGAAGTCCCGTTCGGTGCGCTCCGCCAGGTGCACATAGGCCCAGCCGACGCCGAACAGGAACGGGAAGGCCGCCACCCCGAGCAGCAGCCACGGCAGCACGACCCCGAACGGCCGGGCACCGGCGACCGCGGGCGCGACCGCGAACAGCAGCGGCAGGCAGCCGAGCCCGACCGCGACCACGGCCGCACACCGCAGGGCCAGCGCCAACTGGGTCCGTACCAGCCCCCGGACCAGCGCCTCACCGATGCCTGTCTGCTCGGACAGCTCGACCCGGGTCGGCTGGCCGGATCGGTGCGCGGAGACGTCGGCGAGCACCACGCGGACCCGCTTGACCGGCTCGTTCGGCATGCAGCGCAGTGTTGTCGAGGCCGGCGCCCGGCGCAACGGTCACCTGTACGGGCAGTCCTGGAAGGTGGGCGGCGGGCCGGCCTCGATGACCGTCCGGGCGCGCGAGCGGTCGAGGTTCCACGTCCGCCAGTCGTCCGACGTCGCGTCGAGCCGGATGGCGATGGCGTAGAGGGCGCAGGCGCGCTGGCCGGGCGGGAGCCGGTCGAGCGCGGGCGCCGCGTCCGCCGACAGCGTGGCCAGGTACCGCAGGTCGATGTCGCCGGTACGGGCGTAGCGGTCCACGTTGCGGTCGGCGATGAACCGGTCGGGGTTCACCGCCGCGACGACCAGCAGGCCCACCAGGCCGGTACCGACGACGGCACGCGGCAACCAGCCGCCCCGCAGCCGTACCCCGGCCACGATCACCAGCAGGAACACCACACCCAGCCACAGCTCCACGGCGCCGACCAGTACCCGCAGCCGGGTGAACCCGTACGCGTCCTCGTACAGCGACAGGCGCCGTATCGCGGACGCGACGACGGCCAGCGTGCACACCGCGAGCGTCCCCAGCAGTACCCGCAGCGCAAGCCGGTCGACCCGCTCGACGCGCGGCGCGACCCGGGCGGCCACCCCGAGTACCAGCAGGGTCAGCACGGTCACCACGTCGAGCTGCCAGAACCCGGACCGCGCGTACCCGGAGTACGTCGCCCCGTCGGGTACCCCGGCGGTCAGGTCGGCGACCTGTACCCCGACGAACACCAGGAACACCAGGTCCAGCGCGGCCAACGGGAGCACCCACTCGGCCCGGCGTACCAGCCGGGGTACGGCCGGCGGGAGATCGTCGAAGCCCGGCCGGCCCGCCGCCAGGTACCCGGTGCCGAGCGCGACCGCACCGACGGCCAGGAACCGGAAGGCGGTCGTGACCACCTCGACGGCGTTCGTCGCGGGCAGCGCGGCGTCGACCAGCTCGGCGAAGGTGTGGTCGGCGCTGGCGAACAGCGCTCCGAACACGACCACCAGCAGCACCGCGACCCCGACCGCGACACCCACCCGGGCCTGCCGCGGCGCCGACCGGGGCCGCACGAGCCCGCGCACCGCCCAGGGCAGCGCGCGCAGCGGCGCCACTGTCCCGGCGAAGGCGCCGGCCGCCAGGCCGCGGACGGTGCGGCCGCCAGACAGCGCGAGCGAGCCCGCGCCGGACGCGGCGAGCAGGCACAGCCACACGAGATACCCGGCATCGCGGACCGCGGCGACCGCGACCAGGGCGAGCGCGGCGCCGCCCCACAGGACCGGGCCGGGCGCCGGACGCCGCCGCGCCACCAGGATCGCGACGGTACCGACGGCCAGCGCCACGATCGGCCAGCCGAGGCCTGGTCGGCTGGCCACCATCGCGAAGGCCGCCACGACGCCCGCGCCGGCGATCGCGGCCAGCGCCTGCCGGGTTGCCGGATGATCCGGTCCCGGCCAGTGTTCCGGCGGGTCCGGCGGCAGCGGCGGCGGGGGCTGCCCCGGCCCCGGCACCACGGCGGTACCCGCGCCGGGCGCCAGGGCGGCCGGCGGCAGGGCGCCGGCCGGTTTTTGGGCAGGGTCGGGTAGGGACATGACTCCTCCAGGAATTTCGGCAGGTCAGCGCGCGGGCAGGGTGACCTTGATGCGGCAGCCGGGTGCGGGGGCGTCCACCACGGCGATTGCGCCGCCGTGCAGCTCGACGGCCCACCGCGCGATCGCCAGGCCCAGGCCAGTACCGGCCTTACCGCCGGCCCGCTCGCCCCGGGTGAACCGTTCGAAGACCCCGGCGCGCTCCTCCGGCGGGATCCCGGGCCCCTCGTCGGTGACCTCGATGACCAGCCCCTCCGGCCCCTGCCGGGCGGTCGCGGTCACGGTACCGTCGGGCGGGCTGTGCCGGACCGCGTTGTCCAGCAGGTTGGCCACCACCTGGTGCAGGCGGGCCGGGTCGGCCACGGCGAACAGCGGCGGCTCGGTCGCGATCAGGGTCACCTCTCGACCGGCCGCGGTCGCGGCCACCCCGGCCTCCCGGACGGCAACCTGCAGGAACTCGTTGACGTCGAACTCGGCCAGCTCCAGCGGTACCGCGCCGGCCTCGATGCGCGACAGGTCCAGCAGCTCGGTGACGAGCCGGCCGAGCCGCTCCGTCTGGGCCAGCGCGGTGCGCAGCGTCTCCGGGTCGGAGACCCCGTCGACCACGTTCTCCAGCACCGCCTGCAGCGCGAAGATCGGGGTACGCAGCTCGTGCGAGACGTTCGCGATCAGCTCGCGCCGGGCCTGGTCGGCCGCTGCCAGGTCGGCGGTCATCTGGTTGAACGCGGCGGCGAGCTGGCCGACCTCGTCCCGCGACGTCGCGCGTACGCGCTGGGTGTAGTCCCCCCGAGCCATCGCCCGTACCGCGGCCGTCATGTCCCGCAGCGGTCGGGTCATCCCGTGCGCGAGTACCTGGGAGATGACCAGCGCGACCACGATCGCGGTCAGCGACGTCGCCGGCGGCCGCCAGCCGATGATGCTCCAGAACACAGCCAGCCCCGCCGCGCCGCTGACCACGATGACGATGCCGAGCTTGAGCTTGATGTGGCGTACGAAGTCCAGCGGCCGCGGCATCAGGTCCGCGAAGCGGGACAGCCGGGCCCTCATGCCGGTACCTCCAGGGAGTAGCCGACGCCGTGCACGGTACGGATCACGTCGGCGCCCAGCTTGCGGCGCAGTGCTTTGACGTGACTGTCCACCGTGCGCGTCCCCGATGCGTCGGCCCAGCCCCAGACCTCGGCCAGCAGCCGTTCCCGGGGTAGGACGGTGCGCGGCCGGCTGGCCAGATGCACCAGCAGGTCGAACTCGGTGGGTGTCAGGTGCACCTCGGTACCGGCGCGGCGCACCCTGCGCTCGGCCGAGTTGATCTCCAGGTCACCGAGGGTGATGGGCGCCGCGTCGGTACCGGACAGCGCCCGTTCCGTCCGGCGCAGCAGCGCGTGTACCCGGGCGGCCAGCTCGCGCAGCGAGAACGGCTTGGTCAGGTAGTCGTCGGCGCCAACGGCCAGCCCGACGAGCAGGTCGGTCTCGTCGTCCCGGGCGGTCAGCATGATCAGCGGTACCGGACGCTCCGCCTGGATGCGCCGGCACACCTCCAGCCCGTCGAACCCGGGCAGCATGATGTCGAGTACCACGAGGTCCGGTCGGGTCCGGTGGGCCGCGGCCACGGCGTCCGGCCCGGTACCGGCGACATCGACGGTGAACCCTTCGGCGCGGAGCCGGGCGGCGACCGCGTCGGCGATGGTCCGCTCGTCCTCGACCACCAGGATCCGGCGTGCGTTCATGAGCCGAGCGTAGGAGGTCGCCTGTGGAGAGATCAGCGCCCGGACTGTGAAGGAATGGTGGAGGGTCGGGCGCGTTGTCAACGTCCGAATTGTTACCTGTGGACAGTTGGTCTGGCCTGTGGACAACCGCTCCCGGTGTCCCGCGCAACGACAGGGTGGAGGCGTGACGACGAGCGGGCGGAGGCGCTGGAGCGGCAGGCCGCCCTGCAAGCTCCGGACGCACTCCTGCTGGTCGAGGTGCTCTCGTCCGGCAACTCCGGCCGTGACCTTGTCATCAAGAAGCACGAGTATGCGGCCGGCGGCATCCGCGGTACTGGATTGTCGACAAGAACGAGGGCAACCTGACCGTGCTGACCCGACCGGAGCAGGGCAAGGGCTACCTGGACTCCGCCGCGGTCAAGGCCGGGGAGCGGTTCGAGACCGATGATCCGTTCACCGTCTCGCTCGATCCCGCGGAATTCTGTTGAGCCTCAACGGTTCCAGCTCTGCTTGGCGGCGCGCACCAGGCGGTCCTTGAGATCACGGGTGTGTCGCCGCGCCACCGGCAGCTCCCGACCGTCGATCGTCACCACGTAGGTTCCACCGTTGAGCCGCAGCTCCGAGATCAGACGCAACTGCACCAGATAGGAGCGGTGGATGCGTACGAAGCCGGCGTCCGCCCAGCGTTCGGCGAGCGTTGCCAGCGACACCCGCACGAGGTGCGAACCCTCGGCCGTGTGCAGCCGCGCGTAGTCGCCCTGCGCCTCGACCCAGCGCACCGACGAGCGCTGCAGCAGCCGGGTCACGCCGGCCAACTCGACCGGGATGGTCGGATCGTCCGTCCGGTCGCGCCGCCCCACCACCGCCGGGTGCGCCGGTACCAGCCGGGCGCTCACCACCCGCCGCAGCGACTCGGCCAGCCGGTCCGCCTGTACCGGCTTCCGCACGTAGTCGACGACGCCCAACTCGAACGCCTCGACCGCCCGCTCCTCGTAGGCCGTCACGAACACGATTGCGGGCGGCTTGGCGAACCTGCTCAGTACCCGGGCCAGCTCCATGCCGTCCAGTCCCGGCATCCGGATGTCCAGGAACACCGCGTCGACCTCGGCGTCCCGCAGCAGCCGCAACGCCTCGGTCGCGTCGCACGCCGTGTGCACCACCGTCACCCGGTCATCCGCGCGCAGCAGGTAGGCCAGCTCGTCGAGGGCCGGCGGCTCGTCGTCCACGGCCAGTACCCGCAACCCCGTGCCGATCACGAGCGACCCGCCCGCACGCCCGGATGGAACTTCGGTACCCGCATGCTCACCTTGGTACCCGCGCCGGGCGCCGTCTCCACGACGAGGCCGAACTGGTCTCCGAAGGCCGCCCGCAGCCGGTCGTCCACATTGGACAGACCGACGTGCTGCCCGGGCTCGGCCTGACCGGCGTCCGCCGGCTCGTCCCCGTCCGGGCCGCCGACCAGTGCCGACGGGTCCATTCCCACTCCGTCATCCTCGACCGTGATGTGGCATTCCGCACCCGAGTCGCGGGCCATGATGCTGACGGTACCGACGCCGGGCTTGGCGGACAGCCCGTGCCGTACCGCGTTCTCCACCAGTGGCTGCAGGCACAGGAACGGCAGCCCGACCGGCAGTACCTCCGGCGCGATCTGCAGCCGTACCTGCAGGCGCTCGCCGAACCTGGCCCGCTCGATCGTCAGGTACCGGTCGATCGAACGCAGCTCCTCGGCGAGCGTCGTGAACTCGCCGTGCGCCCGGAAGCTGTACCGGGTGAACTCGGCGAACTCGAGGATCAGCTCACGGGCGCGCTCCGGATCGGTACGCACGAAGGACGCGATGGCGGTCAGCGCGTTGTAAATGAAGTGCGGACTGATCTGCGCCCGCAGCGCCCGCACCTCGGCACGGGCGACCCGGGCACGGGACGTGTCCAGCTCGGCGAGGGCCAACTGGGCGGTGACCCACCGGCCGGTCTCGCGGGCCGCCTGTACCAGCCCGGGTGCCGGCGGCCCGTCCGACAGCGCGACGAGCGCTCCGCCGCGCAGCGGGACGACGACCGCGCCCCGGATCACGCAGTCCACCCGGTCGCAGGGCAGGTCCCGCACGGAGAGCACGGCGGGGCGGCCGCTGTTGAGGGCCTTGGTCGCCGAGGCGAGCAGCTGATCGCGGTGGTGGTCGCCGGTACCGTCGAAGGCCAGCACGGCGGCCGTGTCGGTGACGGCGAGCCCGGCCGCGCCGATCAGCGCCCGCAGGTGCCGGACCGCCTTGCCGGCGCTGGCCGGGGACAGCCCGGCGCGCAGCGGTTCGGCGGCCTGCCCCACGGTGTGCAGCACGTCGTAGGTGGCCCGCTGGGTGGCGGTCGCGATGCCCCGCCGGGCGCGGAGCCGGGCGACCCCGTAGACGGCCGCCCCGAGCGCCGCGAGCAGTGCGAGTACGGCCAGCGCGGCGGACAGGTTCGCCCTCACGGCCGCCAATCCTGCTGGTCAGCTAGCCGGATGTCCAGACACGGCCGTGGGCGACCTGATGCAATGGAACGAATGGGTGGTAAAGGTCAAAAGGGATCGGGCCGGGTACGGCGCCGGGCGCGGACGGCCCAGGGCAAGCCGCCGGAGGACTGGCCCGACAACCCCCTGCTTCCGACCGAGCTGCCCCCGCTCGCGCCGGACATGGCGGGTACTCCCGACCCGATGCCGCTGCCGACCGAGCCGGCGTCCAGTGGGGCGGTGACCACCGGCGTGGCCACCAGCGAGCCGACCACCACGCGGCCGGCGACCAGGAGGCCCACCACCACGCAGCCGCCCGGGGACGGGCGGGGGACGACCGTGGCGCCGAAGGGCGCCGACACCGGGACGGAGCCGGTACCCCGGAGGAGCTGGCTGGTACGGCACCTGCCGACCCGCCAGGACCTGATCGTCTTCGCGGTGTACGCGGCGGGCGCCTGCTATGTCCTGCAGCGGCTGCTCGCCGATCCGCGCGGCCGCGTGCAGCAGAACGTGCCCGACCAGACGCTGTTCGAGTGGATGCTCGGATGGGGCAGCCGGGTGGTGACAGACCAGCTCTTTCCGTTCGTCAGCAACCGGCTCAACGCCCCGGTGGGCGTCAACATGATGGCCAACACGTCGGTGCTCGGCGTCAGCCTGCCGATGACCCCGTTGACGCTGCTGTTCGGTACCGCCGTCGGCTACCTGATCTTCTCCCTGGCGGCCCTCGCCGGTACCGCGACCGCCTGGTACTACGTGCTGTCCCGGCACGTGGTACGGCACCGGGTGGCGGCCGCCGTCGGCGGCGGGCTGGCCGGGTTCTCGCCCGCGATGATCTCCCACTCGTACGGGCACCCGAACATCGCCGCCCAGTTCCTCGTACCGTTCATCGTCTGGCGGACGGTGAAGCTGTGCGAACCGCACCGCTGGCTGCGCAACGGAATCGTCCTGGCGCTGCTGGTCATATGGCAGATGTTCATCAATGAGGAAATCCTCCTCATCACCGCGGTCGGCCTGCTGGTCTTCGTGGTCAGCTACGTGCTCATGCGCCCGTCGGTCCTGCGCCGCAGCGCGCTGCCGTTCCTCGCCGGCGGCGTCCTGGCCGCCGTGATCGCCGGCGCGGCGCTCGCGTACCCGCTGCACGTCGAGTTCCACGGGCAGCAGCACGGGCGGGGCGCGAACACCTCCGGCCCCCGGCCGTACGCCTCCGACCTCCGCGCCTTCGTCGGCTTCTCGCACGACTCGCTGGCCGGCCACCACACCGTTCTCAAGCTGGCGCAGAACGTGTCGGAGCAGAGTTCCTTCTTCGGCTGGCCGCTGCTGCTGGTGCTGCTCGGCGGGCTGCTGCTGATGCGGCGCAGCCGGGTGTACTGGTCGGCGCTGGTCGTCGCGCTGGTGCTGGCCGCGCTGTCGCTCGGCGGCAGGATCAACGTGAACGGACGCGAGACCACGGTGCCCGGGCCGTGGACGCTGCTCGGCGACCTGCCGATCTTCCGCCAGGTGGTACCCACCCGGGTCGCCGTGGCGGTGGCGCCGGTACTGGCGGTGATGCTCGCGCTGGCCCTGGATCGGGTACTGGCGCTGACCGCCCGGAACCCGTTCCACCCGCTCCGGCTGCTCGGGCTCGGGCTCGTGGTGGCCGCCCTGGTACCGATCGCGCCGGTACCCATCGCGGTACGCGACCGGCCGCCGGTACCCGCCTTCATCACCAGCGGTACCTGGAAGCGGTACGTCGACGAGCGGCACAGCATGGTCGGGGTACCGTCCGCCTCGGTCGGCAACCTGGAGCCGATGCGCTGGGCGGCGATCGCCCGGATCGGTTACGCCATCCCCGGCGGCTACTACCTGGGTCCGGACGGCGCGTTCGGCGCGCCGGCCCGGCCCACGACGACCCTGCTGGACGGGGTGGCCGCGACCGGCAACGTACCCAAGATCACTGACAAGGAGATCGCCGATGCGCGGACGGACCTGCGGTTCTGGCGGGCGGCGATCCTGGTCATCGTCCCGGGTTCGCAGACCGGCGCAGTGAAGCGGACCGTCACCGACCTGCTCGACTTCGAACCGACCTTCGTCGACGGCGTCTGGCTCTGGGACGTGCGCGACAAGCTCGGCTAGTAGGCGCCCTTGCTGCGCAGCACCACGCCGACCGTGCGCCACAGGATGGTCAGGTCGAAGGTCAGCGACCAGTTGTCGACGTAGTACAGGTCCAGCCGGACCGCGTCGTCCCAGGACAGGTCCGAGCGCCCGGAGACCTGCCACAGGCCGGTGATACCAGGGCGTACCAGCAGGCGGCGGCGAACGTCGCCGAGGAAGTCGCCGTCCTCGGCCGGCAGCGGCCTCGGACCGACGAGCGACATCTCGCCGACCAGCACGTTGATCAACTGGGGCAGCTCGTCCAGCGAGCTGGCCCTCAGGAAGCGGCCGATCGGGGTGACCCGTGGGTCATTGCGGATCTTGAAAAGGAGCCCGTCGCTCTCGTTCTGGTCCACCAGGGCGGCCAGCCGGTCCTCGGCGTCCACGTACATCGTGCGGAACTTCCAGACCGAGAACGTCTTGCCCTCGCGGCCCACCCGGCGCTGCCGGAAGAACACCGGACCGCGGTCGGACATCCGGATGGCCACCGCGACGCCGATCAGCAGCGGCAGCGTGATCAGCAGGCCCATCACCGCCAGCACGCGGTCCATCAGGTTCTTGAACAGCCAGGCCACCCCGGAGAGGGTCGGCTCCTCGACGTAGAGCAGCGGCAGGCCCTCGACCGGCCGGACGTGTACCCGGGGCCCGGCGATGTCGGTCAGCTGCGGCGCCACGATCAGGTCGACGCCGGTACCCTCCAGCTGCCACGCCAGCCGGCGCAGCTCGCCCGGCTCCGCGCTCGCCGACCCGCACACGGCCACCGTGTCCGCGCCCACCTCCAGTACCAGCGGTACGATCTCCCGGCCGGCATGTACCGGCACCGGTGTGTCCAGGTGCCGGGGCGCCGGATACCCCTCGGTGAGGTGGATGCCGACCGGGATCATGCCGGCCGACGGGTTACGGGTGACCGCGCTGTGCACCTCGAGCGCCTCGGACAGGGTGCCCACCAGGAGCATCCGGTGGGTCGCGATGCCCTTGCGACGGACCAGGTGCAGCACCCGGCGGGCCAGGTACCGCAGCAGGCTGACGTAGACGGCCGCGCCGACCAGGGCGACCGCGACCGAGAGCCGGGACACGCTCGCCTTGAGCGCGAAGGCCGTGAACGACACCGCCGCGGCAACCATGAGGGAGGCGCGGGACACCCGCTTGAACTCGTCGGTACCGATGCCCAGATAGCGCCGGTCGTAGCCGCCGTTACCCCACAGCACGATCAGCCAGGCCACCGGCAGGATCACGTAGACCATCGCGTGGAACAGCCCGGCGTTGTGCTGGAAGCCGGAGTTGGCCTGGTCGAGCTGGGTGGTCGCGGTGAGGTCGGCGAGCACGACGGCCAGGTAGTCCAGGACGATGAGCGCACCGCCGTACGCGCGGTGCCAGGTGGACCGCCGGCGTTTGCGGAACCAGGCCGAGCGCGGTACGCCGTCGGCCTTCGGGATGATCTCGAAGGTCTCGCCGTATCGCGTGTCGGTCATCTTTCTCCGGGTCGGCTCGGTGGCCGGTCGGTGGAGGCTCGTCGTCACCGTTGGTGTGCCCTCCCGCGCCGCGGTCGTATGCACGTCGGATGCTTACCGAACTGGACGGGTGTTGCGCCGCCGGTTGACGGTGGCTCCGCCATCCCGGCCGTCGGAGTCGCGGTACCGACGTGTTGCCAACCAGCGCACTGGCTGTCCCACCTGGGAAAGCATTCAACCACGGTGCCCCCAGTGTGCCACGGGCCGGCCACGCGCGCGGTGTCGACCGGCCGACACTAGTGCGTGGACGCGATGGCTGTCGAGAACCGCAGGGTAGCCGTGCGATTGCTCACGCAGAGTGATGGGACGGACGAGTAGCGTGATCACCGCACGAGGCGGGAGAGCCGCCTGTCGGCCAGCGGCTTCCCGCCGGTCTGGCAGCCGGGGCAGTACTGCAGGCTGGAGTCGGCGAAGGAGACCTCCCGGATCGCCGTGCCGCAGACCGGGCACGGCAGGCCGGTCCGGGCGTGTACCGCCAGCCCGGAGCGCTTCTCCCCCTTGAGGGTGGCCGCCTGCTGCCCTACCGACCGCTCGACCGCGTCCGCGAGTACCGAGCGCATCGCCTCGTAGAGCCGGTCGAACGCCTCCGGGGAGAGCCGGTCGGTGATCGCGAACGGCGACAGCTTCGCCGCGTGCAGGATCTCGTCGGAGTACGCGTTTCCCACCCCCGCGATCACTTCCTGCTCGGTCAGCACCCCCTTGACCTGGCCGCGGCGTGCCCTGAGGCGCTGCTCGAACTCCTCCCGGGAGACGCCCAGCGCGTCCGGACCCAGCCGCGAGATACCCGGTACCTGCGCCGGGTCGCGCACCAGGTAGGCGGCGAGCTTCTTCTGCGTACCCGCCTCGGTCAGGTCGAACCCGGAGCCGTCGTCGAGGCGCACCCGCACCGCGATGGGCCCGCTGCCCGGCTTGAGCGGGGTACCGGCCTTGAACGCGTCCCGGTAGTGCAGCCAGCCCGCCCGGGCCAGGTGCACCACCAGGTGCAGGTCCTCGCTCGACGAACGCTGACTGTCGCCAGCTCCGCGGGCGTCGCCGCCGAGATGGATGTCCAGGAACTTGCCGTGCCGGGATGCTCCGGTGACCGGCAACCCGGCGGCGGCCGACACCGGCGGGTCGTAGGTCTTCAGTGCGCTGATCGCGGAAACCTCGATCCGCGACACGGTGTGTCCGGCGGCCCGCTCGCGCAGGTACGCGGCGAGCGCCTCCACCTCGGGCAGCTCCGGCATGGCAACAAGTTAACCTCAACTCTCAATGAAGGTGGTGATCGCGCACAACCGGTACTCCTCGGCGCAGCCGTCCGGGGAGAACGTCGTCGTCGACGCCGAGATCGCCCAGCTGCGTACCGCCGGCGTCGAGGTCGTCCCGTTTCTGCGCAGCTCGGACGACATCGGCTCGCTGCCGGCGGCGCAGAAGGCGCTGCTGCCTATCTCGCCGATCTGGTCGCCGGCCGCCCGACGCGCCCTGGTCGGGGTCATCCGCGCCGAGCGCCCGGACATCCTGCACCTGCACAACCCGTACCCGCTGATCTCGCCGTGGATCGTGCGCACCGCGCACGCGCACGGACTGCCGGTGATCCAGACGGTGCACAACTACCGGCAGGTCTGCGCGCCCGGCCTCTACTTCCGGGACGGCCACATCTGCCACGACTGCCGGGGGCGGGCGTTCGCGCTCCCCGCGGTCGTGCACAGCTGCTACCGGGGCTCGAAGGCGCAGAGCGCGATCATGGCGACCACGCTGGCGGTACACCGGGGGACCTGGCGCAGCGTCGACCGGTACCTGGCGCTGACCGACCACATCGCCGCCCACCTGCGCGACTTCGGCATCCCGGACGAGCGGATCACGGTCAAGCCCAACGCGGTCGACGACCCGGGCCCGCCCGCCCCGATCGGCTCGGGCTTCCTGTTCGCCAGCCGGCTGTCCGCCGAGAAGGGCCTGGACCTGGTCCTGGAGGCCTGGTCACGGCGGCCGGAAGGCGCGCTCGGCACGCTGCGCATCGCCGGGGACGGACCGCTGCGGCCGGTGGCCGAGGCCGCCGCCGCGTCCCGCTCCGACGTGGTCTACCTGGGACCCCGCGACCGGACAGGAGTACTCGCGGCCATGCGCGATACGGCCGTGGTCATCGCAGCGTCCACCTGGGAGGACGTCCTGCCCACGGTGGTGATCGAGGCGCTGGCCTCGGGCCGCCCGGTCCTCGGTACCCGCCTGGGTGGCATCCCGTACCTCGTCGGGGATGCCGGCTGGCTGGTACCGCCGGACGTCGACGGGCTGTCCGCCGCCCTGCCGGTCGCGGCCTCCGGCGCGGCGCGACTGGCCCCCGCGGCCCGGACCAGGTACGAGTCGACCTTCACTCCCGAACTGCTCACCAGGCGGCTGGTGGACACCTACCAGTCGATGCTCAGCCACCCTTGAGAAGTCGGCGGTACGGGGCGAGGATGTCCCATATCGCCCGGCAGCGGATGGGGTGAGCGACCATGCTGGTACGCGACGCGATGTCCACGCTCGTCCTCGTGGTCGGTCCGGACCACACCGTGCGCCAGGTGGCCGCACTCATGTCCCATCGCAGGGTCGGCTCCGCGGTGGTACACGACGCGGAGTCCGAGGGCTGGGGCATCCTCACCGAGCGGGACATCCTGCACGCGGTCGGCGCCGGGCTCGACCCGGACACCGAACGGGTCGGCGACCACCTCACCTGGGACGTCGTGTACGCGACGCCGGAGTGGACGCTGCAGGACGCGGCGACCGCCATGGTCCGCGGGGGCTTCCGGCACCTGGTCGTCCTGGAGTCCGGCGAGGTCACCGGGGTGATCTCGGTGCGCGACATCCTCCGCGTGTGGGCCCGGCAACCCAGCGAGGTCAGCGCACCGGCCGCGAGCTGATATCCGCGCGTCCGTAGCATTGCGGGCATGACTGCCCAGCAACTGATCTCGTTCGCCCGCGGCGCCCCGTCCCTCGACATCATCGACATCGACGGGCTCAAAGCGGCCGCGGTACGCGCCTTCGAGTCCGACCCGGCCGGCGTCACCGCGTACGGCACCTCCGTCGGGTACCCGCCGCTCCGCCGGTGGATCGCGGACAAGCACGGCGTGGCCCCCGAGCAGGTGCTGGTCACCAACGGTTCGTTGCAGGCCGACGCCTTCCTGTTCAACCACCTCGTGCGGGCCGGCGACGCGGTCGTGGTCGAGCGGCCGACCTATGACCGGACGCTGCTCAACCTGCGCCACCTCGGCGCCGAGGTGCATCAGGTCGCGATGGACCCGGACGGCCTCAACATCGACGCACTCCGGGCGCTGCTGGAGTCCGGGGTACGCCCCAAGCTCGCGCACGTCATTCCGAACTACCAGAACCCCGCGGGCGTGACCCTTCCGCTGGCCAAGCGGCGCGAGCTGCTCGCTCTGGCCCGGGAGTACGGCTTCACGATCTTCGAGGACGACCCGTACGCGGACATCCGGTTCCGGGGCGAGGCGCTGCCCTCCATGCTGTCGATGGATGAGGACGGCGTGGTGGTACACGCGTCGAGCTTCACCAAGACGGTCTGCCCCGGCGTACGCGTCGGGTACCTGGTGGGCCCGGCCGACCTGATCGCCGACATCGCCCGCACCGCGACCAACCTCTACATCTCCCCGGGCCAGGTTGCCGAGGCGATCGTCTACCAGTTCTGCGTGTCCGGCGACATCGACCGGTCCATCCGGACGGTGTGCACCGCGCTCGGCGAGCGCGCCGGGCTACTGGCCGAGGCGCTGCGGCGGCATCTGCCCGATTCCCGGTTCGTCGAGCCGGACGGCGGCTACTTCCTCTGGGTCGAGCTGCCCGAGGACGTCGAGGTCGACCTGCTGGTACCCGAGGCGGCCGCCCGCGGGGTCGCGGTCGTCAAGGGCAGCGACTTCCTGCTCGACGGCGGTAACCACGCGCTGCGGCTGGCGTACTCGGCGGTGACGCCCGACCAGATCGACGAGGGCGTGCGCCTGCTAGCCGAGGCGGCGCGGGCCGTGGCGAAGCGGGACTAAAGCGTGTTTCATAGCTCCTGATGGGGTTATGAGTCACCGCCCTTCTCGGGCGTCCCTGCCATCGTCCTG
>CAZYCD010000063.1:0-8247 GCA_964645345.1 uncultured Micromonosporaceae bacterium
CCGGACCGCGCCGAGGTCGACTCCCGCGTACCCGCCGACCGGTGGGGCGCCGTTGCTCCAGAACCAGGTCGTGGTGTCCCCGTCGACCATCGACGACGGTGCATAGGTTTGGTAGGTCGGCAGGCTGGTCTGCGGGGACACCGTCGGTCGGACCGTGACGGTGAACTCGTCGACGACCAGCCAGTACGTCTGGGCGGCCGTACTGCGAAGCCGCACGTAGCGCGCGCTGACGCCGCCGGACGGGGTCGCCTGCACGGTCGCCTGGTTCGTGAACGAACCCAGCGAGGTCCAGGTCGACCCGTCGGCCGAGTACTCCAGGACCGCCGCGTGCATGTAGTCGTTGGGGCTGTTGGTGTTCGCCATCGCGACCCGCACGCCGGTGACCGGCCGTGGCACGCCGAGGTCGACCCCGACCGTGTCCCCCGCCGCGACCGCGCGACCCGCCCAGAAGAAGGTACCGGCGTCGCCGTCAACCAGGTTCGACGGCCAGTAGGTGCTGTAGGTCGGCAGGCTGCTCGTCGGTGTCGGGCGGGCCAACGCGTCCTGCCCCGGCGCCTGCCCGACGGCCGCGGCGAGCGCCTGGAATCCGGTGTAGTCGCTCGCCGGCTTCGGCGAGCCCCACATCACCTGCGCGAGCGCCTGCTCGGACGGCAGGATGTGCGCGGCCACCTCGCCCTCGGTTTCGCCGCTGGGGATGTCGCACCAGATCGACAGCGAGGTGCCGAGGAATCCCGGGTCGGTGACCGCGACCGTGCTGCCGTCCTGGAACAGGTTGGCCTGGAAGCTGGTGTAGATGGTGGCCGGGTTGGGCTTCCAGTTCTTGCCCAGTACGTAGTACAGGTAGCTGTCGTTGGAGTTGAGTACCTGGTGACCGGCCGCCACGAACTGCGCCGGGCTGGTACCGTTCGCCGACCAGTAGTCGATCTGGATGTCGCTGCGCAGGGTGACGTTGTGCGCGCCGAAGATGCCGTCGTTCCACATCCGCAGCGCCTTGCCGGCGGCGCGTACGACGGCGTCGATCCCGTTGACGAAGCCGAGGAAGGCGTCCTGACCGGTGGCGCCCGCCCCGTACGTCGCCTGCGCGTACGAGACCAGCTGGGGGTAGTTCGCGTACTGCGCGGTGCTCAGATACTCGTCGGCGCCCACATGCCAGACGCTGCCCGGGAACAGCGGCAGGTACTCGTTCACCAGGTCGGTGGCGAGCTGGCGGGCCGCCGCCTTGGAGATGTCCAGCTTCCCGGCGTTCACCGTGCCGTCCGCGCCGACGAGCCGCAGATCCGTGTGGCCGGCCAGTACCGCGTCCATGTGCGACGGCATGTCGATCTCGGGGACGATCGTCACGTGGTACCGCCTGGCGAACGCGACCAGGTCGGCGATCTGCGCCTTGGTGTAGTGCTGCGCCGACACCACCTCGGGGTGCGTCGCGCTCTCCAGGCGGAAGCCCTGGTCGTCGGAGACGTGCAGGTGCAGCACGTTCTGCTTCAGGTAGGCCAGCTGCCGGATCTGGTTACGCAGGAAGATCAGGGAGTAGTACTTGCGGCCGTTGTCGACCATCAGCCCGCGCTGCCCGGCGACCGGCCAGTCGCGGGCGGTTCCGGCCGGGGCGGTCAGCCCGTGCGAGAGCAACTGCAGCACGCTACGGGTGCCGTTGAAGGCCCCCGCGTCGGCGGCGGCCTGGAGGGTGATCGAGCTACCGACGGTCAGCCGGTACCCGTCCGTGCCCAGCCCGGTGTCGGTCGAGCCGAGGGTGAGGAAGACGTCCCCCGCCTGTACCGCGGAGGCGGCGCCCACCACGGAGGTGACGCCCCGGCCGACGAGCGCGCGCAGGTCGTCGGCGAACACCGAGGCGGTGGTGGCCAGTTGGCTCGCGTACCCGCTGTCGGTCACCACCCGGCTGGCGGCGGTGAAGCTGTAGCTACCGCTCCCGGCGGTCCACTGCTGCAGGGCGGGGACGACGACCGGCGGTGCGGCGGCCGCCCGCGCGGGAAGCGGCGTGAGGATCCCGACCAGGAGCCCGGCGACGACGATGAGGCAACGGATCCGCACGGCGGCCTCCCAGATAGATGGGAAGCAATCTATCACGGGGCCAACGTCCCGCGCGCTACTCCGGCGGCTGCGCCGTCGCCCCGGTCACCCGCGCCACGATGGTCTCGATGCGTGCGGCGTGGGCGCCGCGCCAGTACACCCGCCCGCAGCCGGGGCAGCGGGAGAACTGCTCGTACGAGCGGCGGGTACCGGGCTCCAGCAGGTGCGCGATCGCCTCTTTCGGTACCGGATCGAGGACCGCGTTGCAAGCCGGGCAGCGCGTCCACGGGGCCAGCCGCGGCGCATAGCGGTCCAGCACGTCGACCAGTTGCTCGTCGGGCCGGCCGCCGCGCACGTACCCGCCGGCGGTCAGCGCGCGCCGGCGCAGCAGGCCCCGGTCCTGTGTCAACAGGACGCGGCGCTCCGCGTTGGCCTGCGCGACGAGTTCCGGGTCGGTGGCGTCGTTGCGGTAGGCGGTGTCGATGCCGAGCAGCCGCATCCGTCGGGCCAGGGCGCCCAGGTGCACGTCGAGGACGAACCGGGGATCTCCCAGTCGCTGCGGCCGCGGTACCGGCAGCACCTCGATGAGGTCCCCGGGTCGGGGCCGCGCCTGTACCGGGCTCGGCCGGCCCCCGACGAGTACCTCGCCGATCTCCGTACGCGGCACGCCCAGCGACTCGACGATGTGTACGAGGCTGGACACGCCGTCGACCGGCACGGTCAGGTCGCCGTCGCGGTTGCCCGCCGGTAGCAGGAAGCGCAGCGACCCGGCCACCCGGACACGCGCTGTCGCCCGGTCCATCCGGTCATTATCCGGCCGAGGCGACCTCCGCTGGGTGGTGGACGCCGGTGCGCGCCCATCAATGCGGCGCGACGGATGGGATGATCCGCTGTAGGTTCGACCATGGGGCATGGACGGACCGATGGGGGTAGCTGGTGACCTCGGCGACCGTGGTGATCGTGAACCACAACTACGAGCGGGTTCTGCGCTCGGCCGTCGACAGCGCCCTGGCCCAGGGCGACCGCGTGGAAGTGATCGTCGTCGACGACGGTTCAACGGACGGCTCGCCGGATGTCATCCGGTCATACGGCGACCGGCTGACTGCGATCGTCAAGCCCAACGGGGGCCAGAGCTCCGCGTTCAACGCCGGCTTCGCCGCGTCCAGCGGTGACGTGGTGTGTTTCCTGGACGCTGACGACCTGCTCCTGCCCGGGACGATGACCGCGGCACTGGCCAGGTACGAGGTCGAGCCGTACGCCAAGCTGCACTGGCCGCTCGCCGAGATGGATGCGGACGGCCAACTGCTCGGTGGCGTGAACCCGCCGGTCCAGCTGCCCGCCGGCGACCTGTTCGAGCTGGTCGCCGATCGTGGCCCGGGCGCCTACCCGACGCCACCGAGCTCCGGCAACGCCTACGGCCGCTCGTTCCTCGACCGGGTACTGCCGATGCCCGAGCGATTGCGGGTGTGCGCCGACGGCTACCTCTACGACCTCGCACCGCTCTACGGTCCGGTCGCCCGCCTGGACCAGCCGGGCGGCGCCATCCGCTTCCACGACCAGAGCAACTTCATGGCCCGCCGGTACGACGACCGGCTGCCGCACAGCGTGCTCGCGCACGAGGTCACCATTGTGCAGATGGCGCGGCGGTGCCGGGAGCTCGGCCGGGAGCCGGATGTGGCGGCGTGGCAGGAACAGTCCTGGCCGATCCGGTCACAGCGGGCGCTGGAGGACATCGACAAGGCACTTCCGCCGCCCACCCCGTTCGTACTGATCGACGGCGGGCGGATAGGCGTCGAGCCGACGCCTGCCCGACCGCTGGTCCACGTGCCCGAGCATGCCGCGGACGCGGACGCGCTCGAAGACCTGGAGCGCAACCGGCCGGCGTCCGACCACGTCGTTGTGGCGTGGCCGTCCTTTCCGTGGTTCGACGCGCGGCACAGCCTGCGTGCGGCCCTCGACACGACGCACCGCCTCCGGTTGGACAACGGCCGGGTGCGCATCTACGCCCGCCGCTGAGCCGTGCGCTCCAGCCCTCCCCGCCGATCGGTGTACGCCTCAGCCGAGCCGGCCGCGCAGCGCGAGGACGCGCTGCAGCGCGTGAACGGCCTCGCCCCGGGCGAGCTGGCCGCCGGCGACGGCCGCCGCGAGGGCGTCGACCGCTTCCTGGCCCTGGCTGACGTCACGCGCCGAGCAGAGCACGATGTCCATGCCGGCCGCCGCGGCCGCCACCGCGCGCTCACCGGTACCGCCGAAGCTCTGCAGCGCGCCGGCCTCAATCGCGTCGGTGATCGTCACCCCGCCGAACTTGAGCCGCCCGCGGAGCTCGCCGCGCACGGTCCTCGGCGACAGGCCGGACGGCAGGTCCGGGTCGAGCGCCGGATAGGTCGCCCACGACGTCATCACCATGTCCACGTCGGCGTCGATGGCGTAGCTGAACGGCAACTCGTCGATGCCGCGCAGCTCCGGCAACGACACGTCCAGCGTCACCGGCCCGAGGTCGGTGTTCTGGGCGCGGGTCGCGGCACCGAGCCCGGGAAAGTGCTTGGCGGTCGTGACCACGCCGAGGTTCTGCTGTGCCGCAATGGAAGCGGCGCCACACTCGCCGCACACAACCGGATCCATGCTGTACGAGCGCCCGAACTGGTCGTCGAAGTTGCCGGGCTGCCGGTACACGTCGAGTACCGGCGCGAGGTTGCAGTTCATCCCGGCGTCGAGAAGGTTCTGCGCCGCGCCGGTACCGGCGGACCGCGCCGCGCCGACCGGGTCCGCCGACGCGCCGATCTGCTTCTCGGAGATGCCTGGGGCGCCGGGCAGCCGCTGCACGATGCCGCCCTCCTGGTCGGTCATCAGCAGCAGCGGGTACCCAATGCCGCTGTCCGCCTGCGCCTGCGCCAGTTCTCTTGTCACCGCTTGGATCTGGCTGCGGTCCTTGCGGTTGATGTTCTCCCCGAAGAAGATCACGCCGCCGACCAGTCCCGCGCGGATGGCGTCGAGGAGCACCTGCGGGGGCGTCAGGCCGGGGTACGACCAGATCACGCGCTGCCCGACCTGCTGAGCGGGCGAGAGCCCGGACGTTGCGGTACCGGTCGTCTGGGCCGCCACGCCGGTCGCGTCGGCGGCGAACGCCCCGACGGGCTTCATGAGCCCGACGCCGGCGAGCACGGCCGCGCTCCCGACGAGCAGACCGCGCCTGCTGACGCCCCGGTTGTCGATTGCCGGAATCGCGTCGACGCGGGCTGGAGCGCCACCGGAACCGTCGCTGATAGCCATTGCCGTCCTCCTCGCGCAGTCGGGGCTACCCGGTGCGGCCGCGTACGGAACGCCCGTTCGGCCCGAGGCCCCCGAATGGTCGGTCCGTGATCACATTGGCATAGACCGGGGCTATTGTCCAGATAGCCGTCGCCGCGGCGGCGGTGCGCCGGTAGCATGCGCCGGTGCCCGAAGGTCACACGATTCATCGCCTCGCCGCGCGGCACCTCGCGCTGTTCGGCGGTACCACGGTGACGGCGGCCAGCCCTCAGGGCCGCTTCGCCGACGGTGCGGCAGGGCTGTCGGGCCGCGTGCTCGTGGACACCGAGGCCTACGGTAAGCACCTGCTGCACGACTTCGGCGACGGCGTGGTACTCCACGTCCACCTCGGGCTGTACGGCAAGTTCAGCGACGGGCCGGGGGCGCCGCCGGCACCGGCGGGTGCGATCAGGCTGCGCCTGTGGAACACCGCGCACTGGCTGGACCTGCGCGGCCCCGCGTCCTGCCAGCTGCTCGACCCGCCCGCAGTGGCCGCCCTGCTGGCGCGGCTCGGACCCGACCCACTGCGTGAAGACGCGACGCCGGAGGCCGCGTGGGACGCTGTCCGGCGCTCCGACCGCCCGCTCCTGGCCCTCCTGATGGACCAGTCGATCGTGGCCGGCGCCGGGCTCATCTTCGCGACCGAAGCGCTTTTCCGCGCGGGCCTGCGGCCGACCACCCCGGGGCGCGGGTTGCGGGCGAAGCAGTGGGCCGACCTGTGGACCGACCTGCGGACGCTCATGCGGGCCGGCGTGGCGGCGGGCCGGATCGACACCGTCCACAATGCACATACGCCGGAGGCGATGGGCCGGGCGCCGCGCGTGGACCGCCACGGCGGCGAGGTGTACGTGTACCGCCGGACCGGTCAGCCCTGCCTGGCATGCGGGACGCCGGTCCGCACGGCCATCCTGTCGAACCGGAACGCGTACTGGTGTCCGAAGTGCCAGGGCGGCGCACGGAAGGGAGGCCCGATCCGCCGGCGGCCGGAGGCCGGCATGTGCATTGACGCGGACGCCGAACGCTCATAGCCTCCGCGCAGGCCCATCCCTGGGCTCCCGGGAAACGGATAGATTTCCGGGCGGTCATCGTCGCACTGTCAAGGTGGCCATGAGTGACCTGAGCATCCACCGAGGTACCCCGGAACTGCTCGCCGCACTCGGATTGCCGGACGGCGACCGGGACCCGTCGGTCGAGTCGACACAGCGGTTTCCGGACGGCGCGCACTACCGGGTCGAGATCCCGAGTGTCGAGGGCCCGCGCTGTGTCGAGGCGGTGCTCGCCGAGGCGGCCCGGCTGTCGGTACCGGTGACCAGGATCTCGCAGGGCAGCGGCGTCGGGATGCTGCGTGACAGCGAGATCGCCGAGATGAGCGCGATGGCCGCCGCGGCCGGCGTGGAGCTGTCGCTGTTCGCCCGGCCGTGCGCCGCGTGGGACGCGTCGGCGATGGCGCGCTCGCCCGCCGGCGCCGTGGTCGCCTCCGCCGCCCGCGGCCAGGACCAGTTGTCGGCCGTGGTCGACGAGATCCGCCGGGCGGCCGACCTCGGGGTACGCAGTGTGCTGATCGCGGACCTCGGGGTGCTGTCCGTGTTCGGGCGGTTGAAGGAGCGCGGCGACCTGCCGGCGGACATGCAGGCGAAGATCTCGGTGATGCTGCCGGTTGCCAACCCGGCGTCCGCGAAGGTCATCGCCGGCCTGGGTGCCGGTACACTGAACCTGCCCACCGACCTGACCCTGGGGCAGATCGTCGCCATCCGCGAGACCGTCACCGTCCCGCTCGACGTGTACGTGGAGGCGCCGGACAACCTGGGTGGCTTCGTCCGGCACTACGAGCTTCCCCGCCTGGTCACCTGCGCGGCACCCGTGTACGCGAAGTTCGGGCTGCGCAACGCTCCCGACGTGTACCCGTCGGGTACCCACCTCAACGACCTCACCGTCGCCCTGTCCCGGGAGCGGGTGCGTCGCGCCCGGCTCGGGCTGGACCTGCTCGCACGGGCCGGGTCGACGGCGGTGTGCTCGCTCCCCCACGCACCCGGGCTCGCCTTGCCCGTCCCTTGACCACGTACCGGAGGTTGGCTCGATGACATCGCTGCCTGCGTATCCGCCCACCCCTACCGCAGCCGTGACGCTGACGTGGCTCGGGCAGGCGGGCTTCGTCCTGCGCGGCAACGGGGCAACGGTTCTCGTCGACCCCTTCCTGTCCGACCGGGACGATCGCCGCATCCCGCCGCCGGTGGACCCGGGCCGACTGTCCGATGTGGACCTCGTGCTGTGCACCCACGAACACTGGGACCACTTCGACGCGGCGACGGTGGCGGCGGTCGCCGAGGCGTCCCCTCAGGCCCGGGTCGTGGTACCCGCGCCGCTGACCGGGCAGGCGCTCGCCGCCGGGGTACCGGCCGCACGGGTGCTGGGCGCGGTGGCGCACGAGCCGTTGAAGGACCTTCCCGTGCGGGTCATCCCGGTACCCGCCTGCCACGGCGTCGACGTCGCCGACGCGTACAACTTCGGGGAGGACCTGTCCGGCGGACAGGTGCGCTACCTCGGGTACGTGGTCGACTTCGCCGGAGTGCGGATCTACCACTCGGGCGACACGATCTGGTGGCCGGGCCAGGAAAGGGTGCTACGCGACCTCGGCGTCAACGTCGCGCTGCTGCCGATCAACGGCCGGGACCCACTGCGCGAGGCGCAGAACATCGTCGGCAACCTGGACCACCGGGAGGCCGCCCTGCTGGCCGCGGCCGCCGACGTCGACCTTCTCGTGCCCATGCACTGGGACATGTTCGCCGGCAACCGCGGCTTCCCCGACCAGTTGATCGCGGTCGTCGAGCGACTCGGGCTCGGCGTGACCACGCTCGTACCGCAACTGATGCGCCCGTTCAGCTTCGTACCCGCGCCCGCGCCCGCGCCGGGTACGCGGCCGTGAAGCCCGCGGGT
>CAZYCD010000063.1:8347-22252 GCA_964645345.1 uncultured Micromonosporaceae bacterium
CGGCCGTGAAGCCCGCGGGTACCGGCCGTGAAGCCCGCGGGTACGCGCGCCTGGTCTGCATGTGTTCGCCCGACCACTCCTCGCTGTCGGAATGACTGTTCCCCGTGGAGGCCGGCCGTGTTCGGCTTCCGGTCCCGCCGTGTTCACCTTGCGTCCATAGGTTCCCCATGATCCCGGCATTGTGTCGGGGAAACGAGTGTGACCGAAAGGGACCATGTGATGGTCAGATCCCGCAGAAAGCTGGCGCTGGCGGCGGTGGGGGCCGCGCTGGTGCTCCTGCCGGCCGGCGTTGCCGCCGCCGACACGACCTCGAAGCCAACCAGCGGGGGCGCGACAACAACCCCGATCAAGCACCTCGTAGTGATCTTCCAGGAGAACGTGTCCTTCGACCACTACTTCGGCACGTACCCGAACGCGGCCAACACCTCCGGGCAGAAGTTCGACGCGGCGCACCACACGCCGAGCGCCAACACCCTGGCCGACACCAAGGGCCTGAACGGTCAGGGCACGCTGCTGACGAACAACCCGAACAAGGACGCGGGCGGTAACCAGGTCAACCCGCGGCGGCTGGACCCGGCCAACATCAACGACGTGCTGACCTGCGACCAGGACCACAGCTACAACGACGAGCAGAAGTCCTTCAACGGCGGGGCGATGGACAAGTTCGTCACCACCGTCGGCAACGGCGGCGGCAAGAGCGGCACCGGTCAGGCCTGCAGCGCGGGCGACGTCATGAACTACTACGACGGCAACACCGTCACCGCGCTGTGGAACTACGCGCAGCAGTTCGCCATGAGCGACAACTCCTTCGGCACCACCTTCGGGCCGTCGTCGCCCGGGGCGATCAACTTGGTTTCCGGTAACACCGGCGGCGTCGGCCTCATGATCAACGGCGCGGCCACCAACGGCGACACCGTGCCGGACGGCAAGGGCGGCACGTCGCTGATCGAGGACGCGCAGCCGTACTACGACGACTGCTCCGTCCGCGACGCGGTGACCTTCACCGGGCAGAACATCGGCGACCTGCTCAACAACGCCGGCCTGTCGTGGGGCTGGTTCCAGGGCGGCAACCGGCCGACCACGAGCTACGCCAACGCCTTGGCCAGCCTGGGGATCACGCAGCCGACCAGCACGTTCATCCCGGATCAGTTCAAGGGCAAGTTCGCCCAGAAGCCGGCCTCCGACCAGGGTCTGTGCAATGCAGTGCACCCGGTCGGCGCGGCGGTCGGTGGCATCGGCGGCACCGCGGCCGGCCCGAACAACTACGGCAACAAGGACGACTACATCCCGCACCACGAGCCGTTCAACTACTACGCCTCCACGGCCAACCCGCACCACCTGGCCCCGGCGTCCCTGTCGGCGATCGGCACCGACACGCAGACCTTCACCGGCGGCGTGCCGCAGTTCAACACCGCCAACCACCAGTACGACATGAGCGACTTCGACTCGCTGGTCGCCGCCATCTCCCACGGTTACCTGTCGCCCGACCACCTGCCCGCGGTCAGCTTCCTGAAGGCACCCGGCTACCAGGACGGCCACGCCGGGTACTCGGACCCGATCGACGAGCAGCAGTTCGTTGTGAATGAGATCAACGCTCTGCAGCACACCCCGGACTGGTCCAGCACCGCCGTGGTCCTCGCCTACGACGACTCCGACGGCTGGTACGACCACGTCTACAGCGGCGTGCACAACCCGTCCAACACCGCGAACGTCGCCACCCCGCCCGGACCGCAGGACTTCCTGACCGGTACAGGCCTGTGCGGCGACACCACCAAGCAGACCCCGCTGGCCGGCCAGAGTGGCCGCTGCGGTTACGGCCCGCGAATGCCGCTGCTGGTCATCTCCCCGTTCGCCAAGCACAACGCGGTCGACCACACGCTGACCGACCAGTCCTCGATCATCAAGTTCGTCGAGGACAACTGGAAGCTGCCGCGGATTGCCGGCTCCTTCGACGCCATCGCCGGGACGCTGAACAACCTGTTCGACTTCCACGACCACGGCGGCAACAACGGTAAGCTCTACCTCGACCCCGTCACCGGGCAGCCGGCCCGCGACTAGCCTGAACGACCAGCACGACAAGCGGCACGTGTCGGCCGGAATCCTCGGGTTCCGGCCGACACCGTCGTGCCGGTCCGCCCCGCCCGCACCGGATTTCCCGTTGGGGGGCGCGCGCCGCGTAGATGGGCGAGGCCGGGGTCGCCGGTCTGCCGCGTGGCGCTAGCGGCGATTCGACGCCGCGGCTTCGCGGATCAGGCGTACCGCTTCGGGAACGCCGCCGTCCCATGCCGGTCCGTGGCCCGGCAGCACCCAGGTCGCGTCCACGTCCTCGATCTGGGCCAGCGACTCGATCGCCTGTCCAGGATCGAGGGTGAACGGAGCCGGTTTCGGACCGGTGACACCGGTGAGGACGTTGCGGGTGGTCATCGCGTCGCCGAGGAACAAGGCATCCACCGAGGCAACGTGGACCGACACGCTGCCCGGTGTGTGTCCCGGCGTGGAAATGATCCGCGGTGCACCCGGCACATCGAGTACCTCGCCCGCGGTGACGGCCCGAAGTCCGTCAGCCGGGCGGATGCGGAGCCCACCGTACCGGGCCGAGTACCAGAGGAACCCGACCAGCGGCCCGACTTTCACCGGCCCCCAGCCCGTGTTCGGTTTCTTCACCTTCAGCAGGGCCCGGTCCATGTCCGCCTCGTGGATATAGGCGGGGATCCCCTTCTCCCGGTGCAGCCGGGCGGCGAAGCCGATGTGGTCGCTGTCCCCGTGCGTCAACACCAGCGCCCGAACGTTGTCGAGGCTCTTGCCGATGGAAGCCAGCTCGGCCTCCAGCAGCCGCCAGTATCCGGGCAGTCCGGCGTCGATGACGGTCACATCGTCACCGTCCACCACCAGGTAGCTGTTGACCACGTCGGATCCGATGCGGCGCAAGCCCCGCGCGATCTCCATGAGGACCTCCCGCTCGTGTTCCACCGAGATGCAGTCAGTGCACTACCTTGCGCGACCTAGGTTAGGTATCATAACAGAGAAGTTATTCATCGTCACCACCACCCGGTGGACCCGGTGCGTTCGCCGTTGGAAAGGATCGCGGTGCCTAGGGTCGGGCTGAACACCGCCGAAGTGGTCGCCGCCGGCGCGGCGATGGCAGACGAGGTCGGTATCGGCCGGGTCAGCGTGGCGGCGCTGGCGCAACGGCTCGGCGTCAAACCACCGGCCCTGTACAAGCACGTGGACAACCTCGCCGACCTGCAGCACCGGATCGCCGCCCTGGCCATGGCCGAGTTGGGTGATGCGCTGCGCGACGCGCTGCAGGGCAGGGCCGGCATCGACGCGCTCACCGCGATGTTCACCGCGTTGCGCGGGTACATCCGTCACCACCCCGGCCGCTACGGCGCCACGGTGGGTGCGCAGTTTCACGGCAAGGACGACCCACTGCTCATCGCTGGCGTACGCGTCATCAATTCAATCCGCGCGGTGCTGTCCGGGTACGGCATCCCTGCCGACCAGACCGATCATGCGATCAGAACCCTACGCTGCACCCTCCACGGCTTCGCGCTGCTGCAGGCAGCCAACGGATTCCAATGGAGCAACGACCCGGACGAAAGCTTCGCCTGGATGATCCGTTTCGTGGACGCCGGCCTGCGAGGGGTGGGCGGCCAGCAACCGTAACGGTCGCCCGCTCGGCACCGCCGCCCGCAGCGGTCCAGCGGTCCGTTACCCACGCCTCACCGAGGTCACCGGTCGAGCCGGGCGCCCTGACGCCCCCACGGAATCTCCCGCCCATGGCCCAGCTGATGATCGACGACGACACGACCGTCGCCGTACCCGAGGTCGAGGTGCCCTCGAGCCGACCGTCGATGGTGGGTGGAGTCGTTACTCGTCCTCTGGCTGGCCTGGCTCTACGACGTCGTCAACGATTTCGCCCCGCTGCCTCCGGTGGCCCCGTACAACCGCGCTCTGGGCGTGCTGCACCTCGAACGGCGACTCAGGCTGAGCCCGGAGAACCTGCTCAACCGTTGGCTGGCCGCCCACCACACCAGCGGTTGGTGGACGGCCAACTACTACGACATCGCCCACTACACGGTCACCTTCGCCATCCTCGGCTGGCTGTGGTGGCGGCGTCCCGACCTCTACCGGCCGCTGCGCCGGGGACTGGTACTGGTCAACCTGCTCGGCTTCGTCATCTTCTGGTGCTACCCGATGGCCCCGCCCAGGCTCGCCCCGGGCCAGCAGTTCGTCGACGTGGTGGCCACCACACACGCCTTCGGCTCCTCGCACAGCGGCACGCTGGCCAGGGCCGCCAACGAGTTGGCGGCGATGCCGTCGCTGCACCTCGCGTGGGCGATGTGGTCCTCCCTGGTCCTGTGGCGCATGTACCGGCACCACCGGTGGACACCGCTGGTGCTGTGCTACCCGGTCGTTACTGCGCTCACCGTGGTCGCGACGGGTAACCACTTCCTCGCCGACGCACTTGCCGGGGCGCTCACGCTGATCGCCGCCACGCTGCTCGCGGAGTGGTGGTACCCGCGCGCGCAGGACTGGTGGCACCGGCGGTGCCTGCTACCCTGGCGTACATGATCATGGGGCAGAAGCCGGTTCTGGGCGGGTACCTGCACGCGACGGACGACAACCTGTACCCGATCGACGCGCTGCCCGCCGGCCTGCTGACCCACGTCTTCTACGCGTTCGCCACGATCGAGGACGGGCACCTGACACTGCCAGCCCAGGCGCCCGCGCACCTCGAGGCCCTCGCCGCGTTGAAGCAGGACCACCCCGACCTGAAGACGGTGCTCTCGATCGGCGGGTGGGGCGCCGGCGGGTTCTCCGACGCGGCGCTCACGCCGCAGTCCCGGACCGCCTTCGCGGACGAGAGCCTCGAACTGGCCGCCGGCTTCGACGGTGTGGACCTGGACTGGGAGTTCCCGGTTTCGGGCGGCCCTGCCGAGCTGACTCATCGGCCCGAGGACCGGCGCAACGCGACGCTGCTGGCCCGGGAGCTACGCGACCGGCTCGGGCCGGCCCGGCTGCTGACCGCCGCGCTGCCCGCCGGGCGGTTGCAGTCGGCGGGCCGGTACGACCCGGCGGACAGCTACGAACTCACCGCCTTCGTCGACGTGCTGGACTTCGTCAACCTCATGACCTACGACTTCGGTACCGGCTTCTCGCCGATCGCCACGTTCAACGCGCCCCTGGTCGAGGTGGCCGACGACCCGCTCGAACCCGACCTGCGGCAGTCGAACAACGTCACCGGCGCGGTCGACTACTACGAGCGCCACGGTGTACCACGGGACAAGCTCGTGCTGGGCGTACCCTTCTACGGCCGGGGCTTCTCCGTCGTATCGGCCGGCGGGCAGGCCGGGCTGTTCCAACCCCAGGTCGACACGGTCAGTGTCGGCGACTGGCGCGACATCGCCCGTGACCTGCTCCCCGATCCGGACTGGCAGCGCCATCGCCATCCGGTTGCCCGCTCGCCATGGCTGTACCACCCCGGTACCCGGACGTTTGTCAGCTACGAAGATGCCGAGTCCATCGAGGAACGGGCCGCGTTCGCGGTGCGGCACGGACTTCGTGGCACGTTCACGTGGCATCTCGCCGGAGACGACGACGAGCACACGCTGCTCGCCGCGATGACCCGCCCGTTCCTGGACGCGAGCGCCGGGTAGTACCGGGTCGGCGGCGACGGCGCAGCCACAGTCCTCCGGCGACGAGTACGGCGATTGGCGCGAGCCACGGCGCTGCCTTGAGAAGCCGTACCCGGAGCAGGTCGAGGAACATGGCCCAGCCGGAGCGCGGGTCGCCGCCGAAGTGGTCCAGCAGGTCCCGGGCGACATCGATCCGGTCGGCGTCGGCGGTCACCGTGACCAGGGTGGTCCGGCCGCCGCCCGGATGCAGCGACAGGACTTGCGGGGCGGCGCGGCGCGGGCCCGAAGGGTCGTGGCTCGTCATGCTGAGCGCTACCACGGCGTCGCCGTCGGACTGCCAACCCAGCAGCCTCGCCGACACGGCCTGCACCGCGTCGAAGCCGGCATCCGTCACCGCCCCGTTTCCCATGTCCACAAAGGAGAGTCGGAAGTCGCGGTAGCCGGCCGTGCAGGCGGGCAGGCAGTCGCTGCCGTTCCAGATCGCCAGGCGGCCGCCGGCGCTCCACCCGCCCGGCCCGGCCAGGGTCTGCTGGGCGCCGAGTGTGGCGACCGTGCGCACCGCCCGGGTGTCCACGTTCAGGACCTTCAACTCCCCGCCCTGTAGCAGTGCGAGTTCGTGGCCGTCGGGCGAGAACGCGACTGCCGCGGCGCCGCCGATACCCAACGGCACGATCGCACCCGAGCCGATGTCGACGAGGCGCAACGGCCCGGACACCGAGCGGACAAGGAGACGGCCGTCGGGCGACCACGCGACGGGAGCGCCTTCGCGGTAGGTACGAACCTTGCCGGTGGTCAGGTCCATCACCCCGGCCGTCGACTTCCAGTCCCCGGCCGACTCGTCGAAGTCCACCCCTTCGAGGTCGGCCGGGCCGGCGACGTACCGGCCATCGGGTGACAGCAGCAGGTTCTCGCCCGCGTCGACCGAGTTGATGTCGCGCACGTACCGGAACAGGCCGTCGCGTCCGACGGCGACGGCCCGGTCGTCGAAGCCGAAGACGTCGTTGGCGCCGAAGCCGCCGGGCCCAGTGACGATGACCGAGGCCGGTCCGTTAGGCGCGTCTGCCAGGTTGGGTTGCAGCGGCATGGGTGCGCGGACCCGGAACGGGATGGACCAGTGGGGCTCAGCCGGCGTGACCGGGTGCCGCCCCGGTGCCCAGGCCAGCGGTAGCGCGATCAGCGCAAGGAGCAGCGTCGCGACGCCGGCCGCGAAGGCGGTCGCCCGCAGCCGCCGCCGTCGGCGCCCCCGCGCCCAGAGATTGGGCGGTAGGCGGACGGGCTGTATGTCGGCGGAGATCTCCCGCAGCGCGGCCGCCACGGCCCGCTCGTCGGTGTTCACCTCTCCACCTCCGCCAATGCCGACAGTTCGGGCGCCAAGGCGCGCAGGCGGGCCAGCCCGTCCCGCGCCTGGCTCTTCACCGTGCCGACCGAGATGCCCAAGATCTCGGCGGTACGCGCTTCGGTGAGGTCCTCGAAGTAGCGCAGGATCAGTACGGCGCGCTGCCGTGGGCCGAGCCGGGCCAGGGCCTGCCGTACGGCGACCGCGGCCACGACCGCGTCGCCGGGATCTGGCGCGGCCGGCTGCGGCGCTGCCTGACGGGCAGCCGTTGGCTCACGCCGACGCCACCACGAGACGTGCTGGTTGTACATGACGCGCCGCACGTACGCGTAGGGGTCGCCGCGGGCCACCAGCGCGGGCCAACGGCCGGCCACCCGCAGCAACGCCTGCTGTACCAGGTCCTCGGCGAGGTGGTGGTCGCCGGTCAGCAGGTACGCGACGCGGGACAGGCCGGCCGTACGGGCCCGGACAAGCTCCTCGAACGACTGCTGCGCGCCCGCCACCCACCCACCTCCTTGCCCTGTCTACACGCAGCCGGGCGTGCCGAGGGAGGGGTCTTCCTGCGGAACCCGGGCCGGGTGCCGGCCGACGCGGGACGGCGGGACGAGCCGCTGGCGGGCTGGACGCGGGGGAACGCACCAGGCCCAGGTAGCGAAAGTTTCGGAAGAGAGAGTCACCGGGCTTCCGCCGGATCACCGGCTCCCTTGGCCAATCGCTCTCACTGGTCGCCGAGAAGTCGCTACCTATCAGGGATTTGTGGCGTACACGAGGACCCCCACCAGGATCGAACACGTTCGCAACTTTCCGGAAGTTGTTGCCAACGGGACCGGTTCGGCTCATACTTTCGGCGTCACGAGAGGTCAATGACTGTCGATGCGGGTCAGGGCGTACCGACCCGCTCCCCCGCGGTTTGCCACCCCCCACCCGCCTGGCCGGCCTGTCCGCCGTCGCCAGGAAGCCAGCCGTCACAAGGAGGAAGCACGCGCATGAACGACGCACCTGTCCCATCCCGAAGTCGGCGCACCCGCGTCCGGCTGCTCATCGGCGGCGCATTAGCCGCGGCACTGGTCGCGGCCGCCGCGGTCCTGCCCGGCATCGCCAGCGCGGCGACGCAGATCTGTTCGAACCAGACCGGTACCAACGGCGGCATGTACTACTCGATGTGGTCCAACGGCCAAGGGTCGGCGTGCTTGACGCTGAACTCGGCAAGCAGCTACTCCAGCACGTGGAGCGGCATCGGCGACTGGGTCGGCGGCGTCGGCTGGAACCCCGGCAGCACCAGCCGCTCAATCAGTTACACCGGCAGCCTCAGCGGCTCCGGCGGCACCGCGCTGATGGCGCTGTACGGCTGGTCGACCAACCCGCTGGTCGAGTACTACGTCATCGACAACTGGGTCGGCTCGCCGAACCGGGCCGGTACCCTCATGGGCCAGGTCACCAGTGACGGCGGCACGTACGACATCATCGAGCACCAGCAGGTCAACCAGCCGTCCATCCAGGGCACCGCGACCTTCAACCAGTACCTGGCGATCCGGACCTCGCCGCGCAACGGCGGCGGGACCATCACCTTCTCCAACTTCGTCAACGCCTGGGCCAGCCACGGGATGAACCTGGGCTCGATGAACTACCAGATCCTGGCGACCGAGGCCTGGGGCGGCGGCAGCGGCAGTTCCAGCGTCAGCATCGGTGGTGGCCCTCCGCCGAGCACGACCCCGCCGACCACGAGCCGCCCGAGCACTGCACCGCCGACGACTCCCCCGCCCACCACCGGTGGCGGCAGCGGCTGCCGCGCCGCGTACTCGATGTCCAGCAGCTGGCAGGGCGGCTTCAACGCCAGTGTGAACGTGACCAACGCCGGCTCGTCGACCATCAACGGCTGGACGGTGCACCTGACCCTCGCCAGCGGCCAGACCATCACCAACCTGTGGAACGGCGTGAACACCGGTACGAGCGGGGCCGTCACGGTCAAGAACGCCTCCTGGAACGGCACACTCGCCGGGGGCGCCTCGACCTCGTTCGGGTACACCGCCAACGGGGACAGTTCGCAGGCGCCCACCAACATCAGCTGCACGAGTCCCTGACCCGACGAGTTCCGTCCTTCGACACCGGTCGGGCCGGTCCCGGTAGCCCCGGGGCCGGCTCGGCCTGATCGGTCCGTACGGCGCCGGCCGGGCGCAATCGGCTGCCCTGCGTGGTACTCCGATTCGGTCACCTGCCCGGCGCGGTGGGCACCACAATAGTTGACATGTCGCCACGGGTCGGCAGGCGCGAGGGATGCCCGCACGCGGTACCCCGCTGATGCAAACCTTCCTGCCCTACCCGGACTTCGCGCGTACCGCGCGCTGCCTCGATTCCCGTCGGTTGGGGAAGCAGCGCGTCGAGGCCCTCCAGGTACTGCGCGCGTTGACCGTGCCGGGGTACGGATGGCGGCACCATCCGGCCGTGCGCATGTGGGCCGGGTACGAGGAAGCACTGACCCGGTACGGGCTGGAGATCTGCGACGCCTGGTGCGCCACGGGCCGGGCGGACACCTGCGCGGACTCCCTGCGGAGGGACCTCGTCACCGCGTGCGGCATCGAGGTCGTGCGCACCCAGCCGGCCTTGTCCGCCGCGGCCGACCTGCCCCCTTGGTTGGGTAGGGAGGACCTGCACCGCAGCCACCGGTCCGCCCTGCTCCGCAAGGATCCCGACCACTACCGACCGCGGTTCGGCGACGAGCCGGCCGATCTGCCGTATGTCTGGCCCCGATCGGACCGGGAGCCCGGCTGTGGCCATCGGTGAGCCAGCGCGATTCGAGGGGCGCGCGAGCCACTCGCGAACGGTGGCGGTGAGGCCGCGGCCGGATGGCCCGACGTCACGCCGCCCCGGTTTCACCGCCCTGGTACGGGATCGGCACCACGTGCTCCGCCCGGCCGGCACCGCAGCAGACGCCGTGCGGTCAGCACCAGGCCGCGCAGCGCCCCGTGCGTGGCGATGGCCTCCTCGGCGTAGTGCGAGCAGCTGGGCGTGAAGCGGCAGCAGGCCGGCCGGCCGGCACTGATCCGGCGCCGGTACGTGCGGATGGCGCCGATCAACGGGCCGCTCCCGCTCCCGGCACGGCTGGGAGCGGCGATAAGCGCGACCAGCAGCCGCGGCGCGAGCGCCAGCGCCAGGAGCAAACAATTGCCGTCGAGCGCCTCGCCGATGCAGCAGCCGGTCTCCAGGAGGCAAGCGTCGGTCAGGCAGGAATTGCCGCGGCGGCGCATCCGCCCGTAGCCGTACGGACCCCGGTAGTAGCCCCTCGGGGTGCGACCCCAGCCGTAACCCATGATGTCGGGGTACCCCGCCGTACGGGTAGCTATGCAACGGTCTGCGCCGCAGGTCGGCGGCGGCCCATGGGCATGCCCGCGGCCATTCTGTCCACAAAGGACACTTCTTGGTCGCCCCGGCGGCGGCCGTCGCCGCGGACGGGACGACCGAACCGGAGGTGGTCCACCGTCCACGCCGGCACGTGCCCGACGCTGTTTACCGGCACACAGCAGGGGTACTGCGCGGCAAATCACGAGGCCGGGAGAGTACATGGGACTGGTCGGCCGGAAGGCTGTACGGTTCTCCGTCGCGGCGGTGGCGGTGGGAGCCGGATCGGCTGCGGTGGCGATCGCTGCGCGTCGAAACTACCTGCCGGTACGACACGGCGGCGGGTACCTGACCGTACGCACGGTGACCGTGGACCGGCCCGCCACGGTGGTGCGGGAGTTGTGGCGCAGCGAGCCGCAGTTGTCGAGCATCCTCGGCCGGGCTGTGGCGGTCGAGACTGGCTCCGACGGCCGGCGGGAGTACGTCGCTCCGGAGTGCGACACGGGGGCTGGTTGGTCGGCCGAAGCCGTGATCGACGAGCAGGACGGGTCGGCCCGCTGGCACCTGCGGCACGGTCCGCTGGCCCATGACGGGAGGATGCACCTTGCCGAGGCGCCCGGTGGCCACGGCACCGAGCTGACGGTGGAGCTGACCTACCCCGGCGGTCGGCTGCGGCATGCCGCCGCCACGCTGGCCGGGCGCAACCCCGACCAGGTTCTGCGCACGCTGCTGCGCCGCGCCAAGTCGGTCCTAGAGTGCGGCGAGGTCGTCTCCAGCGCCGGGGATCTGTCGGGGCGCGGGCGCGCGGCGCAACGGGCGGCCCGGGTGGTGCGGGAACGGCTCGCCGTAGGAGGGCGGGCGTGAAGGCGCTGCGCTGGGAGTGGGTCGGCGACCTCAAATTACGTGACGGTTCCCGAGCCGGTGATCCGGCAGGCGCGGCCGGGTGGCTCGGCGCCGCTCGCCCCGTACCGGCGGCGCCTCTGTCCACTGGTACGCCTCGGCCGCCCGCTACGACAGAGCCAGTCGGACGCGGGTGAGCCGCCCGGTTGAATCGTGCGTGATGGCCGACCGGAGGTGAGTGCGCCGGGCGTATCCGGCCGGCGTTTCTTCCCGGCGGGCCGGGAAAGAGCGCGGCCATGCCGTCCGCCGTCGCCGATGACCTGCTCAGCGGGTTC
Organism: uncultured Micromonosporaceae bacterium; assembly: GCA_964645345.1. GTDB lineage: Bacteria > Actinomycetota > Actinomycetes > Mycobacteriales > Micromonosporaceae > Rugosimonospora. The sequence continues at coordinate 19,834 of CAZYCD010000063.1, forward strand.
ACCGAGGCCGGCGCCAGGAAGGACCAGCTCCGGGCCTACCTGACTACGACCGTCGTCGCCTCGCTCTACGTGTTCGACACCGCGTTCCACTTCGGGGCGTACCACACGATCAACTTCCACCAGTTGCAGCGCACAACGCGGTCGTCTCACTGGTGATCGTGATCGGCGTGCTGCTCATTCGCCGACAGCTCCGCGTCCATCTGTGGGCGCTCGCGCTGCTGGCCCCACCGGTTCTGCTGTTCTTCTACCGCCTGGCCACGCCCCAGAAGCATCCGGTCGAAGCCGTACGCCTCACCGACAATGCCCTGGTCATCCTCAACACGGTCGTGCTGCCGGTCATCGGGTGGATAGTCGCGCGACTCCTCGCCCCCGAGTACTTCAGACCGCCGGGCTGGCGACTCAAGATCGCACCAGCCAACTGCGCGCAGTCCGGCCACCCGTGACCGCCGCCGCTGCCCTTGCCGGTCCCGCAACCACGCCGCCACCGTGCCGAAACGGCCGCTCTGATCCAAGTCGAAAGGGCTACGAAGGCCGCCGAGTCCGCATCTGAATCGCACTGACCGATTCGGGGCCTACCGCGCCGGCCGAGGAAATCGCCCGGTTGAAACTGCTGGTTGACCGCGTCGGCAAGCCTGGCGGCCGGTAGCGCACCGCGCCGCGCTCGTGCTCCCACCTGCGGGCACGCCATGCCGTCGGGTACCGGCACGTCGCGATCCGGCATAACATCGAGCCACGGCATCGATCGTCGCTGACATCTCGGTTCCGCATCGGTGGCCTCGTTGATCTTGCTTGCAAGGCGCCGCGCTCCTAACGTTCGGGAACGTTCTCGGTATCGATTTCAGCAAGGTTTCCAGCAACGTACATGTGTGATCATGGCGCAAACACGCACGCCCGGCCTAGAAGGGTTTCGAGCCTTGAGATGGGTTTTCGAAACTGAAGTTGACCTCACTTCCTCCGGGACCGCGTCCCGCATCTCGTCCGAGGTCATATGCGGCGTCCCAGCGGAGGCGGCCCACTTGCCCAGATCCACCCAGCAATCCGTCCCAGGTCTCTTGTATGGAGGTCAATGTGAGTCATTCAGCTCTGTCCCGGCGTAACTTCCTTGGTTTAGCTGTGGGGGCGGGCGCTGCCGCGACCCTCGCGGCATGTGGCAGCTCGGGCCCGTCCAGCTCCGGTGGCAGCTCTGGCGGCAGCGCCAGCTACTGGTCGCTGTCCGGCCCGCCCGGTCAGCCGGTCCGTCAAGCCGCCATCGACCGCTTCAACAAGGCGAACCCGAACAGCAAGATCACCGCGACGTTCTACCAGAACGACGACTACAAGCAGAAGATCAAGACGGCGCTCGGCGCCGGCCAGGGCCCCACGATGATCTGGGGTTGGGGCGGCGGCGGCCTCAAGTCGTATGTCGACGCCGGCCAGGTCGTTGACCTGACCGACTGGTTCAACCAGAACGCCGCGGTCAAGAGCAAGCTCCTGCCGTCGTCGTTCGGTGCCGCCACGGTCGACGGCAAGATCTACGCGATGCCGATCGAGACCGTGCAGCCGATCGTGCTCTTCTACAACAAGAAGGTCTTCGACCAGGTCGGCGTGCAGCCGCCGCAGACGTACCAGGACATGCTCGCCCTGATCCCGAAGTTCAACGCCAAGGGGATCGCACCGTTCTCGCTCGCCGGCCAGTCCCGGTGGACGAACATGATGTGGCTCGAGTTCATGCTCGACCGCAACGCGGGCTCCGACGTGTTCAACAACGTCTTCGCCGGCAAGCCCAACTCCTGGTCCGACCCGGCCGTGCTGGACATGCTGACCAAGGTCCAGGACCTGGTGAAGAACAAGGCGTTCGTCAACGGCTTCGAGTCGATCGTCGCCGACCAGAACGCCGACCAGGCGCTGCTCTACACGGGCAAGGCCGCGATGATGCTGCACGGCTCCTGGTCGTACGGCATCCAGGTGGCCAACGGCGGCGACTTCGTCAAGTCCGGCGGCCTGGGCTGGATGAACTTCCCGCCGATCGACGGCGGCAAGGGCGACCCGAGCAACACCGTCGGCAACCCCGGCCAGTACCTCTCGATCTCGTCCAAGGCGTCGTCCGCGGCGCAGGACATCGCGAAGAAGTTCTTCTCCACCACGCTGGTCGACGACGACGAGAAGTCCGGTTGGGTCAAGTCCGGCGGCGTGCCGGTCCTGGCCAACAGCGACAGCCTGTTCACCGGCGACGGGGCACAGTTCCTCAAGGACATGTCCTCGATCGCGTCCAAGGCCAAGGTCTTCGCCCAGTCCTGGGACCAGGCGCTGAGCCCGACTGCGGCCGAGACCCTGCTGGACAACATCGCCAAGCTGTTCCAGCTGCAGGTCAGCCCGCAGCAGTGGGTCGACAACATGAATGGGGTCATCGGCAAATGACAGCGCTCGCTCCGCCCGCCGC
>CAZYCD010000064.1:0-19184 GCA_964645345.1 uncultured Micromonosporaceae bacterium
CGCCCGGGTAGTAGTACGGCGTGCCCGACGCGGGCTGCGGCGAGGCACGGTACTCGCGGCCCTGCACCTCGACCGCGCGCTCCTCCCGGATCGCGCCGGCCTGCCGCTGGCCGGCCAGCGGCGGCAGCTCCGGCCCCGGATCGAGGTTCATCGAGACGCGCGCCGCCCGGACGTAGGCCAGCCCCTCCAGGGCCGTCTCCCGGGCCAGCTCGTACTGCTTGACCGTGGTGGCCCGCTCCAGCTGGCCGCCCGCCGCGTTGTACCGCTCGCCCGCGTCCACCAGCGCCTGCTTCGTCGCGGCGTCGTCACCGGGCGGGAGGTTCATGATCTGGCCGCCCAGCCGCTCGTACCAGCGCAGGGCCTCCTCCCGCGCGTCGGCGAGTTGCTGCTCCTTGCGCTTACGCGACCACCACATGGTTCCACGGTACCTGGCCCTGTCCCGCCGGTTCGGCTCCGACGGACTGTCGTACCCGTCCGGCATGCTGGGCGCATGGCAGTGGTGCTCGTGCTGATCGGCCTCGTCGCCGGCGTCCTCCTCGGCTGGCTGGCCGCCCGGGCGCGGTCGGCGGCCGAGGTCGCCCGGCTCGACGCCACGCTGCAGGCGACCCGCGAGGGCGAGGAGCGGCTGGCCGCCTCGCTGCGGGCGCTGGGCCACGAGACGGCCCGCGACCAGCAGGCAGGCCTGAGCCAGCTGCTCGCCCCGCTGCAGGAGGCGCTGCACCGCTACGAGCGCCGGGTGGTGCAGGTGGAGAACGCCCGCGTCGACGCCTATGCCGAGCTGCGCACCGAGGTCCGGCAGATGCAGAGCCTGTCGAGCGACCTGCGCACCGAGACCAGTCAACTGGTGGCCGCGCTGCGCGCCCCGCAGGTACGCGGCCGGTGGGGCGAGCACCAGCTGCGCCGCATCGTCGAGGCCGCCGGCATGCTGCCCAACTGCGACTTCAGCGAGCAGGTGACCGCCTCCACCGACAAGGGCGGAGTCCGGCCTGACCTCGTGGTCCGGCTGACCGACGGCCGCCGCGTGGTGGTCGACGCGAAGGCGCCCTTCGACGCGTACCTGACGGCCATGGAGGCCCGCGACGAGCGCACCCGGGACACCGAACTCGACCGGCACGCCAAGCACCTGCGGTCGCATGTGGACGCTCTGGCCGCGAAGGCGTACTGGGCAGCGTTCGACCAGAGCCCGGAGTTCGTCGTCCTGTTCGTGCCCGCCGACCCGTTCCTCGACGCCGCCCTGCAGCGCGACGCCACCCTGCTGGAGCACGCGTTCAGCCGCAACGTCGTGCTCGCCACTCCGGCCACGCTGGTGGCCCTGCTGCGCACCATCGCCTACTCGTGGCGCCAGGAGGCGTTCGCCCGCAACGCCAGCGCCGTCCACGCGCTGGGCCGCGACCTCTACACGCGACTGTCCACAATGGGTGATCACCTCGCCAAGCTGGGCAACTCCCTGGGCGGCGCCGTGATGGCCTACAACAAGGCCATGGGCTCGCTGGAGTCACGGGTACTCGTCAGCGCCAGGCGCCTGGCCGAGCTCGGTGTGTCCGACGACGAACTGGAGGCCCCGGCGCAGGTGGAGGTCGCACCGCGGTTGCCGCAGTCCCCCGAGCTGACCGACGAGGACGCCGGCACGCTGCTGGCGAGCTGACCGGCCGACCGCCGCGGAGCCCGGGAGCCGCCGCTACTGGCCGGCCGCCGCCCGGATGTCCTTCTTCAGATCGCGGGGCAGGGCGAAGGTGATCCGCTCGGTCACCGTGGTGACCTCCTCGACCTCGCCGTAGCCCAGCTCGGCCAGCCGGGCCAGCACGTCGGACACGAGGTCCTCGGGCACGCTCGCGCCGGACGTCAGGCCGACCGTCTCGGCGCCGGCCAGCCACTCCGGGTCGATCTCCGAGGCGTAGTCGATCAGGTACCCGGCACGGGCGCCCGCCTCGACCGCGACCTCCCGCAGCCGTACCGAGTTGGACGAGTTGCGCGACCCGACGACGAGTACCACGTCGCAGGACGCCGCGATCTCCTTCACCACGTGCTGGCGGTTCTGGGTCGCGTAGCAGATGTCGTCGCTGGGCGGGGACTGCAGCAGGGGCAGCCGTTGCTTGAGCCGGGCGACGGTCTCCATCGTCTCGTCGACGGACAGCGTGGTCTGGGACAGCCAGACCACCTTCGACGGGTCCCGTACCGCGACCGAGTCCACGCCCTCCGGACCGTCCACGAGCTGTACGTGCGCGGGGGCCTCCCCGGCGGTACCGATGACCTCCTCGTGCCCTTCGTGCCCGATGAGCAGGATGTCGTAATCCTCGGCGGCGTACCGGCGCGCCTCCTGGTGGACCTTCGTCACCAGCGGGCAGGTCGCGTCGATGGCCCGCAGCCCGCGCTCGCGAGCCTGCCGGTACACCTCCGGGGCCACGCCGTGCGCCGAGAAGATGACCGTGGCGCCCTCGGGTACCTCGTCGTTCTCCTCGACGAAGATGGCCCCGCGCGCCTCCAGGGTGGCCACCACGTGCTTGTTGTGCACGATCTGCTTGCGCACGTAGATCGGCGCGCCGTAGAGCCGCAGCGCCTCCTCCACGGTCTGCACCGCGCGGTCGACGCCGGCGCAGTACCCACGGGGCTTGGCGAGCAGCACACGCTTGGTCACAACCCCATGGTACGGAGTGCGACCGGCGGCCGCCCGAGCGGAACGTAAGCTACGAAACGTGACGGAGCCCGCCAGCGCGACCAGCACCGACGCGAGCAGCCCCGAGCGCCCCTGGCCGGTACGGGTCGTCAGCCAGAAGATCTCCGCCTGGATCGGCCGGCTCGGCTGGGTCTGGGTGGACGGGCAGGTGGCCCAGATCACCCGGCGGCCCGGCGCCCAGGTGGTGTTCCTGACGCTGCGTGACCCGGCCGCCGACCTGAGCCTCACCGTCACCACCAACCGGGACGTACTCGACGCCGGCGCGCCGAACCTGGCCGAGGGTGCCCGGGTCGTGCTGCACGCCCGCCCCGAGTTCTTCGCCGGCCGGGGCACCCTGTCGCTGCGCGCCGACGAGATCCGCCAGGTCGGGCTCGGCGAGCTGCTGGCCCGCATCGAGCAGCTCAAGCGGCTGCTGGAGGCCGAGGGACTGTTCGACCGGCGGCGCAAGCGCCGCCTGCCGTTCCTGCCCCGGCGGATCGGGCTGATCACCGGGCGGGCCAGCGCCGCCGAGCGGGACGTGCAGACCAACGCGCGGCGCCGGTGGCCGGCCGTGGACTTCCGGATCGTCAACGTGGCCGTCCAGGGCGCCGGGGCCGCGGCGCAGGTCATCGACGCGCTGAACGTGCTGGACCGCGACCCGGACGTCGACGTGATCATCCTGGCCCGGGGCGGCGGCAGCGTTGAGGATCTGCTCGCCTTCTCCGACGAGGCGCTGTGCCGCGCGGTGTTCGCCTGCCGTACCCCGGTGGTCAGCGCGATCGGCCACGAGACGGACGTGCCGCTGGTGGACTTCGTCGCCGACGTCCGCGCGTCGACGCCGACCGACGCGGCCAAGCGGGTGGTACCCGACCTGGCCGAGGAGCGGCAGCGCGTAGCCCAGGCCAGGGCCCGGCTGACCAGGGCGGTGGGCGCCATCCTCGACCGGGAGCAGCACCGGCTGGACGCGCTGCGCAGCCGACCGGTACTGGCCCGGCCGGAGACCATGCTCGACGGCCGCGCTGCCGACATCGCCGCCCTGCGCGAGCGGGCCACCCGGTGCCTGGCCCACCGGCTCGACCGGGGCGCCGACGAGCTGCTGCACACGCTGGCGCGGCTGCGTGCCCTGTCACCGGCGGCCACCCTGGCGCGGGGGTACGCGATCGTGCAGCGGGCGGACGGCGCGGTGGTCCGCCGGCCGGACGAGGTGGCCGCCGGCGATCCGCTGCGGGTACGGCTGGCGGGCGGCGAGCTGGCGGCTACTGTGGCGGAACAATGACCGACATCAGTTACGAGCAGGCCCGCGCCGAACTCGCGGCCGTCGTGGAGAAGCTCGAGGCCGGCGGTACCAGCCTGGAGGAGTCCCTCGCGCTGTGGGAGCGCGGCGAGCAGCTCGCCGGGATCTGCCAGCGCTGGCTGGACGGCGCCCGGGAACGGCTCAACCCCGCCGAGCCGCCCCCGGGCTGACCGCCGCCTAGCTCTTGAACAGCTGCAGCACCGAGTCGGGAGCCTCGACCACCTGCGAGGCGTCAGGCTTGGCGATGTTCGCCGCGGACCCGTAGCCGGCGAAGGTGGCCTCGAACGCGAGCTTCGGGTCGATAGAGGCGCCGTCGACCTTCAGGTCGGTCAGCCGGCCCTGGTCGTCCAGTACCGCCGTGAACGGGATCGCCTTCGCCTTGTCACCGGCCTTCTGCACGGCGCCCGAGTCGAGCGCGCTGTCGCCCGCCATCTTGGTGGCGTCGACGGTACCGGTGAAGGTCTTTCCGTCGGTGGTCTTCACGTCGTTGAGCCCGGCCAGGATCCCGGACACGTGCGCCGGGTCGCCGTCGATGCCGATCGGCAGGTTCGGGTTCGCCCCCAGCTTGGTCGCGTCGACGTGCATGTACTTGTCGCTCTGGATGCCGAGCTGGCTGTTGAGCCCGCCCAGGTCGAGCTTCGCGTACAGGTCCGGCGTCATGGCGATGAAGTCGAGCTTGACCGACACACCCTGCTCCTGGTCGACCGCCTGCAGCGTCACGGCCTTCTTGACGGGGTCGGCGGAGCCGGTGCCGTTGAGGGAGTCCGACTTGATGGTGAAGTTGTAGTTCGTGGTGGCCAGTGACTTGGTCGAGGCGAGCAGGGCATCCTTGGCCGCCAGCGTCGGCGACGGCGATGCCTTGGCCGTCGGGCTCGCGGCGGCGTCGGTGCCCTTCTTCGCACCGCAGCCGGCGAGCAGGCCGGCCGTCGCGAACACGGCGACACCGGCGATGGCGAGTCGACGAATCTTCAAAGCTCCTCCAGGTCCGCGGTCCGGCGCGGTGCGCGCGGGACTTCATGTCAGACCCGAACGTACCCAGCGACTGCCAGACCTACGCACCCCCGTCAATGAAGAGAGGCGGCAAATGTTCGCATATCGGCGTCCGACGCGGTACCGGAGATCATTGTCGTGTACCCGTCGGCCGCCAGTACCAGCGCCCGACCCCCGCCCTTCGCCACTGGGTACGTCCGCCACTGGAGGCCGCCGATGTCGATCAGGTTGCCGGGCTGGGCGTCGCTACCCAGCTCATCCGGGAGCAGGGAGTTGACCGGCCGGTCGCTCTCCACGAGCTGCAGGCCGGTGCGGGCCGGCGGTACGTAGGACACCCGCAGTACCGAGCCGTCGGTCACGGTCTCGAACTTCGCGGCGATCGGCGTCCAGCCCGGTGGAAGGTCCCGGGGTACCTGGACCGTGAAATGCGCGCCGTGCTGGGCAGTGGCGTAGGTCTCAGCCGCGTCCACGGCGATCGGCGCGTCCCCGGCGAAGAACACCCGGTACACGACGAGCAGCACGAAGATCGGTACCAGCAGCACCGCCATGGACAGCGCCATGTCCCTGGGCGACCGGGCCCCGCGCGTGCGCCCCACGGGTACGCGGTCCCCGGTCGGGACGCTGTCGGTCTGGGCGCTGGCCTGGTCGGACTCCACGTAGGCAATGGTCCTCCGTCGGGTACCGGCCCGGCCACCCGGGTCCACCATCCCCAGCGCGCTCTCCTCGCGACCATGCCAAGATTCCGGTAGACGCGACGACAACGAGGTGGCCGCCGATGACCGGAAATACCGCCCGCAATCCCCAGGAACTGGACCGCAACCTCGCCCTCGAACTGGTCCGGGTCACCGAGGCCGCGGCGCTGGCCGCCGGTCGCTGGGTGGGCCGGGGCGACAAGGAGGGCGGCGACGGCGCCGCCGTCAACGCGATGCGCAAACTGATCAACTCGATCTCCATGCGCGGCGTAGTGGTGATCGGCGAGGGCGAGAAGGACAACGCCCCGATGCTCTACAACGGTGAGCAGGTCGGCGACGGCTCCGGGCCGGAGGTGGACGTAGCGGTCGACCCGATCGACGGCACCACCCTGATGAGCAAGGGCATGCCCAACGCGCTGGCCGTGCTCGCGGTCGCCGAACGGGGCGCGATGTTCGATCCGAGCGCGGTCTTCTACATGGAGAAGCTCGCCGTCGGGCCGGACTGCGCGGACGTGATCGACATCAACGCCGGCGCGACCGAGAACCTGCGCCGCATCGCGAAGGTCAAGCGCTCCAGCGTGTCGGACGTCACGGTCTGCATTCTCGACCGGCCGCGGCACGCCGAACTGATCGAGGAGGTACGCCAGGCCGGGGCCCGGATCAGGTTCATCTCCGACGGCGACATCGCCGGTGCGATCAGTGCGGCCCGGGACGACACCGGTACCGACGTGCTCATGGGCATCGGCGGCACGCCCGAGGGGATCACCGCGGCCTGCGCGCTGAAGTGCATCGGCGGCGCGATGCAGGCCCGGCTGTGGCCGCGCGACGACGCCGAGCGCGCGAAGGCGCTGGACGCCGGGCACAACCTGGACCGGGTGCTGTACACCGACGACCTGGTCACCGGCGACAACTGCTTCTTCGTGGCCACCGGAGTGACCAGCGGAGACCTGCTGCGCGGCGTGCGGTACCGGTCCGGCGGGGCGTTCACCCAGTCGATCGTCATGCGCTCCAAGAGCGGCACGATCCGGATCATCGACTCGTACCACCGGCTCGAGAAGCTCGCCCTCTACTCGGTCGTCGACTTCGACGGCAACCGATTCAGCGATTGAGATCACGGCGCGCCGCGGCCGGCGCTCGGTCAGGATGGCAGGAGATGACCTCGCTTGCCACGGATTCGACCACGGGCGCCGCCGCGCCGGCCACGGCCCACTCCCCGACGTCGGGCGCCGGGCGGCTGAGGGGTGCCGCGCTGGCCGTCGCCGCCGGCCTCGGGGTGGCTGGACAGTCCCGGATCAACGGCGAACTGGGCGCGCGGCTGCACGACGGCATCGTGGCCGCGACCATCTCCTTCGGTACCGGCCTGGTTCTGCTCGTCGCCGCGCTCCTCGTGGTACCGGCCGGCCGGCGCGGCCTGTCCCGGGTCGCCGCCTCCCTGCGGCTCGGCCGCGGCGGCGGGTCCGGCGGCCTGCGCTGGTGGCAGTGCGTCGGCGGCGCCTGCGGGGGCTTCCTCGTGCTCGGCCAGGGCACCACGGTGGCCGCCCTCGGCGTCGCGGTGTTCACCGTCGCGGTCGTCGCCGGGCAGTCCATCTCCAGCCTCGCCGTCGACCGGCTGGGCGCCGGCCCGGCCGGACCGCAACCGCTGACCCCGGCGCGGATCCTCGGCGCCGCCCTGGCCATCGTGGCCGTGGTGATCGCGGTTGCCGACCGGATCGGTACCCCGTCGGCCCTCGGGCTGGCCGCGATCCCGGCCCTGGCGGGCATGGGCAGCGCCTGGCAGCAGGCGGTCAACGGCCGGGTACGGGCGACCGCCGGGAGCACGCTGACCGCCGTCTTCATCAACTTCACGGTCGGCACCTCGGTGCTGCTCCTCGTGCTGGCCGTGGACGTGGCGGTGCGCGGGCGGCCGACCGGTACCCTGCCCGCGCAACCGTGGCTGTACCTGGGCGGCCCGCTCGGCATGATCTTCATCGGTATCGCCGCGGCGGTCGTGCAGCGCACCGGCGTGCTGCTGCTCAGCCTCTCGATGATCTCTGGGCAGCTGATCGGCGCGCTGGTGTTGGACGAGATCGTGCCGGAGTCCGGCGGCCGGCCGGCCGGGAACATTTTCGCCGGGATCGCGCTGACCCTGGTCGCGATCGCCGTTGCCGCCCTAGCGGACCGGCCCGCCGCCGCGGGGTCGCCGCCGCCTCGCGCCCGGCCCGTTGCCCCCCACTCCCACTAGAATCGCCCGATGATCGTGGTGACCGGGGAGAACGTCGTCGACCTCATTCCCCAGCCGGACGGCGCGCTGCGCCCGGCGCTCGGCGGCGGACCGGCGAACATCGCGGTCGCGGCGGCCCGGCTCGGCGCGCCGGTGGCGATGGCCGCCCGGCTCGGCGGCGACACCTTCGGCGCCGCGTTCGGCCGCCGGCTCATCGAGTCCAATGTGGACGCACGGTACCTGCGGGACACCGCGGACCCGTCCACGCTCGCCCTGGCTACCATCGCGGCCGACGGCAGCGCCCGGTTCGACTTCTGGTACCACGGCGCCGCCGACTTCGGCTGGCGCGACGGCGAACTGCCGGAGCTGGCCGAGGGCGACATCGCGCACGTCGGCTCGCTCGGCGCCTTCCTGCTCCCCGGCGCGGACGCGGTCGAACGCTGGGCCGCCGGCCTCCGTCCACAGTGCACAGTCACCTTCGACCCCAACCTGCGCCCGATCGGCCTGGCCCAGCCGGGCGCCCTGGACCGGCTGGAACGGCTGGTCGGCATCGCCGACATCGTCAAGGTCAGCGAGGATGACCTGCGGCTGGCCTACCCGGCGGTACCGGTCGAGGAGACCGCCCGCCGCTGGCTGGCCGAGCACGGCCCCCGGATGATCCTGCTGACCCTCGGCTCGGCCGGCATCGCCGCGTTCACGGGCGCGGGCGAGGAGACGGTACCGGCTCCGCGAGTGTCCGTTGTGGACACCATCGGGGCCGGCGACGCCGCGATGGGCGCGGTACTGGCCTGCGTGCATGGCAGCGGCGATGTCGACCTGGCGTACGTGGTGGCCGTGGCCGCCCTCGCCTGTACCCGGGCCGGGGCGGACGCGCCGACCGCGGCCGAGGTCAGCGCGTTCCGTGCCGGGCTGTAACGGCCTCCGGAGGCAGCATCTCCCGCAGCGCCTCGGCCAGCGGGGTGGGTTCGAGCCCGAACGTGCGGCTGGCGTCCGACGCGTCGATCACGAACGGCCGGGCGAACTGGTAGTGCACCTCGCGTACCTCGCGGATCGTCGGCGAGAACAGGCCGGCGGCCCACAGCGCGGCGTAGGGCGCCCGCCGCAGCCGGGGCTCCGGGGCGCCGGCCAGCCTCGCCGCCTCGCCGGCCATCGCCCGCATGGAGACCGGCGGCGCGCTCGGCACATGCCAGGGCCGGCCCCAGCCGCGCCCGTCGCCGGCCACCGTGACCAGTAGCCGGGCCACATCGCCGAGGTACGTATAGGAGTGCGGGGCGTCGAGGTCGACCGGTACCCGCACCGGCCGCCCGGCGAGCACCGACGGCAGGACCAGTTCGCCGAACATGTTCTTCGAGCCGGTACCCACGAAGTCGCTCGCCCGCACCTCCGTCACCCGTACCCGGCCGGCCTCGTGCGCGGCCAGCGCGTCGAGCCACATCCGCGCCCGTACCCGGCCCTTGACGGTGGTGGCGGACAGCGGCCTGCGCTCCGTCATCGGGCCGTCCACCGGCCCGTACCCGTAGAGGTTGCTGGTCGTCGCGAGCACCGCCCCGGTGCGCTCGGCGGTGGCGAGCAGGGCGTTCGCGATCGGCGGCCAGTCGGCCGGCCAGCGGTGGTAGGGCGGGTTGGCACAGTTGTAGATGGCCTCCGCGCCCTTCGCCAGCGCAGTCAGGCGCTCGGCGTCACCGGCGTCGGCGGCGACCGCCTCCACGCCGTCGATGCCCGCGCCCCGCCGGGTCACCATCAGCACCCGCTCGCCGAGGTCGCGGAGCAGGGTCGCGACGCCCGAGCCGACCGGCCCGGCGCCGACGATCACGTGCAGTCCCATTCAGATCACCCGTTCATAGTGGGAGCACTGCTCTCCCTATGAACGCACGCGAGCTCCACGCTGTCAAGAGCGGTGCTCTCGATGTAGACTGCCGCTCATGTCACCTGCCACCCATCCGGAGGCGACTCCGGCCGGGACCGGGCTACGCGCCCGGGTCCGGGCGCAGATGGTCGAGGAAATCAAGGCCACGGCGCGGCGGCACCTCGCGGCCGACGGCGCGAACCTCTCGCTGCGCGCGGTGGCCCGGGACATGGGCATGGTCTCCTCGGCGGTGTACCGGTACTTCGCCAGCCGCGACGACCTGCTCACCGCGCTGATCATCGAGGGGTACAACGCCCTGGGTGCGGCGGCCGAGCGCGCCGAGTCGGCGGTACCGCGCCGGGACCTGCACGGACGGTTCATGGCGACCTGCCACGCCGTGCGGGACTGGGGGCGGGCGCACCCCGCCGAGTACGCCCTGCTGTACGGCAGCCCGGTACCGGGCTATGCCGCCCCGGACGACACCGTCGCCCCGGCGACCAGGGTCCAGGCGCTGCTCGGCGGCGTCCTCCGCGACGGGGTCGCCGCCGGTACCCTCGCCACCCGGCCCGGCGAGCGCCTGCCCCGTACCCTCCGGGCCGACCTCAAGCGACTGACCGCCGATCCACGGTTCGCCGGGGTACCGGAGCCCGTCCTCGCCCGGGGGATGATCGCCTGGCTGCACCTCTACGGGGTGCTCAGCTTCGAGCTGTTCGGGCAACTCAACCGGGTCATCGAGGACCGCGACGCGTTCTTCGACCAGCAGATGCGGGCCATGGCCGCGCTGGTCGGCCTCTAACGGTCGGTCAGCCGTTGTCGGAGGAGTGGCCGGGGAACAGGTGTGCCGACGGGTCGATGACGATGGCCGCATTGTTGACCGCCGTGGCCGCCTCGCCGAACCCGACCGCGATCAGCCGGACCTTGCCCGGGTACTCCGCGATGTCGCCCGCCGCGAAGATGCGCGGCTGGTTGGTCGCCATCGTCGTGTCCACCACGATGTGCCGCTTGGCCAGCGTGAGCCCCCACTCGGCCAGCGGGCCGAGGTCCGCGGTGAAGCCCAGCGCGGCGACCACCGTGTCGGCGGGCAGCAAGCGCGGCTCCGCACCCCTGGCCAGCACCTCGGCACCGCTGACCCGGCCGGTACCGTGGATTTGGGTCACCTCGGCGTTGACGATGATCTCGACCGGCAACTCCTGTACCTTCGCGACGGTACCGGCGTGGGCCCGGAACTTATCGCGGCGGTGCACCATCGTCACCGACTTGGCCACGGGCTGCAGCGACAGCGCCCAGTCGAATGCCGAATCCCCGCCCCCGACGATCACCACGTGGTGACCGGCCAGGTCGTCCAGGTGTGGCACGAAGTAGACCAGTCCCTCACCGGTGAACGCCTCGGCGGCCGGCAGCGGTCGCGCGGTGAAACTGCCGAGCCCACCCGTGATGATCACCGCTCCACAGTGGAGGGCCGTACCGTCGGACAGCTCGAGTACCGGCTTCTCGTCCACATAGGACAGAGTTTCGGCGCGCGCACCCAGCAGGTACCCGGGGTTGAACGGCTCGGCCTGGCGTACCAGGTTGGCCACGAGGTCCCGGCCCCGGATCATCGGGAAGCCGGCCACGTCGTAGATCTGCTTCTCCGGATACATGGCGGTGACCTGGCCACCCGGCTCCGGCAGCGCGTCGATCACGACCGTGGACAGGCCACGGAAGCCGGCATAGTAGGCCGCGAACAGTCCGGTGGGACCGGCCCCGACAATGGCCACATCGACCTGGCGCACGCGTGTCACCCACGTTCCATCCATGGATACTGAGCAGACCCTACGGTCCACCGTGGGGTAGGGCAATATGCTCCAGGCTATGCCACCTGCACGGTGCAGTCTCCAGGACGCCGTTCCCGCGTCCTGAGATGACGCCTCCGCGACCTGGCTGAGGCCCGCGCCGGCGCCGGCACCCTGCCGCCAGGTGACCGGCGCGATCTGGGAGCCGGCCTCCGCCGGCAGAGCGCCGCGCGGAGAGCCGAGCGGTCAGTCCTCTGTGGACAGATCGAGGGCCGTCGGTACCGGCCCGGGCTCGGCGACCCGCGGCCGGCGGCGGCGGAAGACCACCGCGGCAACCACCCCGCCGAGGAAGCCGAACAGGTGCGCCTGCCACGAGACCCGCTCGTCGGTGGGCGTCACCTCGCCCAGGATCTGCGCGCCGTAGATGAGCCCGATCAGGGCGCCCACCACGATGCCCCACCAACTGCGCTCGACGATGCCGCGGGACAGCAGGAAGCCGATGTACCCGAGGATGATGCCGCTCGCCCCGACCACCACCGTGTTCGGACTGCCGGTGAACCACACTCCGAGGCCGCTGGCCACCGCGATCAACGCCGTCACCCCGATGGCCCGGGCGAAGCCGGTGGCGAGCACGAAGGTACCGGTCAGCAGCAGCGGTACCGCGTTGGCGTAGAGGTGGTCGAACCCGGTGTGCAGGAACGGCGCGAAGACGATGCCGTCCAGACCGTCCACGCGGTGGGGCCGGATGCCGCCCAGCGCGTTGAGGCGGTCGCCGTCCCAGTGGTTGAGTGCCTCGATCGCGAACAGCACCGCGACCACCGCCCACATCGTGACGAACGCCTTGCCGATGGCCGCGTAGAACGCCACGCTACCGAAGCTGTTCGGATCGGTATCGCGGTTGACGCCGGTCGGGTTGCCAAACACTCCTCAGAGGTAGCAGACACCCGACCGGCGCGCCAATCGACGGTTAGTACCAGCTGTGCGCCTGCCAGAACGACCACGCGCCGCACGGCGAGGTGTACCGGTTCTTGATGTAGTCCAGGCCCCACTTGATCTGCGGTACCGGGTTGGTCAGGTAGTCCGAGCCGTACGCCGCCATCTTGCTCGCCGGCAGCGCCTGCGGGATCCCGTAGGCGCCGGACGAGGCGTTCTTGGCCAGCGGGTTCCAGCCGGACTCCTTGTTCCACATGTTCACCAGGCACGGCATCTGGTCCAACCCGTAGCCCCACTGGAGCATCAGCGCGCAGCCGATCCCCTGGTTGCCGGTGTACACGGCGCAGGACGCCGGTACTGGGTAGTTGGCCGTGGTCCGGGTCTGCGAGCGGCTGGCGGCCTGCGCCTTGCGCGCCGCCTCGTCCGCGGCCCGGGCCTGGTCGGCGGCTGCAATCGCGGCTGCGTCCGCCTTGGCCTGTGCGTCCGCCTGGGCCGCGCGCTGCGGCGCGCCGGCGACCCACTGGCGGGTCCGCTCCAGCTTCAGATCGTGGATCTCCGATGTCTCCGACATCGCCGAGAGGCTGGCCGCGGCGTCGCTGCGCTGGGCGTGCCGCTGGTCGCTGAGCAGGTACCCACCGGCCAGCCCGAGGACCAGCAGGGCGATGGCCAGGGTACGGATGCCGAGGCGGGTCCACAGCTTGGTGGGCCCACCGGTCCGGCCGGGATGCCGGTCCACGCGCCGAGTCACGAAGTTTCCCTTCGTCGGGGACAGGGGCGCGGCTCGCTGACCCTGCCGCCCGGGATTACCGGCGGTACGCGGGTCGCCGGCGTACCGGCACGTGCCGCGGGCGCCCCCCGCCGCGACTCCGGCAGGTGGGTCCATCGACGCTCATCGCGTCCGAACCAGTGGCGCCCGGCAACCACCCTGACCCACTTCCCAGCCGAGCGCCAGTCGGAGGCGGCCGGATTATGATTCCGGCCACCCCGCAAATCACCGCGCACTGGTCAAATAGGGAGGTCCTCGAGGAGATCAGTGACCACCTCGGCGATCGGCGACCTCTCCGAACGGGTGAGGGTCACATGGGCGAAAAGAGGATGGCCCTTGAGCGCTTCGATCACCGCGACGACGCCGTCGTGCCGGCCCACCCGCAGGTTGTCCCGCTGCGCCACGTCGTGGGTCAGCACCACCCGGGAGCCGGTACCGATCCGGGACAGCACCGTCAGCAGCACGCCCCGCTCCAGCGACTGCGCCTCGTCCACGATCACGAATGCGTCATGCAGGCTGCGTCCCCGGATATGGGTCAACGGCAGCACCTCCAGCATTCCCCGGCTCATCACCTCGTCGAGCACGTTCTCGTGCACCAGCGCGCCCAGCGTGTCGAAAACCGCCTGCGCCCAGGGCGACATCTTCTCGGCCTCGGATCCGGGCAGGTACCCGAGGTCCTGCCCGCCCACCGCGTAGAGCGGCCGGAACACCACGACCTTCTTGTGCCGGCGGCGCTCCATCACCTGCTCCAGGCCCGCGCACAGGGCCAGGGCCGACTTGCCCGTACCGGCCCGGCCGCCCAGCGACACGATGCCGATCGACTCGTCCAGCAGCAGGTCCAGCGCGACCCGCTGCTCCGCCGAGCGCCCGTGCAGGCCGAACGCCTCGCGGTCGCCGCGTACCAGCCGGATCGTCTTGTCCGGCAACACCCGGCCCAGGGCCGAGCCGCGCGGCGAGTGCAGCACCAGCCCGGTGTGGGTGGGCAGCCCGGCCGCCTCGTCGAGATCGAGCGTCCCGTCGGCGTACAACGCGTTCACCTGCGTCTCGGACAGCTCAAGCTCGGCCATGCCCGTCCAGGTCGGGTCACTGGCCTGACCGTGCCGGTATTCGTCGGCGGCCAGGCCGACCGAGGCCGCCTTGACCCGCAGCGGCATGTCCTTGCTGACCAGCGTGACGTCCTTGCCCTCGGCGGCCAGCGCCAGCGCCACCGACAGGATCCGGGTGTCGTTGGCGTCGTTGCGGAAGCCGGGCGGCAGCACGGACGGGTCGGCGTGGTTGAGCTCGACCCGCACGGTACCCCCGGCGTCCGTCACCGGTACCGGCTCGTCCAGCCGCCCGTACTTGATCCGCAGGTCGTCCAGGAGGCGGAGCGACTGCCGGGCGAAGTACCCCAGTTCCGGGTGGTGCCGCTTGCCCTCCAGTTCGGAGATGGCCACCAGCGGAAGGATCACCTCGTGTTCGTCGAAGCGCAGGAAGGCGGCGGGGTCGGCGAGGAGGACTGACGTGTCGAGGACGTAGGTGCGGGGGGCGGCCTTGCGGGAGTTTCGGCGAGTGGTCACAGGCTGCTCCGGCGAACGGCACCCGCGCTCGCGGTCCGCGCGTCGCGTCCGTTGCCCGGTGGCACGAGGTCGGGTGCGGTCCTCGTGGCCTTGGGTAGAGCGGTCCGGGTCAGCCGGTTGGCGCGGGAAGCCCCCGGGCCATGCCTAGACGCTAACGGGCGGCAGGGCGCCATGCCAGTAGGCCGTCCGGCGGTCGAACGCTGGCCTGCCGCCATTTCGATAAGCCACATGGCGGTACCGGTGGGCGCCCGGCGGGTGTTCCCGTCCCCGCCGGACACCCGGTACCGGTGAGGCCGGCCGGGGCGGGTACCGGCCGGCGCTCCGGGCGGGTCAGTTGGCCTCGCCGTGCTGCGCGTGCCGACCGCTCGACGTGCTCGCATAGGTCGTGCCCTGCCGGATGATCGAGAAGGTGTCCGTCCGGCCCTTGTTGGTCAATGCCGCGCTCACCGCCGCCTGGGCCTCCCGGCGCCGCCGGTTCCAGCAGGCGCGGTCGCCGTCGAAGTACCCCTGGCGGTACCCGAAGCGGTAGCCGAAGCGGTACCCGACTCTCGCGTGTAGCCGCCCGGCCGCGTACGTCGACGACCCGAGCAGGACGATGAGGAACAGCGCCACCCCTGGACTCATGCCGCCCCCCTCACGAAACCGCCTCGTCGTCGACCAGCAGCCGCCTCAGATCCCCGGTGTCCACGTCCTCGACGACCTCCACCGCGATGCGGCAGCCCCCGTGGACCATCTCCGCCACCGACGAGCGGCGCACCGCGCCGTCCGCCTCGTAGACCCGGATGGTCAGGTCCGGACAGCCCAGGTGGATCCGCCAGGCGTCCCACTCGGCACGCTCCCCCACGCTGATGGACAGGTACCGGCAACCCCGGGCGAGGTACAGCCGCCAGGGTGCGGGAAGCCCCGCGGCGACGCCCTCGGCGACGAGGCTGAACGCCTCGGTACGGGTTGCGATCTCGGTCATTGGCCCACCCCGACAACCTCCAGTCTCGGGCCACGCATCGACGAAGTTCGTTGTCGTCCGATGCGGCCCGGCTCCCCCAACCTTCTGACCGGCCTCCGGTGCGCGCCGTCGCTTCCCCACCGGAGCGCCGGGCTGCGGCGCGGTGGTGCGGCGCCGTCCATCACCGTGGCCACGAGCGAAGCCGTCCCGCGCGTCGAGGCGCCGGCGGCAGGTCCCATCCCCATACGACCGGTACCAGCAACCGCCCGTGATTGTCCGGCCCGATCCGCGGTACCGCTTCCACCCAGCCTCCAGGGTGTCTACCCTCATCACTAGGTGTCTCAGCTACGTGACACACCGTATGTTGTACCGCAGACGTGACAGCATCACCCGTTCGGTTGATTCCAGTCATCTGTTCGTACCAGCTAGGTTTGGCCTGTGTCAACCGTTGCACTGGGGAAGCGCGGCGCCCCGGCCGGCGCCGCAGAGTTGTCACGTACGCGTGACACGAGGGTGCCGAAGCCGCGTGAGCCGGCCGCCGACCCCTACGTTGTCCGTGTGCGTGACACGACCGCCGGACGGCGCCAGGCGTTCGCCACCTTCATCCGCAAGGCCCTCGCCGATGCCCGCAGCACGCGGATGTGGAACGGCTCCGAGGTTGCCCGGCGCACGGGCGTCTCGCGCCAGACCATCAACCGCTGGGTACGGGGCGACTGGACCAACGACCCGGAGCCGGCCAGGGTCGTCGCGTTCTGCGACGGCCTCGGCATCGACCCGCCCGTCGCCTTCGGCATCCTGGGCTGGGACCGGTCCGCGCCGGCCCGGCCCGCGCCGAGCCCGCTGCCCATGGACCCGGACATTGAGGCGCTGCTCCGCCGGCTACTCGACCCGGCGGTCTCCGAATCGGAGAAGTACCACATCCGGGAGACGGTCCGTTACCTCGCCTACCGGCCGCCGATCCCCGACGATCATGAAAGGCGAAGCCGGCGCGCGGGATAGCTCGCAAATGGCGAAAGAGGATGCCATAAAGGACGCGATCGGCCCCGATTGGTAATCCGCACCGTCTAACGTCCCTTGACGACGGCAAGTGCGAATTTCCGGTACCGGGGCTCGGGTCGAGAAGTGCCAGGCCCGCTCGCCGGCCGAAGGAGGCATTGATGGTCACCGTGAAATGGACCGCCGTCCTGGTCGCCGTGGTCACCATCGCGCTGGACGCGCTGGCCAACCTGCTCCTGGCAACCCTCACGCCGCACGCGGTCCCCGAGGTGGTCAACCTCTTCGCACTGGCCCTGGCGTGCATCGCCGCCATCTTCGCCTTCGGGCTGGATCTCGCGCTGCGCATGCAGGCCAGGTTCGATCTGACCATCGAGCTGATGACCAGGCGCTTCGAGGAGCTTGAGGCGCGCATCGGCGATCGCAACAGCGGGTTCGTCGAGGGGTACATGCTCGGGCGCTCGCCGGAGCTGCCGGTACCGGAGGCATCCGTCGTGCCGCTGGTACCCCGCGGACCGCGCCGGGCGCACCACGGCGAGGACTGACCGGCCCGGTCAGGCGCCGCGCCGTCAGGCGCCGAAGCGGCGCTGGCGGTTGGCGTACGAGCGCAGCGCGCGCAGGAAGTCGACCCGGCGGAAGTCCGGCCAGTTCATGTCGCAGAAGTAGAACTCGGAGTGGGCCGACTGCCAGAGCAGGAAGCCGGACAGCCGCTGCTCCCCGCTGGTGCGGATGACCAGGTCCGGATCGGGCTGGCCCTTCGTGTAGAGGTGCTCGGCGATGTGCTCGACGTCGAGGATCTCGGCCAGCTCCTCCAACGTGCCGCCGGCCGCGGCGTGCTCGTGCAGCAGGGACCGCACCGCGTCGGCGATCTCCCGCCGGCCCCCGTACCCGACGGCCGCGTTGACCTTCACGCCGCCGGTACGGTCGGCGGTCCGCTCCTCGGCCGCCTTGAGCGCCGCGGCCGTCGAGGACGGCAGTACGTCCAGCGCGCCCACCATCCGCAGCTGCCACGGGTTGCCCTCGGCGGCCAGCTCGGTGACCAGGTCCTCGATGATCTTCAGCAGCGGATCCAGCTCGGACGCCGGCCGCTGCAGGTTGTCCGTGGCCAGCAGGTACAGGGTGACGTGCCTGATGCCCGCCTCGTCGCACCAGCGCAGCACGTCCAGTACCCGCCGGGCGCCGACCCGGTGACCGTCGTTGGGGTCGACGTACCCCATCTCCTTGGCCCACCGCCGGTTGCCGTCGCACATGACCCCGACGTGCTCGGGTATCGGCTTGCCGACCAGTGAAGCGGCCAGCCGGCGGGCGTAAAGGGAGTAGATCAGGTCACGCACGCTCACCATCGCAGCGTAGCCAGTCGATCTCGGCCCGCCGACGGGTCCGCACAACAGCTACACAACAAATGACCGTACGGTTTACCGGGGCGCGACGGGCCCCGGCAACCCCTATTCAACGCCCAGCCTGGCCTTCAGCGCGTCCAGCTCGGCCCACAACACGCCCGGCAGCTTGTCGCCGAACTTCTCAAACCACTCCACTACCTGCGGGATCTCCGCCCGCCACTCGTCGACGTCGACGGCCAGGGCCGCCTCCAGATCGGCCGCGGGCAGGTCGAGGCCGGACACGTCGAGGGCGTCGGGCGGGGGTACCAGTCCGATCGGCGTCTCGACCGCGGCCGCGCTGCCGGACAGCCGCTCGACCACCCACTTGAGCACCCGCGAGTTCTCGCCGAAGCCCGGCCACAGGAATCGGCCGTCGGCACCCCGCCGGAACCAGTTCACATAGAAGATCCTCGGCAGCTTGGCGGCGTCGCCGTCGGCCCCCTTGCCCATCTCGATCCAGTGCCGGAAGTAGTCCCCGGCGTTGTACCCGATGAACGGCAGCATCGCCATGGGGTCCCGGCGCACCACGCCGACCTGGCCGGCCGCCGCGGCGGTCGTCTCCGAGGAGAGGGTGGCGCCGAGGTAGACCCCGTGCACCCAGTCCCGGGCCTCGGTCACCAGCGGGATTGTCGTCTTCCGCCGGCCGCCGAACAGGATCGCGTCGATCGGTACCCCCCGGGGGTCCTCGTACTCGTCCGCGAGAATCGGACACTGCGAGATCGGCGTGCAGAACCGCGAGTTCGGGTGGCTGGACGGCGCGTCGGAGTCCGGCGTCCAGTCGTTGCCGTGCCAGTCGGTCAGGTGCGCGGGCGGCTCACCCATGCCCTCCCACCAGATGTCGCCGTCGTCGGTCAGCGCCACGTTGGTGAAGATCGAGTTGCCCTTGGCGAGGGTACGCATCGCGTTGGGGTTGGTCTTCCAGTCGGTACCCGGCGCCACCCCGAACAGCCCGAACTCCGGGTTGACCGCGTACAGGCGCCCGTCTGCGCCGAACCGCATCCAGGCGATGTCGTCGCCCAGCGTCTCCACCTTCCAGCCGGGGATGGTCGGCTCCAGCATGGCGAGGTTGGTCTTGCCGCAGGCCGAGGGGAAGGCCGCCGCCACGTACCGGACCTCCTTCGAGGGCGAGGTCAGCTTCAGGATCAGCATGTGCTCGGCCAGCCA
>CAZYCD010000064.1:19194-21753 GCA_964645345.1 uncultured Micromonosporaceae bacterium
GATGCGCAGCGAGTAGCACTTCTTGCCGAGCAGGGCGTTGCCGCCGTACCCCGAGCCGTAGGACCAGATCTCCCGGGTCTGCGGGAAGTGCGAGATGAACTTGGTCTGGCTGCAGGGCCAGGGCACGTCCCGCTCGCCGGCCTGCAGCGGCGCGCCGACCGAGTGCAGGCACGGCACGAAGTCCGCGTCGTCGCCCATCCGGTTCAGCACCTCGGTGCCCATCCGGGTCATGATCCGCATGGAGGCCACGACGTAGGCGGAGTCGGTGATCTCCACGCCGAACATCGGCTCAGCGGCGTTCAGCGGGCCCATGCAGAACGGGACCACGTACATCGTGCGGCCGGTCATGCACCGGCGGTACAGCGCCGTCATGGTGCGCTTCATCTCGGCCGGGTCCATCCAGTTGTTGGTGGGACCCGCGTCGGCCTCGTCGAGCGAGCAGATGAAGGTGCGCTCCTCGACGCGCGCCACGTCGGAGGGGTCGGTGCGGGCCCAGAAGGAGTTGGGCTTGACGGCCGGGTTCAGCGCTACCAGCGTCCCGGCTTCCACGAGTTCGGCGGTCAGCCGCTGCCACTCCGCCGGCGACCCGTCGCACCACACCACCCGGTCCGGGGTGGTCAGCTCGGCAACCTCGCGGACCCAGGCGAGCAGGCGGGAGTGGAAGGTGGGGGCCTTGTCGAGCCCCTGGACGATCGCCGGCGCGCTCATGGGCATCTCCTCTGTCTATCGAGACCGTTCAATGGGTGCGAGGAACCATCAAGGTCGTCGGGATTTCGCTCAGCGTAAGCCCATAAGGACCGATAAGCACCCGGAGCGCTTGTGAAGAATTGCACAAGTAGGCAAGATTCTTCGGTTGGATGCGTGGTCAAGCGCGAATTCCACGGTTAGAGCGCGCAATTGCGCATACAGTTTTCCGTCATGAGATCAGCCGGTACCGGTGACTGTGCGTAGTCGTATTGGGAAGGACACCCGTGACCGGGTCCGGTACCGGTAAGCTCCCCCGGGTGTCCACCCCGGCGACCACGTCGCGCACCGAGCCCGCGAGCCCGGGGCTGCTGACGGCGCTGTGGCAGAGGTTCGGCCACCTCGTCCACGAAGTCGGCAAGTTCGGCCTGGTCGGCGCCGTCACCTTCGTGATCGATGTCACGGTCTTCAATCTGCTGCTCAACGCCCTCGGGCCGTTCTGGGCCACCACCGTGTCGATGACGGTCGCGGCCAGCCTCGCCTTCGTCGGGAACCGGTTCTGGACCTGGCGGCACCGGGAACGCACCAGCCTGCGGCGCGAGTACCTGCTCTACTTCGCGTTCAACCTGGTCGGCCTGCTGATCAGCCTCGCCTGCGTGTGGCTGTCCCGTAACGCCCTCGGCCACATCTGGCCCGGCGTGTTCCACAGCCGGCTCGCCGACAACGTGGCCAAGAACGGCGTCGGCATGGCCCTCGGCACGCTGTTCCGGTTCTGGTCCTACCGGCGGTTCGTGTTCCCCGAGGCAGGCCGGCCGACCGACGCCCGGCCGCGCGCGTAGAGATCACCCGTCGGGTACCGTAAGGTGGCTCGGTGCCCCTTGACCGTCTGCTGCCCGAGCGGACGCGCCGCTTCGCACGGGAGGCCGTCGCGTTCAGCGTCGCGGGCCTGACCAGCACAGCTCTCGACTTCGCGATCTTCAATGGCCTGATCTTCCTCGGTGCGCTCCAGGCCAATCTGATCTCCGCGGTGATCGCCACGACCCTGTCGTTCTCGATGAACCGGCGCTGGACCTATCGTGACCGCCCGCGCACCGCGGTACATCGCGAGCTGGGCCTGTTCTTCGCCGTGAACCTGGTCGGGCTGGGCATCCAGGAGATCGTGCTGGCCCTGGCGCGCTTCCGCTTGGGCTTCGACGAGTCCGACGACCGGATCGCGCTCAACCTGTTCAAGCTCGCCGGAATCAGCGCCGCGATGGTTTTCCGGTTCTGGGCGTACCGCAACATCGTGTTCCGCCGGCAGCCGGCGACCGCGGCGGCCCTCGTACTCGCGGTCACCGGGCCGAGTCCGATCGACGACGAGGACCTCGCCGAACTCGACTGGCTCGACAGCGACCTGACGGATACCGGGCGGGACCCGCTGCCGCTGCCCGAGGCCGAGCTGTCCGGGCGCGGCTCGGCGGTACCGTGACCCTGTCCGGTACCGGCCGCGAAGCGGACCTCTACTACGAGGACCTCGCCCCTGGCCTCGTCTTCGACCTCGGTGTGACCGACGTGGACGGCGACGAGATGGTGTCCTACGCCCGCCGTTTCGATCCGCAGTGGTACCACGTCGACGAGGCGCTGGCCGCGGAGAGCGCGTACGGCGCGGTGATCGCCAGTGGCTTCTACACCATCAGCCTGTTCATGCGCGCCTACGTGGACACGCTGCTCGACCGGGCCGCGGCGGCTGCCTCGCCCGGGCTGGAGGAGCTGCGCTGGACCGCCCCGGTCTACGCGGGCGACCGGCTCGCCGTGCGGCTGGAGGTTGTCGACCGGGCGCCGTCCCGGGCCCGGCCCGGCTTCGGCACGGTCACCCTGGCCGGCACGATGACCCGG
>CAZYCD010000065.1:0-21171 GCA_964645345.1 uncultured Micromonosporaceae bacterium
CGTCGAACCGCTTGTGCTTGGACAGCTCGTGCAGGATGTCCGAGGCCGGGGTGATGGGGTACGCGCCGAGCACCACGGGCCGGTCCGAGCGCACCCGGGCAGCCACGATGCCCAGCGCCAGGGCCTGGTTGCCGGTGATGTTGCGGTAGTTGCCGGCCGGCATCTTGGCCGGCTTCACCTCGTACCGGACGGCGAAGTCCTCGGTGGTCTCGCCGAAGTTCCAGCCGGCCTTGAAGGCCGCGATGTTGGCGGCGACGAGCTCCGGACGGGCGGCGAACTTCCGCTCCAGGAACCGGATCGTCGACTCGTAGGGCCGCGAGTACATCCAGGACAGCAGACCGAGGGCGAACATGTTCTTGGCCCGCTCCGCGTCCTTCTTGGACACCGCCTGGTCGGCCAGGGCCCGTACCGTCATCGAGGTCAGCGCCACCGGGTGCAGCACGTACCCGTCGAGGGAGCCGTCCTCCACCGGGTTGGTCGAATACCCGACCCTGCTGAGGTTGCGGGTGGTGAACTCGTCAGTGTTGACGATGATGTCCGCGCCGCGCGGCAGGTCGTGCAGGTTGGCCTTCAGCGCCGCAGGGTTCATCGCCACCAGCACGTTCGGGGCGTCGCCCGGCGTCAGGATGTCGAAGTCGGCGAAGTGCACCTGGAACGACGACACACCGGGCAGCGTGCCAGCGGGCGCCCGGATCTCCGCCGGGAAGTTCGGCAACGTCGAGATGTCATTGCCCAACTGGGCGGTTTCCGAGGTGAACCGGTCGCCGGTCAACTGCATGCCGTCGCCGGAGTCCCCAGCGAACCGGATGACCACCCGATCCAGTTGGCGGACCTGCTTGGTCACGGGTAACGACCTCCTCGCGGCCGGCCATGCGCCTGCGGGTGCGCAACGTCGTCGTAGCCTGGCCCGCCTGTCGTGTCTAGCACCAGAAGCCTACGTCGCGGGAGAAGCGGACCGGTGTCCTGGGGGCGACGAACGGGCACCTCCGGTCGGCGGCGTCCGGACCTGCCCGATCCCGGCGGTGCCGGCGCGGCGGCCGGCACCCGCTGATCAAGCGGTTGGACGGCCGGGCGGCGGGGTGGAGTCGGGCAGTTCGGTCCACTCCAGGTTGATCGCCCCGAGCCCGATCGGCCGGCCGGCCGGGTGGGTCTCGTCGGGCTCGGCCGGTCCGGCCTCGGCGGAGTCGTCCGGCTGCGCGCCGTCGGCCACCTCCGTTCCGGTGGCGTGCTCGTCCTCGACGGGTACCAGCAGGTCCGGGTCGCGGCGGGGCAGGGGAGGAGCGAACGTGGCCACCGGGCGCCACGGTCCCGCGGTAGCGGCCATGGACACCCTGCGCCGACGCAGGCTCGGCAGTTCCTGACCGCGTAGCGCGACGATCAGCCCCAGCGTGACGAGGACCAGCAGCAGCATCGAGCCGAGGATGATCGGCTGGGCCACCGGGTTGCGATCGGTCGAGGAGGCGTTCGCGGCCGGCTGCGGGGGTACCGCCGGGGACGCCGTCGACGCCCCGCTCACGTCGGACTGCACCTGCGGCGCGACGATCTGGTACGACGCCTGGGTGGTGCGGGTAGTCTGCCCGGACGGCGTCAGCGAGGCGCGGACCAGACCGGCCAGCGGTGCGTTGGCCCTCGCCTCGGCGCTGACCTGCAGCGGTATCGACACGGCCCGCTGTACCCCGGCCGGTACCGGTCCGAGCGCGCACTCCGTGGTGCTCGCGTCGACCTGGCGCTGGCTCTGGCAGTCGGCGGGCAGTTGGGCGAGCCCGACCCCGGCCGGTACCACCAGGTCCAGTACCCCGGCGGCCGGGCGCACGCCCGTGTTGGTGAGCCGGATGACCAACTGTCCCGGGACGGTCACGTCGGAGTCCAGGGAGACGTCGGCGACCTGGAGGTTGATGCCCGTCGCGGGCGGGCCCGGCGGGAAGATGACGCCCCAGTCGACGGAGCCGCTCACCGGTGCGTAGCCGCCGGCGGTACCGGTGAAGTCGATCCGCCCGGCGAGCGGCGCGTTCTGCCAGGCGTCGCCGTTCACGGTGATCGCGACGGTCAGCGTGACGACCCGGCCCGGCTGCAGCGAGGAGATCAGGCAGGAGCCGTGCGAGCAGGCCCCGGTGGCCGCGTCGGTCACCTGGGCCGGCACGGTGTAGTGCAGGTTCACCTGGGCGGCCAGGGTACCGGTGTTCTTCACGTTGATCGTGAACGAGCCGTTGCTGTTGCCGGTCCAGTACCCCGGCCCGAGCACGGCGTTGGCCGCCATGACCGTCATGCCCAGCACCTGGACCGGTCCGGTGGGGCCGATGGTCGCCGGTCCCGTCGTGGGTGGCGCGGGCGTCGGCGACGGGACGGGGGTGTCGCTCGGCGTCGCGTCCGTCGGGGTCGGCGAGGGGGCGCCCGACGTGGGCGCCGCCGTCGGAGTGTCGGCCGGACTGGTCTCCCCGGTACCCGAGGCGGGGTCCGCGTACCCGGTGCCGGCGGCCAGCGACGCCAGGGTCAGCACCCCGAGCGTGGCGGTGGCGAGGACCCGGCCCAGTCGGGTGACGGTTGACCGGCGTGGCACGGATAGCCCACCTCCAGACCCCGGGGCTGCGAAATGTTCAGACTCATCTTTGTAGCTCGGTGCGTACTTTCGCGCGAGTCGAGGCAGTCAGGTTTGAGCGTACGATCCCCCACATGGGCAGTTATCTCGAGTCGTACGCCACGCTCGGGCTGCTGCTCGTTGTGGGTGCCGCGGTGTTCGTCGGGGCGTTCTCCGCCAATCGGCTGCTGCGGCCCGCACGCCCCAATCCGGCACCAGACAAGTACGAGACGTATGAGTGCGGGCTGGATCCGGTGGGCGGGGACTGGGCCCAGGCCCAGATCCGGTACTACCTCTACGCCTTCCTCTACGTGCTGTTCGCGGTCGAGAGCGTGTTCCTGTTCCCGTGGGCGGTGATCTACGCGCGGCCGGAGTTCGGGGTCTCCGCGGTCGTGGAGATGGCGATCTTCGTCGGGGTACTGGCGCTCGGGCTGCTGTACGCCTGGCGCAAGGGCGTCCTGCGCTGGGCCTGACCCGCCTCCGGTCCCGTCCGGCCCGGTCGCGGACGGTCAGGCCAGCGCGCGGCGGGACACCGCCGGTGGTCGCAGCCCCAGGATCGCGGCCGTCATGTCCAGTACCCGCCGGGTCTCCTTGACGTGGTGGGCGCGGAACACCCGGGCGCCCAGCCATGCGGAGACCGCGGTGGTCGCCAGCGTGCCCTCCAGTCGGTCGCGTACCGGCAGGTCCAGCGTCTCACCCACGAAGTCCTTGTTGGACAGCGCGACCAGCACCGGCCAGCCGGTGTCGACCAGTTCGCCGAGCCGGCGGGTGATCTCCAGCGAGTGCCGGGTGTTCTTGCCGAAGTCGTGGGCGGGGTCGATCAGGATCCCGTCGGGGCGTACCCCCAGTTCGACGGCCCGCTGGGCGAGCCGGGTCACGGTACCCACCACGTCGGCGACCACGTCGGCGAAGGCGGAGCGGTGCGGCCGGGTGCGCGGCACGAGGTTGCCGGCGTGCGAGCAGACCAGGCCGGCACCGGTCGCGGCGGCCACCTCCGCGAGCGCCGGGTCGGCGCCGGCCCAGGTGTCGTTGATGAGGTCCGCGCCGGCCGGTACCGCCTCGCGCGCCACCTCGGCCCGCCATGTATCGATAGAGATAACTATGTCCGGAAACTCCGAACGTACCGCGGCAATCGTCGAAACCGTACGCGAAATTTCCTCCGCGGCGTCCACCGTGCGGCCCGGGCCCGCCTTCACGCCGCCGATGTCGATGATGTCCGCGCCGTCGGCCACCGCCCGCTCGACCGCCCGCAGCGCGTCGGCCTGCGCGAACGTCGCACCCTGGTCGTAGAAGGAGTCCGGGGTCCGGTTCACGATCGCCATCACGGCGAGGTCGGCGGGGCCGAAGGTACGCCGGCCGAGCCGGAGGTCCACGGTGGCCATCTATCTCCTTCTGGGGGTGGCGGGGTGTCCTGGGGTACGCGGGCATGCCACGATCTGCCCATGGGGCAGTTCTTCATTGTGCTCGCCGGGGCGCTCGTCCTTGGTGCGGTCGTCTTCGGGGTCACCGTGCTGATCGTCGGAGGTGACCAGGGACTGGAGCCCGCCGAGCCGGACGGCCGCGCGGTACCGCTGCCCGCGGTCCGGCCGTTGACCGAGGCCGACCTGACCGACGTGCGCTTCGACGTGGCCATCCGGGGGTACCGGATGGCGCAGGTCGACCAGGCGCTGCGTCGCTCGGCGTACGACCTGGGCTACAAGGAGGAGCTGATCGGCGTGCTGGAGGCCGAGGTCGACGCGCTGCGGGACGGGCGGGTGGAGGAGGCTGACAAGCTGCGCGAGGCCCGGCTGGCGGCGGCCCGCCCGCAGGCGCCCGCCGACAGTTCGGACCTGGACACGGAGGACGCCGGCCTGGTCGGCCCGGCGCGGAGTGCCGGGCTGGCGGACGCGGACACCGAGGACGCGGCCGGGGCGGCGGAGGGACCGGAGGCGTCCGACGGGTCCGAGGGGCCGGAGGACACCGGGCCACGGCTGCGGGCGGAGCGCCCGACCGGTATCCCGCTGATCGACCTGGGGCGCGTCGGCGACGACTCCGCGGTCGAGCCCGCCAAGTGACCGGGCCGGACTCCTCGGCCACCCCGGGCACCAGCGAGGTCACCGCGACGGTCATCGTCAACGCGCCCGCGCCCCGCGTGTTCGCCGCCTTCACGGCGTGGGAGCGGCAGGGCGAGTGGATTCCGTTCACCACGGTGCGACTGGTCGCCGGCGACGGCGGCGAGGGCAGCCGGGTCGAGGCGGTGACGACCGTGGGCCCGGCGGTGCTGCGCGACGAGTTCACCGTGTCCAGCCTGGACCCGCCGTACGAGGTCCGGGTCCAGCACACCGGGCGGTACCTGAACGGTCCGGGTGCTATGCGCTGCACGCCGATGGGCGGCGGCCGTACCCAGGTCGTCTGGCACGAGTGGTTCCAGCTCCCGGGCGGCGTCGCGGGCCGGTTCGCCGGCGCCGTGCTGTGGCCGGGGTCCAAGATCAGCCTGACCCAGGCGCTGCGCCGGTTCGCCAGGCTCGTGGAGGCCGGCACCCTGCCCTGACTGCCGCCTCGCTTGTCGCAGCCGCGGCCGGCGTCGTTTGACTGTCCGCGGTGCCCTGGGGAAGTGTCGGCCGGTCTCGTTAGGCTGGCCGGGTGGATCTGGTGATCGGAGCGGACGGTCTGGCCCGTTGCGGCTGGGGCGGGGGCTCGCCGGAGTACCTGGCCTACCACGACACGGAGTGGGGCCGCCCGGTGCGCACGGACGACGGGCTGTTCGAGCGGCTGACCCTGGAGGCGTTCCAGTCCGGGCTGTCCTGGCTGACCATCCTGCGCAAGCGGCCGGCGTTCCGGGCCGCCTTCGACAACTTCTCGATCGTGAAGGTGGCCGGCTACGGCGACGCCGACGTCGAGCGGCTGTTGGCGGACGCGGGCATCGTCCGCAACCGCGCCAAGATCGACGCCGCGATCGCCAACGCCCGGGCCGCGCTTGACCTCCCGGACGGCCTGGCCGCCCTGCTGTGGTCCTTCGCCCCGCCACCCCGGCAGCGCCGCCCGGCCTCGTTCGCCGAGGTACCGCCGAGCACGCCGGAGTCGACCGCAATGGCCAAGGGCCTGCGCCGCCTCGGGTTCAGGTTCGTCGGCCCCACCACGGCCTACGCGCTCATGCAGGCCACCGGCATGGTCGACGACCATCTCGCCGGCTGCCACGTCGCGGTCGCCGCATGAGGGCCCGCTGGCAGGTCAGCCTCAGCCTCCCGATCGAGGCCGACTCGCCGGCCGACGCGGTCGCCGGCTTCTGGGCCTATGTCAGCCAACTCGGCCCGGACCAGCTCCCGGCCTACGTTTCGCCGGTCGGCGACGAGCTGGCCATGCGCGCGTACCTGCACAACGAGCCGACCAACCTCGACCCCGAAGAGGACTGACCGCTTACAGCACGCCGGGGAGCCGGCCGGTCCAGCCGTCCAGTACCTTGCCCGGGTCGGCGCCCAGGACGTCCGCGAGCAGTGTCGCGTAGACGTCGCGGAAGTCCATTGACACCTTGAGATCGCCGTTGTCCAGATCCGTCAGGCTCGGCTGGGTGCCGTAGAACCCGCCCTTGACGGGGGTACCGAGCAGGAAGATGTCCGAGGCGGTGCCGTGGTCGGTACCGTCCGAGGCGTTCGCGCGTACCCGCCGGCCGAACTCGGAGTAGATCGCGACCACCACCTTCCGGCCGTTGTCCGTCTTCGCCATCCGGTCGACGAAGCCCGTGACGGCGGTGTCGAGCTGGCCGAGCAGCCGCTGCTGCGCCTCCTTCTCGTCGGCGTGCAGGTCGAAGCCGCCCAGCGACACCGAGAATGCTCGGGTGGCCACCCCGGCCTCCACGCACCTGGCCACCAGGTCGAGCTGAGTGGCCAGGGCCGACTGCCCGCCGGTACCGGTCGCCTGCGCGCCCCCGGCGTCGGACGGGCTGGCGCTCGGCCCGGGCAGGTTGTGGATCATCGCGTCGCACTCGATCAGGTCGGCGTACGCCCGCGCCGCTCGCGCCTGCAGCGGCGGCTCGCCCGCCTGCGGCCTGCTCAACCCCGCCGGTACCGCCGCCTGCCGGCCCCCGGGCGGTACCACCGCCCCGGCCGTGGTCGCCCCGGCCAGCACCACCGGCAGCACCGGCTCGAACGAGACCGCGTGCCGGGCGTCACCGCCGGTCGCGTCCAGCCACCGGCCGAGCCAGCCGGTGCTGGTCGGGCTGGTGGGTGAGCCGGTCTGCCAGATGTCCATCGAGCGGAAGTGGCTGTGGTCGGGCTTCGGGTACTCGACACCGCGGACGATGGCCAGCCGCTTGCCGGCGAACAGGCCGGCGAAGCCCTTCAGGCCCGGGTTGAGCCCGAGCTGGCCGTCCAGGTGCAGCACCTCCGACGGCTGGTAGGCAAGCTGCGGGCGGGCCGCCTGGTAGGCGGGGTCGGCGTAGGGGATGACCGTGTTGAGCCCGTCGTTGCCGCCGTACAGCGTCACCAGCACCAGCGTCTTCGCGTCCGGCGCCCGGTCCTGCCAGCCAGCGGTGTCCAGGATGTCCTTGAGGGTGAACACGCCGGCGCCGGCCGCGAGCGCGGCCCCGGCGGTCACGCCCGAGGCGATGAGGAACCTGCGGCGGGTCACGGTGTCCACGTTCGACCTCCTCAGCAGACCGCGTACTCGGGGCTGGCCAGCCCGAGCGCGATGAGCCTCTGCGGGTCCGCGACCGGGGCCAGCACGGCGCGGGTACGGGCGGTGAACTGGTCGACCACGAGCAGCCTGGCCAGCGCCTCGGGTCGCTGGTCGGCCTGGGCCCTGGCCAGTTCGTCCAGTACCGGCCGGGACGCGTGGCCGGCGAGCGCCGCGCTCAACTGCAGCCGCGTCTCGGCGCTGGAGCTGGTCAACCAGGCGGCGCCGCCTGGCCAGCCACCGACGCTCGGCGGCGCGAACAGGCTCTGCCCCATCGCGGTCAGGCCGCTGATCAGCTGCCGCTGCACGTTCGAGGGCAGCGCCGCCGGCCGGATGCCCAGTTGCCGCATCGCGCCCACCGCCCACTCGACCGGCTGCCGTACCAGCTGGCCGCCGGTACCGGCGAAGGCCGGGTCGGTAAACATCGCCCGTACCAGCGCGGTGATGTCGTGCCCGGGCCGGTATGTGGCGGCCAGCCTGTCCCGTATCTCGGCGGCGATGGGCGCGTCGGCGGCGAACCGGTACCACAGCCGGGTGGCCAGGAACGCGCCGTTCACGGGCTGGTCGAGCAGGATGCCCGCGAAGCCGTCGGCGTCCAGCGGCCCGCTGCGGCCGAGGATCGTCTTGTCCCCGCTGTCGTGCCGCCTCGGGTTGAACGAGGAGGTGCGGTTGACCCGGTCGACCTGCCAGCCGGTCAGGGCCCGGGCGGCCTGCCGCACGTCGGTCTCGGTGTAGTTGCCGACGCCGAGGGTGAACAGCTCCATCGCCTCGCGGGCCAGGTTCTCGTTCGGCGCCTTGGCGGTGTTCAGCTCGCCGTCCAGCCAGAGGATCAGCGCCGGGTCGCGGAGCATCGCGCGCAGGAGGGCGCCGAAGTCGCCGCCGCCGAGGTCCCGGAAGGTCTGCTGCTGGCGCAGCATGAGCCCGGGGTCGTTGACCTTCTGGACGGAGGTGGCCCAGTGCCCGTGCCAGAAGAAGGTCAACTTCTCGGCGAGCTGGTGGTCGGCCGCCACCATCCGGTCCAGCCACCACAGCACGGCGGTGCGGCGCCGGTCGGCCTCCTCCTGCTGGGCCTTCTGCCGGTCCTCCCGGCTGGGCTGGCTGCCGAGCATGTACCGCAGGTCCGTCCCGAAGGACGGTATGGCGGTGGCCGCCGCGCCCGCGTCGGGTGCCGTCGGGTTGAGCAGCCCCTCCAGCGTGCCGGCCAGCCCGACCTGCTCCGCCCGGTCGACCTCGTCGGCGCGGGGGCCGAAGGTGGCTCGCCGCAGCAGGTGGGCAAGCTCCGCACGGGTTGCCATGGCATTCAAGCTAGCCGAGGTGTGTAAGCCGCCTGTAAGAGATAGATACGGGGCCGGTCAGCCTCAGCTACCGCTGAACGTCGGGCGCTGCTTGGCCACGAAGGCGTACGTCGCCGCCCG
The DNA here is from genome assembly GCA_964645345.1 of uncultured Micromonosporaceae bacterium. Lineage (GTDB taxonomy): Bacteria > Actinomycetota > Actinomycetes > Mycobacteriales > Micromonosporaceae > Rugosimonospora. Next base: position 8,641 of record CAZYCD010000065.1, read on the forward strand.
GTGGTCGGCGGTCGCACCCGCCCTGGTCTGTGCCTCGTACTCGGCGGCGAGGGTGTCGGCGAGGCTGCCACCGGAGCCGACGGCAAGCTCCCGCTTGATCGCCGCGTAGGCCGCGGTAGGCCCCTCGGCGAGGCGTGCGGCCAGCGCGTGTGCCGCCGGCAGGACCTCCTCGTCATCCTCGACCAGGGTGGTCAGCAGGCCGAGCCGGTGCGCCTCGTCCGCCGGTACCGGCTGGGCCAGCAGCAGCAGTTCGACGGCCTTGGCGTGGCCGACCAGCCGGGGCAGCGACCAGGACGCGCCGGTATCGGCCGCGAGCCCGACCCGGGCGAACGCCATCAGGAAGCTCGTGCCCGGACCGCCGATGCGGAAGTCGGCGAGCATGGCCAGCGAGGCGCCCGCCCCGGCCGCGCTGCCGCGCACCGCCGCGACCACCGGCTTGCCCAGCGTGGCCAGCCTGGTCGCGATCGGGTTGTAGTGCTCGCGGACGGTGGCCAACGGGTCGGTGGTGGTGGACTCCAGCGTCCCGACATGCTCGCGCAGGTCCTGCCCTACGCAGAAGGAGCGGCCGCTGCCGGCCAGCACCACCGCACGGCAGGAGGAGTCGCCGTCCAGCTCGGCCAGCGCATCGCGCAGCGACTCCTTCAGCGAGCGGTTGAGCGAGTTGAGCGAGTCGGGCCGGTTGAGCGTCACGGTAGCCACGGCGCCGTCCCGCTCGATCAGCAACTCATCGGCCGGGCTCATGGGCGACGCCTTTCATCGGGGTACGCGGCAGGTGGCGGGCGGCCAGGCTACGGCTGGATTGTTCCAGACACAGGTCGACGTACCGGTCGGCGGCCGGCCGCAGCCGTCCCGCGTGCCGGTCGAAGAAGGCCGCCGCGGCGGTACCCGGCCAGCGCGGCGGCAGCAGCGCCTCGGGCAGCTGCGGGTCGCTGAACAGGAACGTCCGCCAGGCGTGTACCAGCCGGAAGCGCGCCGCGTAGCACTCCTCGTCCGTGCTGTCCTCGGCAACCCCGGCAACCACCGGGCGCTGCTCGCGGACGAACCGCTCGTAGGCGCTGCCGATCTGGTCGAGGTTCCAGGCCCGCCGCACCATCGCGATCGCGCCGACGGTACCCCCGGTGTGCGTCGCCGTGAACCGCTCGTACCGCAGCCCCGACTCGTCCAGCAGGCTCTCCACCTCGTCGGCCGCCCTGGTCGCGACCCAGGTCGAGTCGTCGATGCCGCCGTACCCGAGAAACGCCAGGTTGCCCGCGATCCGCGCGCGGTCGCCCCGCTGCGCGGGTGATTCGATGACGACCAGGTCGAAGCTGCCGTCCCAGTCCACGCGGGCCGTGCGGTAGATCCGGGCCGCCGCCTCGTCCATCCGCCGGGCACCCTTGGGCGTCAGCAGGTACCCCGGCCCGCTGGACAGCCGCAGCGGGTGCAGCCAACCTTGGCGCACCATGCGCGACACCGCCGTGCGTACCGCGGGCGCCGCGATGCCCAACGGTGCGAGCAGCCGAACCAGCGCGGCGACGGGCGCGCGGCCGCCGCGGGGACGCAGGTAGTCCCCGTAAAGGTCGAAGAGCGCCGACCTGGCTTGCATGCTGGAGCCCCCACTCTCCCGTGATCCGCCTCACGCCGTGGGCCGGCGGAAATGCCGCCCATTGTGACAGTTTCTCGGACTCCGGGGAAGGTCAGTGTCATACCTATCCGGAGGCGGTTTGGGTCTGGCGACCTTCATCAGGGAAAATCATCTGTCGGTACAGTCCTGGGTGGCCGCCTGGGCCGCGGGTGCCACCGACCAAGGGGTCGAAGGAGCTGCTTCGACCTGCGGAAAGGTGAGGGGAGACGAGATGGCGGCGATGAAGCCGCGGACGGGCGACGGTCCGCTGGAGGTCACCAAGGAGGGCCGTGGCATTGTCATGCGGGTCCCGCTGGAGGGTGGTGGCCGGCTCGTCGTCGAGATGACCCCCGACGAGGCCAATGCGCTCGGCGACGCACTGAAGGCCGCCGCCGGCTGAACCCGGAGTGCTGACCATCGGATTCTCCTCGGCGCGCGGCGCGGCCGAGGTACTCGCATTGCCAGTCGGCCCGGACGGCCCGCTGCCCGCGCGCTCGCCGCTCGGCGGGGACGTCGAGGCCGAGATTGCCGCGCTCCTCGAGCAGGCCGGGTCGGCCGGCGACGCCCGCGGAGCCGGCCCCGGCCAGCGCCTGTCGGCCGGCACCGTACATGTCCTGCCCCGGCCCCTCGGCCGGCCGCGCCGGCTGCTGCTGGTGGGGGTCGGGGACCAGGGCACCCCGGCCGCCTGGCGGTCCGCCGGCGCCGCCCTGGCCCGGTCCGCGGCCCAGGACCGGACGCTGACCGTCGCACTACCCGACGACGTCGACCCCGACGCGGTACGCGGACTGGCCGAGGGACTGCTCCTCGCGGCGTACCGGTTCCGGCTGGGCGCTGCCCGCCCGAGCGATCCGCAGCTGCGCCGGGTGACCCTGCTGGCGGCGCAGCCGGACCGGCTCGAACCCGCCCTGGACCGGGCCCGGGCGGTCGCCGAGGCCACCTACCTGGCCCGTGACCTGACAAACATGCCCAGCCAGGACAAGAGTCCGGCCTGGTTCGCCGGCCGGGTCGTCCGCCAGGCCAGCCGGGTACCGGGGCTGAAAGTGCGGGTACGGGAGCCACAGGAGCTGGCGGCCGAGGGCTTCGGCGGGATCCTCGCGGTCGGCGCGGGATCCTCGCGCGGCCCGCGCCTGGTGGAGCTGGGCTGGCGACCGAGGGACGCGCGGCGGCACGTGGTCCTCGTCGGCAAGGGCATCACCTTCGACAGCGGCGGGATCAGCATCAAGCCGCGCGACGCGATGAAGCTGATGCGCAAGGACATGGGCGGCGCGGCCGCGGTGATCGCGGCGACGCTCGGCGCGGCCGCGATGGGGCTGCCGGTGCGGGTGACGGCGCTGGCCCCGATGGCGGAGAACATGATCGGTGCCGGCGCGTTCCGCCCGGGTGATGTGGTGACCCACTACGGCGGCAAGACCAGCGAGATCCTCAACACCGACGCGGAGGGCCGGGTGGTCCTCGCCGACGTGCTCGCCTACGCGGCCCGCCGGCTCGCCCCGGACATGCTCGTCGACCTGGCGACCCTGACCGGCGCGAACGCGGTCGCTCTCGGCAAGCGCACCGCCGCGCTGTACAGCGACAACGACGCGCTCGCGGGCGAACTCGCGGCGGCGGCCGCCAGCGCCGGGGAGAACGTGTGGCGGATGCCACTGCACGAGGACTACCTGGAGATGCTCGGCAGCGACATGGCCGACCTGGTCAACTCCACCGAGGGCGGGGCCGGCTCGGTGACCGCCGCGCTCTACCTGCGGGAGTTCACGGGCACGGCGCGGGACCGCTGGGCCCACCTGGACATGTCCGCACCGTCCTGGGCGGACAGCTCGGACGGGGAGCTGGTCAAGGGCGCGACGGGCTGGGGGGTACGCACCCTGCTGCGCTGGCTGGAGACAATCGCGGACTAGCGGCTCAGCGGCGGACGGCGGCGAGCAGGCCGTCGCCCACCGGCAGCAGCGAGGGCAGCCACTCCTGGGCCTCGCGTACCGACTTCAGCAGCTCCCGCACCACCACGGTCTGCGGGTCGCGCGCGGCCGGGTCGGCCACCCGCCCACCGGCCAGCACCCCGTTGACGGCCAGCACGCCGCCGGGGCGCAGCAGCCGCGCCGCGGCGGCGACGCAGGCCGCGTACTCGTCGGGGTCGCCGTCGACGAACAGCAGGTCGTAGACCCCGTCCGCCAGCCGGGGCAGGACGTCCAGCGCGCGACCGGTGATGATGCGGGTACGGGAGGGCTGGTACCCCGCCTCGGCGAAGATCCGCCGGGCCATCCGCTGATACTCCGGCTCCACGTCGATCGTGGTGAGGATCCCGTCGCTCCGCATGCCGCGCAGCAGCCACAGGCCGCTGACGCCGGTACCCGTGCCGATCTCCACGACCGCCTTCGCCGCGCCCGCGGCGGCCAGCAGCCGCAGGGCCGCGCCGGTACCGGACGGGACCGGGCGCAGCCCGACCTCGTGTGCCAGGGAACGGGCCACCTGCAGGGCGGCGTCCTCCGGCAGGTACCCGTCGATGAAGTCGGCGGCCCGTGCGGCGGCGGGGTTGGCGGCGGGGGCGATCGGGCACCTCCCGGAGGCAGGGGTGGACGGGTTAGAGACTAAGCCGCCCGAGCCGCCAGCGGAGAGTGCCGGCGGCGGCCTGTTGCCGGAACGTTCGTGGGATGCTGGATCGGGACGGACAGGAGAGGTGCCGATCGTGACGGACGGTTCGGCCTGGCGGCAGCCTGACGGCGCCGGCTGGCACGGTGCGCCGGGCGCGCACGCCACCAGTACGAGCAGCGCGACCGGTCTGGCCGGCGGCGGCCCGGGCGGCCCCGTCGGCATCCCGGCGGGCGGCAACGGCAACCGCGGGTCGAACGGCGGCCTCGGCGGCGCCCGGTCGCCGTGGTGGACCGACGCGCTGGGCGATCCCTGGCGGGACCCGGAGGCACCGTCCGCCGTGGTGATCCGGCCGTCCGTCGGTTCGTCCGGGCCGCCGCTGGAGCCGATCGCCGACCCGGCCGCCGCGCCCCGCCGCGGGCTGGGCCTGGTGTTCCTGGTCGCGGCGATCACCGCGTTGCTGGCCGGCGGGCTGGGCGGCGCGCTGGGCTTCGTCTTCGCCAGCCGGGGCAACCTGGCTGGCGCGCACACCGTACTGGGCGGTGGCGGAAACGGTACCCCGGCGTCGATGGCGGTACGGCCGCCCGACTCGCTGGCCGGCGTGGCCAGCCGGGTGCTGCCGAGTGTGGTGACCGTCAAGGTCGGTACCGACAACGGTTTCAGTCTGGGCTCCGGCTTCATCGTCTCCTCGGACGGCTACGTGATCACCAACGACCACGTGGTCGAGGGGCAGCACGGAGCCACCACGGTGACCTTCAGCGACGACACCACGATCTCCGCCAAGTTGGTCGGCGTCGACCAGGAGTCGGACGTGGCCGTCCTGAAGCTGGACAAGACCGGGCTGCCGCCGGTGCAGTTCGGCGACTCCGACCAAATCGCCGTGGGCGACCCCGTACTGGCCATGGGCTCGCCGCTGGCGCTGACCAACACGGTGACCTCGGGCATCGTCAGCGCCCTGGACCGGACCATCGAGGCGGACGAGCCAGGCGGCCCGACGCGGTACTACGCGGCGATCCAGACCGACGCGGCGGTCAACCACGGCAACTCGGGCGGCCCGCTGGTCGACGCGGCCGGCCGGGTGATCGGCATCAACTCGGTGATCCGCTCACTCGCCTCGGATTCGGACACCGCGGGCAACATCGGGCTCGCCTTCGCCATCCCGATCAACCAGGCCAAGCGCATCGCGCAGGACATCATCGACACGGGCAAGGCCCGGCGTACGGTGATTGGGGCCGAACTGTCCAACTCGTACCAGAACCCGAACGGCGGGGTCGAGGTGTCCACGGTGAGTGCGGGCGGCCCGGCCGACCATGCGGGAATCAAGGCCGGGGACATTCTGACCAGGATCAACGGCCGCCCATTGGACCAGCCGGCCGACCTGATCGCGCTGGTGCGCAAGTACCCGCCGGGGCAGTCGGTGACCGTGATCTACCAGCGTGGCGGTGGACCGCACACGGTGCAGGTGACCTTGGACGCGGCCACGAACTGACCCGTACGGGCCCTCGCCGACAGGCGGTGGAGATGCGTAGGCTGTTTGCGGGCTCGGTGAAGGGAGGGCGGCCGGATTGTTCGGGTTGGAGAACCTCGACGGCTGGAAGCTGATCGTTCTCGTGCTGCTCGGCATCTTCATCTTCGGGCCGGACAAGCTGCCCAAGGCGATCGCCGACGGCGTGAAGATGCTGCGGACGCTGCGCGACATGGCGCGCAACGCGACCGGGGACCTGAGCCGCGAGTTGGGCACCGACATCCAGCTCGAGGACCTCAACCCGAAGGCGCTGATCCGCAAGCACCTGCTCAGCGAGGATGACGAGCGCGCCCTGCGCAAGCCGTTGGAGGACTTGTTCCAGGATGTCAAGGGTGACCTGACGGGCGTGCAGAACGAGCTGCAGTCGGTCGCCGACTCGGTGCACAAGCCGGTCACCGCTGCCGCCCCGGGCGCGGTCGCCGCGCCGGCCCGACCGGCCCTGGACGCCGACGCCACCTGAGGGCCAGGCCGGAGGCCCGGCAGCGCCCGCGCGGCCCGGGTCAGCCCCGCCCGGCGGGCCGTAGCCCCAGCGGCTTGCCGGCCAGCGACTCCCGGCGCACCGCGAGCTTCCCGGCCACCGAGGCCAGCGCCTCGGCCGCCGGCGCGTCCGGGGCCGCGAGGACGATCGGCCGTCCGTCGTCGCCGGCCTCCCGTACCCGGGTCTCCAGGGGGATCTGCCCCAGCAGCGGTACCGGTGCCCCGGTCAGCCGGGTCAGCGACTCGGCCACGGTCGCGCCGCCGCCGGTCCCGAAGATCTCCATCCGGGAGCCGTCGGGCAGCGTGAGCCAGGACATGTTCTCCACCACGCCGACCAGCCGCTGGTGGGTCTGCAGAGCGATCGCGCCGGCCCGTTCCGCGACCTCCGCGGCCGCGGTCTGCGGCGTGGTGACCACCAGGATCTCGGCGCCGGGCAGCAGCTGGGCCAGCGAGATGGCGACATCGCCGGTACCGGGCGGCAGATCCAGCAGCAGCACGTCGAGGTCGCCCCAGTAGACGTCGGCGAGGAACTGTTGCAGCGCCCGGTGCAGCATCGGGCCCCGCCAGACCACGGCGGCATTGCCCTGGGTGAACATCCCGATCGAGATGACCTTCACGCCGTACGCCTCGGGCGGCATGATCATGTCCTCGACCTGGGTCGGTCGGGCGGTGATGCCGAGCATCCGGGGTACCGAGTGCCCGTAGATGTCCGCGTCGATCACGCCGACGGACAGCCCGCGCGCGGCCAGGGCGGCCGCCAGGTTGACCGTGACGCTGGACTTGCCGACGCCGCCCTTGCCGCTGGCCACCGCGTACACCCTGGTGCGCGAGCCCGGCTGGGCGAACGGGATGACCGGCTCCGCCGCGGCGGGGCCGCGCAGCGTGGCCTGCAGGGCCTGACGCTGTTCGGCGGTCATCGCGCCGAAGTCGATCTCCACCGCGGAGATTCCCGGCACCGCCGCCACCGCCGCGGTGATGTCCTCGCGCAGCTTGTCCCGCAGCGGGCAGGCGGCGACGGTCAGCAGGATGCCGATCGAGGCGCGGCCGGCGTCGTCGACCTCAACCGCCCGGACCATGCCGAGATCGGTGATCGGTCGCCGGATCTCCGGGTCCTGCACTGTCGCGAGGGCCGCCTGGATTGCGGATTCAAGGGACGTGGCCGGTGCAGACATGCCGACCATGCTACGTCCGCGGCCGGCCCGGCCCCCCGTGCGGCGGCTGGGTGTGAGCGAGGTCAGCATCCCCGTCCACCTCGTCGAACGGCTCGGCGAGGTCCTGATCCGGCCGCCGGGTCGCCTTGCGGACCTCCCGGCGCATCTCCTTGCGGTCGGCCTTGACCCGCCGCTGGGCCGACTCGTCCAGCTCCTCGACCAGCCGGATCAGCTCGGAGCGGACGAAGTCCCGGGTGGCGACCTCGCCCAGCGCGATTCGCAGCGCGGCGATCTCCCTGGCCAGGTACTCCGTGTCCGCCTTCTGCGCCGCGGCCCGGCGCCGGTCCTCCTCAAGCGCGATCTTGTCCCGGTCGGCCTGCCGGTTCTGGGCGAGCAGGATCAGGGGCGCGGCGTAGCTGGCCTGGAGGGACAGGACCAGGGTGAGGAACGTGAAGGTGTACGGGTCGAACTGCGTGCCGCGCGGTGCCAGCGTGTTCCAGCCGATCCAGAACACGATCACCACGGTCATGTAGACCAGGAACTTGGCGGTACCCAGGAACCGGGCGATCGCCTCCGACCACTGGCCGAACGCCTCCGCGTCCACCCGGGGCAGGGTCAGCCGCCCCGGCTCGCGCGGCTGGTCGAGCCGGACTTCCCGCCGGGTCCGCCTGACCTCAGCCATGCCCGCTCCGCAGCGGCAGGTCCTGGTCGCGGTCGCGCCAGTCGGTGGGCAGCAGGTGGTCCAGCACGTCGTCCACGGTGACGGCGCCAACCAGGCGGTCGTTGGCGTCGACGACCGCGATGGCCACCAGGTTGTAGGTGGCCATCCTGCGGGTGATCTCCGGAAGCGGCGTGTCCGGGTCGAGCGGGTCGATGTCGGTCTCCAGGACGCCGCCCAGCAGGGCGGCCGGCGGCTCGCGCAGCAGCCGCTGGAAGTGCACCATCCCCAGGTACCGGCCGGTGGGCGTAGCCATTGGCGCTCGGGCGACGAACACCTGGGCGGCGACCGCCGGTGACAGCTGCGGCTCCCGGATCCGGGCTAGCGCCTCGGCGACCGTCGCGTCCGGGGTGAGCACGATCGGCTCGGAGGTCATCACGCTGCCCGCGGTACCGGGCTGGTAGTGCAGCAGGCGGCGGACCGGGTCGGCCTCGTCCGGCTGCATCAGGTCGAGCAGCACCTCCTGCTCCGGCTTGGGCAGCTCGGTCAGCAGGTCGGCGGCGTCGTCCGGATCCATCTCCTCCAGCACGTCGGCGGCCCGCTCCGGCTCCAGCGCCGCGATGATCTCCACTTGGTCATGCTCGGGCAGCTCCTGCAGCACGTCGGCCAGCCGCTCGTCGTCCAGCGCGGCGGCCACCTCCACCCGGCGGCTGTCCGACAGGTCCTGCAGCGCGTTGGCCAGGTCGGCGGGGCGCATGTTGTCCAGTACCGCCAGCAGGTTGGCGGTGCCCTGGTGATCGGCCATCGCGATCAGCCCGGTGGCCTCGGCCCACTCGAGCTGGTGCAGGTGCCCGCGCCGGCCCAGCCGGCCGGTCGTCTCCCGTACCGCGACCCTGGTCAGCGCCCATTCGCCGGTGCGGTCCGCCTCCATGGCCACGTCCACCACGACGCCGGCCCGGCCGGTCGGCGCGACGGTCACCCGGCGGTCGAGCAGCTCGGCGAGTACCAGCACCTCACCCGGCCGCTTCTCGAACCGGCGCAGGTTGAGTGTGCCCGTGTTGAGCACCACCGAGTCCGGCTCGATCGCGGTGATCCGGCCGATCGGCAGGAAGATGCGCCGGCGCATCGGTACCTCGGCGACCAGCCCGACGACCCTGGCCGGCTGGGCGCTGCTGCGGATACGGGCCACCGCGTCCCGCACGCGCCCCACCTGGTCACCGTTGGGATCGAAGACTGCCAGGCCGGCGAGGCGGGCGACGTAAACCCTGGTCGCCGTGCTCACCTGTCCAGCCTAAATGGCGGGTATGGTGACGGCGTGCTGAGGCTGCCGTACGAGATCGTGGATGTCTTCACAGATCGGCCCTTCACCGGCAACCCCCTGGCCGTGGTGTTCGAGGCCGAGTCCCTGGCCACCGAGCAGATGCAGGCGCTGGCCAGGGAGTTCAACCTCTCCGAGACGGTGTTCGTGCTGCCGACCACCACCGACGAGGCAGCCTACCGCGCACGCATCTTCACGCCGGCCGACGAACTGCCGTTCGCCGGCCACCCGAGCGTCGGCAGCGCGGTCACGGTCGGCCGCCGCCGGGGTACCGGCGCCGGTGTCCTGGTACAGGAGTGCGGTGCGGGGCTGCTGCCGATCCGGGTACACGGCGACGGGCGGGCCACCCTCACCGGCGCTACCCCGACCGTCGGCGAACCGCTGGACCCCACCAACCTGCTGGCCGTCGCCGGGCTGACCGCGGACGACTTCGCCGGTCCGGCACCCCGGTTCGCCAGCGTCGGCCTGCCGTTCCCATTCCTGTCGGTGGTACCGGACGCGGTGGTCCGCAGCGCAGGGGACGCCTCGGCCGCGAAGGCGACCGGGGTGACCCAGGTCAGCGTGTTCTCCTGGAACCCGTCGACCCGGGTGGCGCACACCAGGGTGTTCGTACCGGGGCTCGGGGTACCGGAGGACCCCGCCACCGGCTCGGCGGCGCTGGCGTTCGGCGTGTGGTTGGTGGCGTCCGGCCTCCTACCGCCCGACGGGCAGTCGCGGTACACGGTCACGCAGGGCGCCGAGATGCATCGTCCATCCACAATGGACTGCGCGGTCACCGCCCGCGACGGGGTGGCCGTGTCCACCACCGTCACCGGTCACGTGGTACCGATCGCGGCGGGCGAGATCGCCGTCCCGCCCTTCGTGGGCTAGCTGCCAGGCCGTCCCGCCAGGGGCTGCCGGGGCGGGGCGGACGGCGTCAGCGGGCGCCGCGCACCCGGTGCAGGCGGAACGGCTTCGGGGTGTGGCTCGCGGCCGGCGTGGGCCGGGGCGGCTCGGCGCCGGACGCGTGCGACAGGGTCGGGCCGGCCTCCACCGGGTCGGCGACCGGCGCCAGCCGGTACACCCGGCACGCCGCCGCCCACCGGGCCACCGTCTCGTCGGTCGAACCCGGCGCATTGAGGCGCTTCGCCGCGAGCTGCGGCGCGACCGCGTCCCACTCGGGGCCGCCCGGCTCGATCCGGGTCACCGAGGCCGGCCACGTGAGGATCCGGCCGCCGTGGTCGCCGCGCACCGACACGTCCACCGTGCCCGCCCCGGCCAGCCCGGGCGCCGGCTGCTCGCCGTCCCCGGTCACCAGGTACATCCCGTCCTCGATCCACAGGCACCACACCGCGTACCCGCCGGCGACCCCGGGCGCGGTCAGCCACGCCACCGCGGCCTTCTTCATCGCCTCCTGGATCAGCGGGTGCATGACGGTCACTCTATGGGCTTCGCCAGCGGATCGCGTGGCCCCCGGTCGGTGAAGTCCTCGCTGGTGTACCGGGCCGCCCGGATCCCCGCCGGCCAGCCCCGCCCCGGCCAGCCGCCCTTGTCCAGCAGCGCCCGGACGAAGTCCGCCGGTTCGGGCAGCTTGTGCCAGACCTTCGGTAGGAAGGTCGCGCGGCGCCGGCCGTCCTCCAGGATCAGCCCGTCGATCCCGGGCCGTAGCGCGGCGGCGAGCGCCGCCGGGTCCACCGCGGCCATCGGCCGGGGCTCGGTCAGCACCGATACGGACACGTCCAGGTCGGGCCAGTCCTCGGCGGTGACCGGGGGGAGCCGGGGGTCCTCGGCCGCGCGGCGCGCGTTGCGGGCGACGTCGAGGTACAGGGGGCGGGCCGGGTGCAGGGTACCGATGCAGCCGCGCAGCCGGCCGCCGGCCTCCAGGGTGACGAAGCTGGCCCCGCGGGCGCGCAGCCGGGGTAAGGCGGGCGGGCGGCCGTCCGGCGGTTCGCCGCGCAGCTTGGCGGCGACCGCCAGCACGGCAAGGCCGGCCAGCGCCCTGCCCTCGTCCGCGCTCAGCTCGCGGCCCATGCGGGGAGCGTAAGGCCTGGCGTCACGCGGTGGCGCGACTACGATCCCACCCATGACGCCGGATGAGGTTGGTACCCGGCTCGGCGGCGCGGCCTCGACGTCGGAGGGCGGCGTCTGGTCCAGGCTGACCGTGGACGTACCGGTCGAGCAGTGGGCCTCCGCGGTCCGTGCCGCCCGGGACGAGTTCGGCTACGACTTCCTGGACTGGCTGTCGGCCGTCGACGAGGAGGCCGACGGGTTCCGGGTGGTCGCCCACCTCTGGTCGGTGCGGCACCGGTCCGGCATCCTGCTGCGCACCCTGGCGCCGCGCGCCAGGCCCTCCGTACCGTCCATCGTGGACACGTTTGCCGGGGCGGCCTGGCACGAGCGGGAGACCCACGAGATGTTCGGGGTCGACTTCCCGGGCCACCCGGGCGAGCTGGCGCCGCTGCTGCTGCCGCCGCAGTTCGAGGGGTACCCGCTGCGCAAGGAGTTCATCCTGGCGGCCCGGGTGGCGAAGGCCTGGCCGGGCGCGAAGGAGCCGGGCGAGTCGCACGACCCGAACGCGGCCCGCCGGGCGCCGATGCGCCCGCCGGGGGTACCGGCGCCGGGCGAGTGGGGGCCGGCCGCTGAACGGGGGCCGGCCGCTGAACAGGGACCGGGCGCTGAACGGGGGCCGGATGCCGCTCTGGCTTGACGTGCTCGTCCGCGTACTCGGCGTGGTGGTCGCCTTCCTTACCCTGCCGCTGCTCGTCGGCCAGGCCGAGCACAAGGTGATGGCGCACATGCAGGGCCGCCTGGGCCCCATGTACGCGGGCGCCTTCCACGGCTGGGCCCAACTCGTCGCCGACGGGGTCAAGTTCGTGCAGAAGGAGGACGTCACCCCGCACTCCGCCGACCGCGCGGTGTTCCGGATCGCGCCGGTCGTTGCCCTGGTGCCCTATCTGGTGGCCCTGCTGTTCATTCCGCTCGGCCCCCGCGACTGGCTGGTCGGCCAGCCGCTGGACATCGGGCTGTTCCTGGTGCTGGCCGTCGTCGGCGTGGGCGTGGTCGCGGTACTCATGGCGGCCTGGTCCAGCGCCAACAAGTACTCGCTGCTCGGCGGGCTCCGCGCGGCGGCCCAGCTGCTCGGGTACGAGCTGCCGTTCGTGCTGGCCGCGGCGAGCGTGGCCATGGCCGCCGGTACCCTCAGCCTGCCCGGCATCGTCGCGGCCTGGCGGCCCTGGT